>CAYYRT010000221.1:0-16309 GCA_964474055.1 uncultured Acidimicrobiaceae bacterium | reverse complement strand
GGGCTACCCCAGCGCCGTGGCCTTCCACGAGGGGCGCCTGGTCTGGGCCGGCCGGGACAAGATCGACGCCTCGATCTCGGACGGGTTCGATGCCTTCGACCCGAACTTCGAAGGGGACGCCGGCCCCATCAGCCGCTCGATCGGCTCGGGGCCCGTGGACCGGATCAACTGGCTCCTGTCCCTGCAGCGCCTGATCGCCGGCGGCGAGGGCTCGGAGTTCTCGATCAGGAGCTCGAGCCTGGACGAGCCGCTCACCCCCACGAACTTCAACCTGAAGCCCGCGAGCACGCAAGGATCCGCGGCGGTGGCCGGCGTGAAGGTCGACCAGAACGGCATATTTGTGCAGCGCGGCGGCGCGCGCATCTTCGAGCTCGCCTTCGGGCAATCGGGCGTGGACTACGAGGCCGGGCACCTCTCGGCGCTCGACCCTGAGATCGGCCTGCCCGGCATCACCAAGATCCTGGTGCAGCGCCAGCCCGACACCCGCCTGCACTTCATCCGCTCGGACGGGACCGTGGCGATGCTCGTCTTCGATAAGCTCGAGGAGGTGATCGCGCTGATGGAGATCGAGACCGACGGCCTGATCGAGGACGGGTGCGTGATGCCGGGCGACCCGGGCGAGTCTGAGGACCACGTCTACTACGAGGTCGCGCGCACGATCGGCGGGGTGACCAAGCGCTTTGATGAGCGCTGGGCGTTCGAATCCGAGTGCCGGGGCGGGACCTTGAACAAGCAGGCCGACTCCTTCATCACCTACAGCCAGGCCGCGAGCTCGGTGATCACTGGCCTGGGGCACCTCGAGGGCAAGGCGGTGGTGGTCTGGGACAACGGCAAGTGCCTGGACGATGCCGCGGGCGACATCGCCACCTTCACGGTGACCGGCGGCCAGATCACGGTGACCGACGGGGGCGCGGCCTACCAGGCGACCGTCGGGGTGGTGGGCCTGCCGTACGAGGCGCCCTACAAGTCGGCGAAGTTCGTCGAGCTGATGGAGTCCCTGCAGGCCACCCTCATGGACGAGCAGATCATCAAGTCGCTGGGCCTGGTGCTGGCCGATGTGCACGCGAAGGGCCTGCTCTACGGCCAGAGCCTCACCGACTCGGAGATGAGCGAGCTCCCGCAGATCCACCACGGCGCGCCGGTCGACCCTGACACCGTGCACACCGACTACTCGAGCGGCAAGATGGCCTTCAACGGCACCTGGGACGACGATGCGCGCCTGTGCATGAAGGCGCGAGCGCCGCGCCCTTGCACCGTGCTCTGCGCGGTCGCGGAGGTGGAACACCATGGCTAGCATGAGCGCCGCGGGCTGGATGCAGATCGCCGGCAACTTCGTGTCGATGTGGGGCGCGCGTAACGCAGCGAAAGCCGCGCGCACCGCGGGCGAGCGCCAGAACGTGGCGGCCGAGTTCAACGCCACCGAGCTCGAGCGCCAGGCCGGCATCGCCGTGGCCCTGGGGCAGCGCCAAGCGCTCGAGGAGCGCCGGGTGGCCGATCACGCAGCCTCGCGGGCGCTCGCGGTGGCGGCGGCGAGCGGCGGCGGCGTATCCGACCCCACGATCGTGAAGATCCTCGCCGATCACAAGGGCATGGGCGCCTACAAGGCGAACCTCGCGCTATATGAAGGCGAGGAGCGCGCCCGCCAGTTCCGCATCGCAGCAATGAGCGAGCGCCTGGGCGGGAGCGGCGCCCTGGAAGAAGGCCTCTCGCGGGCGCGGGCCTACAACATCCAGGCGATCGGGGGCACGGTGCGCACCATGGGAAGCCTGTACGCCAAGTACGGCGGCAAGGGCCCCGAGGGCGAAGGTTCAGGGGATGCAGCCCTGATCAGCGAGCCCTATCAAGCATCCGACATCGACTGGGTGGGCTGATGGCACGCATCCAAGATCCCCTTGGCGAATCCCGCCCCGTAGCGCGCCAGTCTGGCGGCATCGCGCGCATGGGCGCGCGCGGGCCATCCGAAGCACCCGGGCAGGCGATCATGCAGCTGGGCCGCGACATCGGCGCCGCGGGCGAGGAGATCTACCGGGCCCAGAAGATCGAAGAGGACCGCATCAACACCCTGCGGGCCGAGGACGCCTTCACGAAGCTCAGGCAGCGCCAGCTCGAGTTCACGGTCGCCGACGGGGGCTTCACCAGGCTGCAAGGCGAGGCCGCGGTCGCCCGCCCCATCCGCCAGGAGTACTTGAAGCGCTTCGATGATGCCGAGCGCGAGTTCGCCGCCACCCTGTCGAACGACGAGCAGCGGGCGCGCTTCAAGCCCCGCGCGAGCATGGCGCGCCTGCAGTACGACGAGGAGATCCTGCGCCACACCGCGAAGCAGGCCGACGTGTACGCGAAGCAGGTCTACGACGGCGCGATCGGCCAGGCCCAGCAGGACGCGACCGTGCGCTGGGACAGCCCCCTCGATGTGGCCTCGTCCCTCGAGCGCATCCGCTCCCACGTCTTCGAGCGCGCCGAGCGCTACGACTGGGCGGCCGAGTACCGCGACAGCGTGCTGAAGGAAGAATCGGGCAAGGTGCACACCGCGGTGATCGGCCAGGCGCTGGCGAACGGCAACTACAAATACGCCCAGTTCTGGTACGAACAGAACAAGGACCACGTGACCCCGGAGGCCTCGCGGGCGCTCGCGCGCGCCGTGGTCGATGGCACGCAGCGCGAGATGACCTCGGGCTTCAACGCCCGGTTCCTTGCCGAGCGGGAGAGCCGCGCGGGGCTGGAAAAGCTCGCCCAAGAAGTGGTCGGCTCGGACCTCGATGAGACCCGAAAGAACATCGTGCACGGGCGGATCCTGAACCGGGTGGAAACGCTGGACCTGCGCGCGGAGAGGGAGCGCCTGCAGCGCGAGCGCTCGGTCTCGAAGCTCATCACCGACGCCAACTCGAGCACCCTGGCCGGGATGCCGGCCACGATCGAGCAGCTCACCCCGATCTACGAGGCCGCGAAGGGCACCGAGCTCGAGCCCGAGGCGCGCCAGATGGTGAACCTCGCGAACGCGACCGCGGGCTTTGCGCGCATGACGCCGATCGCGCAGTCCCAGGCGATCACCCAGGCCGAGACCCAGGTGCGCGCCGATCCCACGAAGTTCGACCGCCGGGTGCTCGAGTCCTGGAAGTCGATCTACAGCTCCCAGCAGACGCTCCTCGCGAAGGACCCGGTCACCTTCGCCGTACGCCAGGGGATCGCCGAGCCGCAGCAGCTCGATCTTTCCCAGCCCGCCGCGGCAGCCGAGGGCCTGGCCGGGCGCTACGCGCTCGCGCGCTCCATGCAGGCGAAGTACGGCGCGCCGATGCTCCCGCTCACCGAGCCCGAGGTGAAGCTCGTATCCAGCGCGCTCGAGGGCGCCGGCTGGAAGGAGCGGCGCGACTACCTGGGCGGGCTCTTCCAGGCATCCGGCAGCGACCTGCAGGGCTACATGGGCATCATGGCGCAGCTCGCACCCGACGACCCGGTCACCGCGATCGCGGGCTCGGTCGCCGCGCGCGGGCGCGGGTCGGTTGCGGATCTGATGCTGCGCGGCCAGGCGATCATCGCCCCCTCGAGAAAGGCCGACGGCAAGCCAGACGGCGGGAGCCTGTACCCGATGCCGCCCGAGACCGACCTGCGCATGCGCTTCGACAACTACGTGCGCGAGGCCTTCGGCGGGCGGCCCGAGGCGAGGAACTCCCACTACCAGGCGGCCAAGGCCGTCTACGCCGCGCTCTCGGTGGACGAGGGCGACCGGAACACCAAGGACCTGAACGGCGAGCGCTGGGAGCAGGCGATCAACCTTGCCGTGGGACCGGTGCAAAAGCACCAGAGCCGCCGGGTCATCCTGCCGGCGGGCTACGACTACGACCAGTTCAAGGACGGCCTGCAGCGGCGCTTGCAGCAGGTGGTCGACCAGGGCGGGCTGGACCCGAGCTGGACGGCACCGCGCCTGATGGCGCTCCCCCTGGAGAACGTAGGCGACGGCCGCTACGTGCTGCGCGCGGGCGACGGCGTGGTGTCCACCTCCCCCACCACCGGCAAGGCCCAGATCAGGAACGCCGACGGCTCGATCTCTACCGAGAGCACGATCACCATCGAGGCAGACGGGCGCCACGTGGTGCTGCCCACGATCATGAACGGCAAGCGGGTGAGCGAGGACCAGGCAGTCGCCGCCTGGAGGAAGGGCACCAACCAGGCGGTGGGCGTCTTCGGCACGGCTGGCGAGGCCGACAAATTCGCCCGCGCGCGCACCGCGCGCCTGAGCTCCGAGCTCGTCCCGAAGCCGTTGATCATCGACTTCAACCAAAGCGCGCCCTTCGTCCCCTCGGGGCACGGGCGCACCGCGCAGAGCCCCTTCGAGCAGTGGATGCTCGAGACCGGGGGCGTGCTCGGCGCGGGCGAGAACCAGGAGATGGCCATGGAGCGCTGGGCCCGGGAGCGTAGATGAGCCTGGATCTCTTCGAGCGCGAGACCGCCACCCACATGGCGCGCCTACGCCCAGCCGAGAACGCCCAGACCGGCATCTGGGACGGGTTCGTGCGCGGCACCGGGATGTCCACCATGCAGGGCCTGGCGAAGGTCGGGCGCTCGATCGACATGTTGGGCGCGGTGGGCCCGATCGCCCAGGACGCCTTCACCGGCGGGACCGAGGCCCAGGACCGCTACTTCAAGGAGCACGACGAGGTCTGGGGACGGGCGGTCGAGTACTGGACCCCGAACCCGGACGAGGTCGGCGCTGCCGGGCAGATCGCCGGGATGCTGCTCTCGACCCTGCCGCTCGTGGCCGCGGCGCCCTCGCTCGCCGTGGGCTCGATGCAGCTCTCGATCGCCGAGGACCTGATGGGGCAAGGGGTCGACGCCGGCACCGCGCAGGCCGTGGGCGCCTCCCAGGCGGCGGGCTTGGGCCTGGGGATCTACATGCCGATCTTCGGGCGCACGCTAGCCGAGCGGGTGTTCTTCGGTGGCATTGGCTTTAACGTCGTGCAGGGCATCGGGATGCGCGGGGCAGCTGAGGTGATGCTCAAGGACACCAAGGCCGCCGGCCAGTTCCAGGCGCTGGGGCTGGAAGAGCTCACCCTGGACGTGCTGCTGGGCGCCGCCTTCGGTGGGATCGTGCACCTCTCGCCCGCGGCGCGCGCGCAAGGCGCCGAGACCTGGGCGCGCATGGAGGCCTGGGGGAAGGGCCTGAAGTCCTCCGACATCGACGCGCTCCTCGCGCTACGCCAGGCGAAGCACCTCAACGTCGACTCGATGCCTGGTAAGCCGATCGAGCCCGTCGACATGGAGCGCCACGTCGTACGCATGCGCCAGGCGCTCGAGCAGGTGGTGCGCGGCGAGCGGGTGGACGTATCGGACCTGCCGGCGCCGCGCTTCGAAGCCGATGAGCCCAGGCTGAAGGACATGGCGGCGCGCGCGCGCGAGCTCGCGGGCCTCGCCGAGAACGTGAGAAAGGAAGAGGGCCTCGCGAAGCCCCCGGCCGACATCGAGGTCCCGGAGCTCCCGGGCCTGTCGCCTGAGCACCGGGCGATCGAGGCGCGCGCCCGCGCGATGGTCGTGAATGACCTGGATGGCATGCTCAAGCGCTACGCCGACCTGCCAGGCAGCGAGGGCGGCAAGGTCATCAACACCGACGTCGCGCGCGAACTCTTCCCGGAGTACAGCGAGTCCAATGCCACGAGGTCGGTCAACTCGGTGGCGGTGCATGAGCCGGCTTCCGCCCTGGCCAAGGCCGCCTTCGCGCGCGTGCTCACGCAGCCCGACCCGAACGGCCTGGACATCGTCACCTTCACCGCGGGCGGCGCCGGCGCCGGCAAGACGAGCGCCTTGGCTGCGGTGCCGCTTGCCTCGAGGATCCTGGGCGCATCCCAAGCCGTGTACGACGGCAACCTCTCGGGCTTTCGTAATTCCGCCCAGAAGGTGAAGCAGGTGCTCGATGCCGGCAAGCGCGCCGCGGTGATCTTCGTGGGCACGGACCCCGTGGTCGCCTTCAAGCGGGCGCTCTCCCGGGCGATGAAGATCGGGCGCACGGTGCGCCAGGACTTCTTCGTCGAGACCCACCAGGGTTCGATCAGGACCGCCCAGGAGATGATGGACTACTACGCCGGCAACGACCGGGTGCAGTTCGTCTTCCTGGACAATGGTGTGGGCGGCAAGGGCGAGGTCTCGATCGTCGACCTGGCCAACGCGCGCGAGTGGCTGCGCGGGATCAACTTCGACAACATCGACGCCCGACTCACGGAGGTGCTGGATGGCGAACTCAAAGCAGGACGCATCAGTGCGGAAGTTCATCGAGGAGTTAAAGCCCCTGTCGTTCCAAGAGCAGGTGAAGCGGATGGGGCAAGAGGTAGCGAACAACCTGCAGTCACTCGCGCGAAAGGCGAAGGCCAAGCCCCCGCCCGCCGAGTAGCTGCTCCCGAGTCCGAAGCGCCTGCCGCCATCCGTGGCGGGGTCGAACCTCCTCCTCCCGGCTCTCGTGGCGGGGAAGCGGCGGGCGCCGAGGGCACCAAGATCGACCCCTTCCAGATCGAGGCCGAGCGGGTCGTGGCCGAGAATCCGGATGTCACTGTGCGCATCGGCGAGCAGGCCGATGGCACCCCGATCACGAAGTCCCTGAAGCAGTACCTGGACGAGGTGCGCCAGGCCTCGGCCGATGCGCTCGAGGACGCGAAGCTCTTCGAGATCGCCGCCGGCTGCCTCCTGGGGAGGGCCTGATGGCGGGCTACCGCAGCTGCATCGACAGCCTGGCGCGGGCGGCCGGGCGTGCGCTCACCGAGGACGAGGTCTCCGCGATCTTCGAGCGCGTGCACAAGGCCGCGCTCGACATCAAGGCCGGGCGGGTGGAGCCGGGGGCGACGAACCTCTCCGGGCGCCTGGCGGGCGAGCTCGGCACGCCCAAGGCCCAGACCGAGGACCTGGTGGTGGCAGCTGCGCGCCGCGCGGCCGAGGATCTGCAGCGCGAGGCCGATCAGGCGGCGCGCCAGGCCTACCTGCAGGTGGTGCGCTTGGGCGCGCGCATGCAGGACGTGCAGGGCCTGGAGGCCACGGGCTTGAAGCCGCTCGATGCGATCAACCGCCTGATCGCACGGGACTACTCCGGGCGGGCGAACGTGGAGAGCCTCGAGCAGCGGGTCTTCGGCTATGAGTCCTACTTCCTGCGAAAGCTGATCGACACCTGGGACGGCCTGGGCAAGGACTACCTCGGGTTCTTCCAGGACCGGGGCAAGATGCTCGATCTCATCCGGGAGATCCGCGGCGAGGACACCGGCAACGCTCTCGCGAAGCGCGGGGCGAAGGCCTGGAGCGAGGTGGCGGAAGAAGCCCGCCAGGTCTTCAACCAGAACGGCGGGGCGGTGGGCAAGCTCGATAGCTGGGACATGCCCCAGCACCACAGCCAGGAGCGCGTGGCTGCGATAGGGCAGCAGGCCTGGGTCGACCAGGTGCTGCCCTTCCTTGATCGCGCGCGCTACGTGGACGAGCTCACCGGGCGCCCCTGGGACGATGCCCAGATGCGCGAGTTCCTGGGCAAGGCCTGGGAAACGATCGCGACCGACGGCCACAGCAAGATCGTCCCGGGGCAGGCCCGCGGGATCGGTAAGCGGGCGAGCCGGCACGCCGAGCACCGGCAGATCCACATGAAGGACGCCGAGAGCTCGATCGCGTACTGGGAGGCCTTCGGCAACCGCACGCTGGTCGAGGTCCTCTCCGGGCACGTGAAGACCATGGCGCGCGACATCGGCTTCGTCGAGTACTTCGGGCCGAACCCCAACACCACCTACCAGACCCTGCGGGACATGGCGGTGAAAAAGACCGCCGAGACCCTCATCAAGAGCCCCAAGGCGGGCGATCGGGTGGCCGCCGGCACGGCGCTCGCAGCGCAAGCTACGCACCTGGACACGCTGTACGACTACGCCTCGGGCCGGGTGAAGCCCACCTACCGGCCCTGGCTCAGGAAGACCGCCGACGGCGTCGCCAACGCCAACGTCTTCGGCAAGCTCGGCTCGGCGGCGATCACCTCGTTCTTCGGCGACAAGGTGATGCTCGAGGCCGTGAGCCACATGAATAACCTGCCGGCCTGGCAGCGCTGGACGAACGAGATCGCGATGCTGAACCCGGCGAACTCGGCCGAGCGAGCTCTCCTGCACCGCCAGGGCCTGATGCTCGACTCGGTGCGCTCGGGCCTGCAGCGCTTCGGGGACGACCTTGCCCAGGCGGGCACCACCGGGAGGATCGCCAACGCGGTGATGCGCATGACCGGCATGCAGGCGGTGAACGACCTGAGGAAGGGCTCCTTCGCCCTCACCCTCATGGACGCGATCGGCGGGCAGATCAAGCAAGGTGTCGACTTCAATCGCCTGGCCGACTCCGACATCCGCACGCTCAGGAACTACGGCATCACCGAGACCGACTGGAACACCTGGCGCCTCGCGCAGCTCGACGACATGGGCAGGAACGGCACCGTGCTCACCCCGGAGGCGATCAGCCGGATACCGGATGATGCACTGCGCCAGGCCCACATCATCGGCCAGGCCGAAGGGGCTGAGGCCGCCGAGGCCGCGCGCCGGAACGCGACCGTGAAGCTCCTGGGGGCGGTGAACACCGAGAGCGAGTTCGCGGTGGTGACCCCGGGCTGGCGCGAGCGCGCGCTCTTTCACGGCTCGATCCAGCGCGGCACGGTGCCGGGGGAGATCTGGCGCTCGATCCTGCAGTTCAAGAGCTTCCCCTGGACGTTCTTCCAGCGCGGCATGGACGCGGTCGCCAACCAGGAGGGCGCCGGGTCGAAAGCGGGGATGACGGCTTTTCTCATCACCGCCACCACCCTCATGGGTGCGATGACGATGCAGTCGAAGGAGATGCTCTCCGGGAAGGACCCCCGGAAGATGTTCAACGAGGACTGGTACAAGTTCTGGGGCTCGGCCTTCATCTACGGCGGCGCGCTCGGGTTCTATGGGGACTTCATCTACTCGGTCAACCAGACCCGCTACGGCTCGGGGCCGGTCGAAGCGCTCTCGGGGCCGACCCTGGGCCCGCTCCTCGAGCTCGCCCTGGTGCAGCCGCTCGGGGCGATCAAGAAGACGATCGAGGGCGAGGACACCAACCTCGCCGCCCAGACGATCGGGGACCTGAAGGGCTTCGTGCCCTTCAACAACGCCTGGTACGCGAAGGCGGCGATCGACCACCTGATCTGGCAGCAGGTGATGGAGTCGCTCTCGCCAGGGTATCTGTCCTCGATCCGCCGGCGCACCGCGCGCGAGTACGGCCAGGATTGGTGGTGGGACGTGGGCGAGACTGCCCCAGGGCGGCTGCCCAACTTCGGAGCGGCGGTCGAATGACCTCCTTCTTCCAGGCGCTGGTGGTGATGGGGTTCTTCGTCGCGGCGAACGTGGTGGCCGCGGGCGTGATCCTGGTGCTGGGCATGGCGATGCAGCGCGCGGCGCCGGCGCTCGAATCGCCGCTTGCCTGGATCATCATCTGCGCTGGAGGCGCGCTCGCCGCGTACCTCTTCCTGAAGGGCGCGATCATCTGCGCGGGCGAGCGCGCGAGACTACAATGCCGGTCAGGCCGGCGAGGGGGATAGGAGAACGCGATGGCCCAGACCGATCGTACTACCGGGCTGAAGGGCAACGTCGGGATGAAGATCCCGGTGCGCGCGGCATCCACCGCGGCCCTCGTCCTCACTGGCGAGCAGACCGTCGACGGGGTGGCCCTGGTCACGGGCGACCGGGTGCTGGTGAAGGACCAGGCCTCGGGGGTCGACAACGGCATCTACGTCGTCGACACCGGCGCCTGGAGCCGCTCGAAGGACTTCAACGGCGCCTTCGACATCGTCCAGGGCTCCATCATCCACGTGAACGCGGGCAGCTCTAACATCGGCTCCTTCTGGGAGGTCGCCACCGCCGACACGATCACGATCGGCACCACGGCCATCACCTTCACACGGGTGGCCGCGTTCTCGGTGAGCCTGTCCAGCCAGACCGCCTCGGCCGGCCAGACATTGATCAACCTGGGTACGGCTTACGCCATCGGCAGCCAGGCGATCGCGGTCTTCGTGAACGGCCTGCGCCAGAGGATCACTTCCGACTACAGCGAAGCGAGCTCGAGCTCGCTCCTCTTCGCCTACCCGCTGCAGGCCGGGGACGAGGTCGACGTCTACATCGGACAGTCGCTGGGCAACCTCGTGGCCGCCGCCGGGTCGCTGGTCGCCATCACCGACGCGGGGGATTTTTACCTCGGCACCACGGTGGAAGCGATCCTGCAGGAGATCAGGGAGGCGATCACGCTCGACAACGGCAACACGAGCCAGACCCTCACCTACAACTCGAGCACCCCGGTACAGCGCTGGAACACCGCGCTCACCGCCACGCGCACGGCGACCCTCTCCACCTCCAACGCGAAGGAGGGTGCGGCCTTCACGATCATCCGCGGTGCGGGCGCCACCGGGAACTTCGGCCTGGCGGTGGGCGCCCTCACCACGCTGTGGGCACCGGGCAGCTGGGCGCGCGTCAGGTTCGACGCCGGCACCACCGCATGGGTGCTCGAGGCGCAAGGTCTGCTGGCCTCGGCGGCTTTCCGAGGAGTGGGGGCCAACAACGGGGACGCATCAGCCACCCTGACCGTGGGCACGGACGAGGAGACCCAGTACTGGGGATCCGCGCTCACAACCGATAGGACCGCAACGCTCGCCACGACCGGAGCATGGTCTGGCGCGAAGTTCAAGGTGGTGCGCCAGGAGACCGCCACCGGCAACTTCTCTCTCGACGTGCAGGTAGGCACGACGCGGCTCGCGCGCCTTGCGCCAGGGCAGTGGGCCACCTTCGAGTACACCGGGTCGACCTGGATCTGCACCGGCTTCGGCGATCTGCGCACCGGGCTCACGAGCTTGGTGAAGCTGCACGACGACTTCCTGGGCGAGGAGATTGACGGCTACCGCTGGCAATCCCTCATCGGCACCGACGCCGAGTGTCGCCAGGCCACGGTGCTCGCCGATCAGCCCAACGGCGTTGTGCGCCTCACCACCGGCGACGACGCGGCCGCCGACATGGCCACCAACGGCGTGCAGCTGCAGTCGCGCCTCAACTGGCGGGCGAACAATGGCGGGCTTGTCTGGGAGGGCAAGGTGGCTATCTCGGCCATCACCGCGGTGGCGGTCTTCATCGGCCTCACCGACCAGGTGGCAGCGTTCGAGATGCCGTTCACGCTCGGGGCTGGCGATGCGCTTACCTCGAACGCCACCAACGCCGCCGGGGTGCTTTTTGACACCGGCGCGGATACCGACCGCTGGTGGCTGGTCGGCGTTGCGGCCGACGTCGATGCGGCCAAGGAGGACAGCGCGGTGGCCCCGGTGGCAGGCACGTTCGAGACCTGGCGCGTCGAACTCTCTGCCGCTGGCGTAGCTCGGTTTTTCCGAAACGGCGTGCTGGTGGGCAGCGAGATGACGTCCGCCGCCACCCCGAGCGCGCAGCTCACCCCGGTAATCGCCGCCTTCTCTAGGGGCGCGGCGAGCCGAAACATTGACGTGGACGAGATCCTCGTCCAGCAGCACAGGTAAGGGGAAACCACGATGCCCACCTCCAAAGGCTTCAACAACGTCTACCGGCTGCGCGCGGTCCTCAACCTGAAGGACCCGGCTTTCGGCGTGCGCGGCGACGCCGCCACCGACGACGCAGCCGCGTTCAACTCGCTCGTCGACGCCGCACCATCGAACGCCATGATCCTGGGCGACCCCGGCGCCACCTACCTGATCGGCGCCACCGGGCTCCTGGTCGACACGAAGACCGGGCTCAAGCTCCGCGGCCAGGGCGCGAAGATCAAGCACAGCGCACTTCCCACCCAGTCGGTGCCGACCTTCGGCGCCACCGACATCTGGCTGAAGGGCTGCACCGGGGTCGAGTTCTCGGACTTCGAGGTCGATGGCAATAGCCTGGCGAGCAACGGGGTCGGGCTCACCAGCTGTACCGAGTGCGAAGTGTCCAAGGTAGACATCTATAACTGCGGCCAGAACGCCCACATCTTCTCCCTGAGCGGGACCCGCAACCGCTATACCGACAACGTGGTCACGGGCGGCGTGGGCGCGGCACGTGGAATTTGGATCGGAAACACCAATAGCGACGATGAGAACGACCCGCTCGTCAGGGGCAACCGCGTGCGGGAGTGCCCCGCGACGGCGATCGGAGGCACGGTATCCGGGGGCATCCTCACCGAGAACCACTGCGACAACTGCGCGGGCAGCGCCTTCGCCCTCGGGGCGGTGGCTTCGCCGAACCACTTCCGGCGCACCGTGATCTCGAACAACCAATGCCGCGGCATGTCGTTTCACGGGATCCAGTCCGACGCATCCGGCGACTCGTTCTACAGCGAGAACATGCTGATCACGGGCAACATCTGCGAGGAAAACGACGGCAGCGGCATCTATGCCGTGCGCATGCGCGACAGCGTGATCTCGAACAACATCTGCCGCGACAACAACGTCGACGCCTCAGGCTCAGGACGTGGAATCCAGATCGACCAGGCGAAGCGCCTGATGGTGTCGGGCAACCTGTGCCATGACACGAGAAGCGGGGCAAGCCGCACCCAGACCGATGGCATCAGCGTGACCGCCCAGGTGGGCCCGCTAGATGTCGAGGACATTGCCCTCATCGGAAACATGTGCCGCAATAACCTCCATACCGGCATCGCCGTCCAGAACGCTAGCCCTGGGACGATGGCAGGCGTCACCGTCAACGGCAACTACTGCGTGGACAATGGAGTAAACGGCATCAACATCGTAGACGCGGCGACCGGCGACATCACTGAGGTGACGGTCGTAGGAAACCACTGCATGGGCAACGGCACGAGCGACCTGCGCGTCGATCCGCCAGACGCGGTGATCTACGGCAACCGCTACGAGCTCTCGCCGGCCGGGACGCTCGGACCGTTCACCTTCACCGACGCCGACACCACGCCCAGCGTCAAAGGCCGGCGGTGGTTCCGCTGCGCCAACACTGGCGCGACCACCATCACCACCTTCGACGACGGCGTGCGCGATCAGGAGATCACGATCCTCTTCACCAACGCCAACACCACGGTGGCCGAGACCGGGAACATCAAACTCTCGGCGGCCTTCACCTCGAGCGCCGACGACATCCTCACCCTGATCTTTGACGGCGTGAGCTGGTACGAGAAGGCCAGGAGCGTGAACTAATGGGCAGCCCGCTTCGCCCCAAAGTGGAGTACGACGGCCAGCGCTACCTGGACGAGCCGATCACCAAGGTGATGCGGCAGCGCCGTGAGCTGGACACCGTCATTGCCCATTCACTCAGCCTGGCGTTCAAGACCAAATTGCCCCAGCCGATAGTCGATGTCGTTGGGCACGAGCGCGTGCTGCTGTGCTGGATGACCGGCGACGGCCAGGGCGGGATCAAGCCCAGGTCGAAGAAGGAGGCGCAGGTGCAGGAAGCCCACTCTACTTTGAAGGTGACCAAGACATGACAATCCGCGAAGCCGCCGCGAGGGTCGGCGCCTACCTGCGCACCAACAAGACCCTGACGAGGATGCTGGTGGCGTTCGTCGCCGGCTTCATCGCCGGGGCGCTGCTTTTCTGAGCCCGGGAGCGATAGATGGCCCATCTACCTGACGGCATAGACAGGTCCCGCCGGCACTACTTCTCGGTGGGCAACGTCCTGACGCTGCTCATGATGTTCGGCGCCCTGGCCGGGGTGTGGGGTACGAACGCGGCCGACAACGCCGACACCAAGCGCCGGGTGACGACCCTGGAGCAGGGCGAGCAGTCGACCCGCAAGATCATCAAGGACACGGGCGACGAGATTAAATCGGACGTGAAGGAAACCAAGCAGGTCATGAACATGATCCTGCAGGAGCTGCGGGCCATGCAGGCGGTCGAGCGCGAGCGCGAGCGGGCGCGCCGGGGTAGGGACGGGCAGTGACCAAGGATCCACGAAAGCCCCTACGGCGCCCGGGCATGGCGATCGATGCCCAGGGTGGCGCGGTGATCGACCCCACCTCGAACGTCCTCGATCTCGTCGAGGCCGCGGTAAAGCGCCAGGACGATCTGCGGGCCGCTGACGGCAGAAGGATCGACGAAATCATGGCGCTGCACGTCTACTACGCCGAGCGTTTGGCCGAAGCCGAAACCAAGCGCCTCGACGCCATCCGTGCCGTCGATACAGCGGCCGTCCAGCTGGCCAATGAGAAAGCCGCATCGACGGCGGCCGTCCTCGCAAAGCAGGTCTCCGAGTCCGCCCTGGCGCTCAGTGTGTCCGCTGGCGCCAAGGGGGTATCCACGCCGCTGATGCTCACCATGGCAGCAGTGGCGGGCGGTCTCGTGTCCTACGTGATTCAGCAGGCTCTATAAAGGAGAAACACCATGTCGCTCGGACTCGCGTTCTGGATCCTGATGTTGATCGTCGTGGCGCTCGGCATTTACTGGAATTGGGGCACGCCCGCCGCCGCTCGCAACGACCTGTTGCTTTTCGCCTTACTCGTGCTGCTCGGCTGGAAGGTGTTCGGCGCCCCACTTCACGGATGAATGAGCGATCTGAAGGGGGGGCCAAAGTGGCGCGTGACGCAAGTCTGGCCGCGCGCGCACGCCCTGCAGCAGCAAAGGGGCGGGTGGAAGGTGTATACCGGTGACTACGCCACCGGCAACCAGGTCATCGGCGACGGTGCGTTCGTGGCGCACGCCTGGCTCGCCGCCGCCGAGGGCCTAGATAAAGCAGCGAAGGAGAGATGACCATGCTCTACCGACAACGCACCAATCACGACACCTGGCACTGGCAACGCGCCTGCTCGAACTGGCCGAAGAAGAAGTTCGAGGAGCTCGACGTGCCCGAGGGCACGCGCCCCACCACTGGGGAGCTGTGCAACCAGTGCCTGGCGAAGGAAAAAAAGGCCAACCGATGACCACCAAACTCGAACTGACCGGCTCCGGGCGCTACGTGGTCTTCGTCAATGGCGCGCGCCTCGAGGGCGAGCATGACATGGCGCACAAGGCCAGCGAGCGCGCAAGCAACCTTGCGCTCGCCAATCCCGGGGACGTGGTGGAGTACGGCACCCCTGATTTGCGGATCCGGGTGCGTGTAACAGGTGACGCACCGGCGCCCGCCCCGGACCCAGGCCCAGCTCCGGTGATCGACTCGGTGCTGGTGAAAGACCCCCTGCCGGTGCCGGTGCCAGGCTCGAGCGTGCTCTGGCAATGGGACGCGCGCACCGTGGCACCGTTCGGCATCCACGCCAAGCAGCCGCATGCCGACAGGGTGAGCCTGGTCACTGTCGGCGGGCGGCCCTACGTGCGCCTGGTCACCTTCCCAGGCGACATCGGCATCAACGGCAGCAACGCCGCGGAGCGCTGCGACCTGCGCCTGGGAAACGACCTGTCGGATGCCAGGGAGGGCCGGGAGTGGCGCTTCAAGCACGAGATCCGATTCCCCAGCAAGGCTTCAAGCCCAGATGGAATCGGATACGTGGACCTGCCGCAGAGCCCCGGGGACATTGTGGCGGCAGACGATTGGAAGTGGGGCTCGGCCATGAACTGGCACGACGACGCCGACGACGGCGGGTCGCAAGGGCCGCTGCAGCTGATGACGATGCCGCCCACAGTGGTTTCACCCGATCGCCCGAAAGGGTTGCACTTCCAGGTCTACGGGGGTGTCGGTGGCACGCGGCGCGGGGACTTCCCCATCGCGGCCATCGTGCGCGATGCGCTCTACGAGCTCGTGTACCACGTCAGGTGGACCTCGACCTCGGCTGGGTTCGCCAACGGCTGGTTGAACGGCCGGCAGTTCATGAAGTACGTGGGGCCGACGCTGCACGCCGGGCACGGCGCGTACCTGAAGCTCGCGAACTACCACATGCCGACCGGCGAGGCGAGCGCCATCCTGCAGGGCGCGATCGTGAGATGGTGAAACGTGAGCATCGCGCAAGGCTTGCTTTTCGGAGTGGCGGGCGTGGTCGCCTTCATCGTCGTGGCGTTCGTGCTCGCCTGGCTGATCACGTTCTTCAGTGGGCCGGGTGATTGATGCGCGCCGCGCTCATCGTGCTGCTGTTGCTGCTGACGCCGGTGGCGCTGGCGGTGGTGTATGTCGGCCACGTCTTGCTGGAAGACAGGGCCGCATCCTGCGGGGCGAGATCGTGAGGTGGTGGACGGCGCCATGATGAAATCCAGAGGCAAGGAATCCATCACCCTGAACTTCGTGGCGCTGTCGTGGCTCGCGGTCACGGCCATGTTCCTCTGGCGGGGGACCGCAGCCGACATCACCCAGTACGGCCTGGCGGTCGCCGCGCTGCTCGCGGTGTGGCTCGGGCGCGAGTGGACCGAGAAAGTGAGCGTGCCGAAGATGGAGCAGGG
>CAYYRT010000220.1:0-17096 GCA_964474055.1 uncultured Acidimicrobiaceae bacterium | reverse complement strand
GTCTCGGTCACCCGCTACGGGAACGTCATGCACTCCCGGGGTTCGGTCATCCCGCTCTTCGTCGAGCAGCTCCGCACCGGCGAACCGCTGACGGTCACCGACTCCCAGATGACGAGGTTCCTGATGTCGCTCCCCGAGTCGGTCGACCTCGTGGAGCATGCCTTCACCCACGCCGAGCCCGGTGACCTGTTCGTCCGCAAAGCGCCGGCGACGACCGTCGCGGTCCTGGCGCGCGCCGTGGCCGGCGTGATGGGCGTCGATGACCCCGAGATCAAGGTCATCGGCACCCGTCACGGGGAGAAGCACCACGAGACGCTCCTCTCGCGCGAGGAGATGGTCAACGCGCACGACCAAGGCGACTACTTCAGGGTCCCGCTCGATGCCCGTTCGCTCGAGTACGAGCTCTTCTTCGAGGAGGGCGACGTGCGAGAGGCGTTCTACGACGACTACACGTCGGCGAACACCCGACAGCTCGACGTCGAGGAGACCAAGGAGCTGCTGCTGGGCCTCCGGGAGATCCAAGCGATCGTGGGGCGCCCGGGATGAAGGTGGTGATCACCGGGGCCGAGGGATTCCTCGGTTGGCACACCCGGGCCCGGGCCCACGCCCTGACGGACCACGAGGTCGTGCCCGTCGGCCGGAGCACCTGGCCCGACCTCCGGTCCCAGGTGGTCGGTGCGGATGCCGTGATCCACATCGCCGGAGTCAACCGGGGCGAGCCGCAGCAGGTCGAGGAGGGCAACGTCGCCCTGGCTCGCGACGTGGCCGATGCCATCGCCGCGTCCGGCAGCGCGCCACGCATCGTCTACGCCAACTCGATCCACACCGGTGCCGACACGCCCTACGGGCGCGGGAAGCGGGAGGCAGCCGCCGTCCTCGCCCGCGGCGCGGACGAGCTCGGCAGCCGGTTCGTCGATGTACGCCTCCCCAATCTCTTCGGCGAGCACGGCCGGCCTGCATACAACTCGTTCGTCGCCACCTTCACCGACTGCGTCATCGACCAGCGGGTGCCGAGCATCGAGGATCGTGAGGTCACCCTCCTCCACGTCCAACCCGCGGCGCAGGTTCTGCTCGACGCGCTGACCACCACGCAGGAGCACCTCCGGCCCGACGGCACCAGGACCACCGTGCAGGGCGTGTACGACACCCTGCACGCCGCCAACGCCCTGTACGAGCGGGGCGACATCCCTCCTCTCGGCTCCGACCTCGATCTCGACCTGTTCAACACGCTGCGAGCGGCACGCTTCCCCGACCACTATCCGATTCGCCTGGAGCCGCGCTCCGACCAACGCGGCACGCTGGTCGAAACCGTGCGCGCCCATGACGGCCAGGGCCAGACCTTTGTGTCGACGACGAACCCTGGGTTCACCCGTGGCGAGCACTACCACCTCCGCAAGGTCGAGCGCTTCGTCGTCTTGAGCGGCCGAGCCCGCATCTCGCTGCGCCGGCTGTTCAGCGATCAGGTCGTGTCGTATGACGTCTCTGGGGACGATCCCGTTGCCCTGGACATGCCCACGATGTGGGTCCACAACATCACCAACACGGGCACCACCGAGCTCACCACGCTGTTCTGGACACATGATCTCTTCGATCCGGCCGCAACGGACACGTACCCGGAGCCGGTGTGTGTTTGCCCGGCCGCAGTTGGAGACGAGCTCCCGTGCTGAAGGTCATGACGATCGTCGGCACGAGGCCGGAACTGATCCGTCTCTCATGCGTCATCGCCCGCCTCGACGCCACGGTCGACCATGTCCTGGTACACACCGGCCAGAACTACGACTACGCACTCAACGAGGTGTTCTTCGAGGATCTGGCCATACGACGGCCAGACCATCTTCTCGGCGTCGACACGACGTCGCTGGGTCGCGTTCTAGGCGAGACCTTGATGCGGACCGAGGAAGTCCTTCTTGCCGAGCGCCCCGACGCTGTCCTCATCCTCGGTGATACGAACAGCTCCATCGCCGCCATCATGGCCAAGCGAATGCATGTTCCCGTCTATCACATGGAAGCAGGGAATCGCTGCTTCGACGCCAATGTGCCCGAAGAGACGAACAGGCGCGTCGCCGATCACGTCGCTGACTTCAACCTCGTCTACACCGAACATGCACGTCGCAACCTCCTTGCCGAAGGGCTCCACCCTCGTCGCATCCTCCTGACTGGCTCCCCGATGAAGGAGGTGCTCATGACCCACCTCGCGCAGATCGAGTCCTCGGACATACTGAACCGGCTCGGCTTGCGTCGGCGCGAGTACTTCCTCGTGAGCGCCCATCGCGAAGAGAACGTCGATCAGCCTGACCGCCTCGCCCAGCTGCTCGAATGCCTCGAAGCGGTGTGGCGTCGATGGCGCCTTCCCGTCTTCATGTCGACCCATCCACGGACTCGGAAGCGACTCGCCGCGGCATCAGATTGGGTCAAGCCACCGTGGCTCACTCTCCATGAGCCCTTCGGCTTCCACGACTTCAACCGTCTCCAGCTCGACTCAGCCTGCGTTCTCTCCGACTCGGGGACGATCGCCGAAGAGTGCGCCATCCTGGGCTTCCCCGCCGTGACGCTTCGCGACTCGATCGAGCGGCCCGAAGCACTCGATGCGGGAACCATCACGATGACCGGTCTCGACGCCGACGACGTCGTCGCCGCAGTAGAGCTCGAGATCGCACGGGTGCGCGAGCCAAACCTGCAGCCAAGGACCCCGCCCGACGAGTATCAGATCGACAATACATCGGAGCGGGTCGTGCGCTACTTGCTCTCGACGGTACGACGCCATCGAACATGGGCAGGCATTCGCGATTGGGTCTAGGTCCCCTACAACCTAGAGGTCGGATACGATGAATGCTGATAGTCCACGAGTTGTGGTGCTCACCCACGGCTTCCCACCTGCCTTCCGAATTGGCGGGCCGGCTCGCAGTCTCGGGGCGATGACGAGCCTCTTAGAGCCGGCGTTCAGCTTTCGGGTCATAACATCGGCCTACGATCAAGGACCGGAGCTTGACGTGGTAGCGGATGCCTGGACCCGTAGCTATGGTGCGACCGTCTACTACTGCTCGACATCACGCCAGCGCCCTTGGTCGATATGGCGGCTTATATCTCAAACCAATCCCGACGTCGTATATCTCAATAGTCTCTTTGATGTCCGATTCTCAATCATTCCACTGACCCTGAGTCGCATTTTTCTAAAGCGCTGGCCGATCTTGGTTGCACCGAGGGGCGAGTTGTCGCTAGGAGCGCTGGGTCACCGACGCCACAAGAAGGCCGCGTTCCTCCGCCTTTACCGGCTGCTTCGGATTCACCAGTGGATCTCCTGGCATGCGTCCACCGAGCTCGAGTCAAGGGACATCATCCGGGTCTTCGGCAACAGGGTCTCGATCTATCTGGCGCGTGACCTAACGGTCGAGACCGACGTTCCCTTGCATGAGCCTGCCGTCCCGCCGGGCCACGAGAGTCGGACTTCCTTGGTGTTCCTGTCGCGAATAGTCCCAAAGAAGAACCTCGATGGCCTTCTGAGAGCGCTGGCGATCGTCGACGTCCCGATGTCGCTGACCATCGCAGGACCAATAGAGGACAAGAACTATTGGTCGGCCTGCTCAGAGTTGATCGAATGTCTACCGCCCACCATCACAGTGAGCAAGCAGGGGATAGTCACCCCGGACGAAGTCGTCCCCTTCCTGAGCGGCTTCGACCTCTTCGTCCTGCCGACTCATGGTGAGAATTTCGGCCACGTGATTCTCGAGGCACTTATCGCAGGAGTTCCAGTGATCGCGGGAAGAGAGACACCGTGGTCGGCCATCCAAGCCAAGGGAGCGGGTTGGATGTGTGACTCTAACGATATCGACGCTCTTGTTGATCTATTGCGTGAGTTTGATTCAATGCCGTTGGCGGCGCGAAATGCGATGCGGAACGCAGCGCGTCAACTTGGATTGGACGCGGTGCACGACGAGTCTGCGATATCTGACACTCGCGACATGCTGAACGATCTAGCGCGAGCGAGGAACGCCTGATTAAGGAAGCGAGTAGGCAAGCACAATCGGTGAACGCCGCCCAACACGCCATGGGGGGCCGTCATGAGGAATCCATGGCGGCGGCAAGCAAGAGGCGGGGCTGCGGCGTGTCGCTGTATCTCGGCTCTTCGGATCTGAGCGGGGTGAGTGTAGGGGACCCGGGCATGTAGCAGGGGTCCTGCGAATGCCCGTCAGGCCGACCTTCGACGGTGCCCCCGCCGGCACAGACCGTTGGGACCACGTCTACCGGGGGGTCAGGTCAGCGCGACACTCACTTCAACATGCAAGAACAGCATCCGGTGGATGCATGCAGTGTGGTAAGTTTCCCGATGTGAGAGCTAGCCCTCGCCCGAATCTGGTGAAGTTTGCTGCATGGCGTCATCGGTCCTGCGAGCGTATCGGCTCCGCTACTTGAGCCGACTACTCGAAACCAGAGTCTATTGGTGAGTTACTGGCCTAGCGCATTTTTCGCCCTCCCGTACATAGCCCCGGGCGCGCGTCTGGGGGACCTTCTCGCGCCAGCGATCCTAATCCTAGTGATGCCTATGCTCGCGGTGCAGTGGCCCCGTTGGGCCGTACCTGCCCGGCTGCTCGCGGTAGGCGGTTTTCTGCTTCTGGTTGGTGCGATAGTGACCGCCGCCTTTAGCACCGTCTCGCTCGAAGCGTTGAGCATCTCCAGTGGGAACAATCGGTACTCCGCCGTGGTCGGACTGCTTCGCGTACTATCGGTTTTCTGCTTCACCTATTTAGTACTACGTCGTTCCGACGCAGCTAGCGGCCGTGCAACGAGAACGGCGAGCCTCACCGTGCACTTACTGGCGATGAACGCAGTTCTCGCCTTCGCTCAATCTCTGGGGGCACTAGAAGTCTGGCTGTCGAAATTTTTCTGGGATGGATCAAACGAGGACAATGTCGGGATACGAGCCGCAGCACAAGGTCGTTACAGCGGCATATTCAACCAACCTTTGGAGGCGGGATTCGGGTATGGTGTGGCGGCAATTCTAGCGGTTTGGTTACTCTTGCGGGGGGAGTATAGCCCCAGAAGGACTGCCGCGATGCTCGCTGTTGTCACGTTGGGGTGTGCATTGTCCCTGACGAAGACTGGATTCCTAGGCATCGGAGTGGCCATTACCTGGCTTATCGTTCGGCGGCTGCGGAAGCGACAGGATGCCTTGGGTGCCGGGAAGCTCTTGAAGTTTGGGTTCACGCTCGGCCTGTTGGCTGTTGCTGGAGCGGTCGTCGTCGATCCCGCTATCCTGGATCAGGTACGCCAATTGGCGATCGGGGCGGTGCGTGGCGACACAGAGCTGATCACTGCCGGTCGCGGCGCGGTCGGGTCCAGTTCCTTAACTCGGTTGGCGCTGGATTCAGTTGTTTCCTCCGGCGGACTGGTTGGTGGGGGCGTCCACAACACGAGCTCGGCACTCGACAATGGTTACATGGATGCAGTGATCGCCAGCGGCCTCGTGTGGGCGCTCGGGGCGTGTGTGTGTGCCCTATCTGCGTGGCGTTCGGCGCCAAGGTCGCTTGAACGGGCTGCGCTAGGAGCTCTATTGGTCTACGTTGCACTGGCCAGTCTGGGGGGGCCGGTCGTCAGGTCGGCGCGTGGAGGTGATGTAATGGCGTGCGCCTTGGCCTGCGTGGTAGCCGTAGCCGCGTCTGGGCCACGGTCGTCGAGTTCTGTAGTTGGCGGGATTGGCCTCCGCGCTCCGGGCGCTTGGAGGAATGAAGCGCCGCGGGTTTAGTGAGGGCTGGTTCTCCCGGAATGGGGTGTTCCGGGTGTGGGTTGTGACGGTAGTGGTCGGTTTCGAACTCGATGGGGGGAACGTGGCCGAGGGCGCTGTGGAGGCGGGTTGATGGCGCGAGCAAACGGACGATGCTTCCGTCGGGAGCTCCTGAGCGTCCTCGTTCCAACGGCGCAGGGACGAGGACACCATCATGGATTCACCTGAGGTCGTCAGACGACCTCGGGCGAAGGGGTGGGACCCGGTGAAGGCCCCACATTCCTGCCCCGTAGAACACGCGACAAGCGAGGCCGCGCACCAGGCGGACCAGGCGTCGCACGCGGCGTCGAGGGGCTCGGCGGATGGCCGCGAGCCCGATGCGCGCGATGAGCAGTGTCTCCTTCTGGCCTGAAAGGGTGAAGTTCCTGGGCACGGCGTGCCGGGGAGGAAGGCGGCACAGCATCTCATCGACGTAGTGCACGGCATATTCATCGTTGAGCTTGAGCCACATGTCGACGTCCGCCAGCGGGCCGTACTGGCGGTCGAACCCCCCTGCAGCCATGACCGCGTCCCGCCGAAAGACCGTCGTCCCCCAGACCGGAAAGCCGAGCAACGGCCTGCGCAGCCAGGCGTCGAGGAGCGAACCCGGCGGCAATCGGATGTCCCCCTCGGCGAACCGCATGACCTGCGGCCGAGTCCCGACGCTGTGGTCGTCGTAGGCACAGAACGCGAAGGCAGCAGTCGGATCAGCGGCGACGGTGCCCGCCAACTCGAGGAGGTAGTCCTCGTGATACTCGTCTGCGTCGTGAGCGTTCGCGACGAGCGCCGTCGTTGCCTTCGCCACCCCGGTGTTGGTGTTCTCCGCCACCCCGACGTTGCTGGCCTGCTCGACGTACTCCAAGGTCGGCCCTTCACCGGGATCGCCCTCGTGACTCCGTTCGGCGATCAGGCGTTCCACGACGGCCCTCGTCTCGTCGCGAGAGGCGTCGTCACACACCACGATCGCCTGCGGCGCCAGGCTCTGCGAAAGCAAGCTGCGGATCGTCTTGGGCAGCTGGTCCGGGCGTCGGTAGGTCACGACGACGGCCGTGACCTCGACCACCGATCGCCCTGTCACGAGGCCTGCTCCTGTGCGTCCCCCTGCGGGACCACGTCTCCCAGAGCTTTGCCAAGGGCGATCCAGGCGATGCCGAGCGCGCCGAAGTACGCCACCAGAGATCCTGCCGCCATCCCTGTGCCGCCCTCCATAGCCGTCCCGAGAGCTCCGAAGCTCATGCTGCACACTCCAGTGACGGCGAGAACGGCCGTGCTCAATGCCGGGCGCCCCAGGCCTCGCAACGTGTCGACGACCAACAAGACCCCTCCCAGCGGCACCGCAGCCAGTCCCAACAGCACGGCCATGGGGATCGCCGGCCGGTACTCCTCGCCGAACAGCAGGGGGACGAGCAATGGCGCCATCGCCGCGAACCCCGCCCCCATGACCAGGATCGGCATGAGAGAACGGGCCATCGTGCGCCGAAGCCCGGCCTGGGCGCCTTGCCGCGCCAGCCGAGGAAAGGCGTAGGAACCGAGGGTGAGAGCGAACGCCGATATCGACGAGGGAACTCCGACGGCAGCGGCGTAGTAGCCAGTTTGCTCGGGACTCGTCAACCAGCTCAATATCAGGAAGTCGCCTCGTGTCGTGAGCAGCCACAAGACGCCCCCAGGAACGGCTGCCAGGCCATACGCGACGAGTTGGGCCGCCATCGACCGACCGTCGGGAGCACGCGGCTCACCTCGTTGGCTCCCACGGTGGCTGGTCGTCCGCCGTCGCAGCCAGACCTGGAGCGACACCAGCGCAACAAAACCCAAGAGGACGGTTTGGCCCAACGCAACTGCGGTGACAGATCGGGGCGCTAGCACCGCGGCAACGGCGATCCCAACCGGTGCTGCGAGCGCGATCAGGATGCGCTGACCGTTGAAGAGGCTCCACTCCTCCGTGCCCTGCCAAACGCTCTGAGGGAGGTTCAGCAGCAATGAGGCTGCCGGCCACAACGCAAAGGCGACCAGGATCGCGCCGAGACGTGTCTCTCGGCCGATGGCCACGGCAATCAGGCCTACGCCCACCGACCCGACTACAGCGCTCACGAAGCAGATGACGAGACCGGGGCGGCGAACGAGGCGGTCGCCGGCTTGCGCGCTGAAGTAGACCAGCGACTGGTCGAGCCCGACGCCGGCGATCTCCGCAACCAGTGAGACGATCAGGAAGGCAAGGGCGAGACGGCCGCGGTCTGCGGGGTCCAGTGTCCGCGCCGCCAGAACAGACGACGCGAAGCCGGCCGCGAGCACCGCCGCAGTAGTCGTCCACCCCGGCGGAGGCCGCATCCGTGCGACGCGCGCCCACATCGCCCTTGGATCTCGACGCTGTCCCCTTTCGTTATCTTCACTTCGCCGAGGCAGCTCGGTGGAGAGGGACGGCTGCGAGGGCCCTGTGCTCACTCAAACTCCAGCACCAGGCCGTAGCCCGTATACGGAAAGGTGAGGGCCCGCCCGGTGGTGTTCAGCGCCCGATGGACGATGCGCGAGCGCAACGAACGGGACCGCCCCCAGATACCTTCGGCCGAGACAGACGACGGCATCTGCAACTCCCCGCCCGCCGTGATGTCTTCCGGCCTCATGAGCTGGTCGGCAACAAGCCATCGTGCTGAATCCGGAACAATCCGTGCGCCGTGGCGCCGGGCGTACTCCTCGTAGAAGTCGGGCAAGGGGCGGAAGTAGTCCCGCGGGAAGCCATGGAGCTGCCATACCGTCGGCGTAACGATCGCGCACCGTCCGCCGTCTTCCAAGAGAGTCATGGCGTTTCGCAGCGCTTCAGCTGGATCGAAGACGTGCTCGAGCAGGTTGAACAGGATCAGCCCAGGCCATCGGCGAGTGATCGAACCCACCTCAGACGGATTGAGTATGTCCAGTGTGAAGTCGACCCCCGGTCCGGAGACGATGTCGGTACCCGTCCACTCGATCCCCAAGTCCTCACAGAGCAATCGGAAGTTTCCCCTGTCGCCCTGCCACGAGCGGCTCCCTACCTCGAGGATAGGGCCGCGCAACAACTCGGCCTCACACAGGTACCGTAAGTACGCGAAGTCCACCTCAACGGCCACGATGGTCGTCCTCCGTCCGGCGATCGATCAGGCGAATATCGAGGGCCGCCTTGCGTGGCCGTCCCGGGGGACCGAGCATCGCTGATGGTTTGGAGGTCGCGCGCATGATGGGTTGTCTAGCAGCAACCTCGAATCGCCTCGCCAGCGATGCCCCCCCCCCCCGAGAAATCGGTCGAGACACCCTCCGGCACTTTTGGCAGCGGGGCAAGCCCCCCTTACTCTGGCGCGGCCTCGGGCAGGATCGGGGCGTCGAAACGCGGAGCTCTGTTCACCATGCACGTCCGGAGAAGACGAGGACGTCGCTCCGTCGGGCGAGCCCAACGCCCGCGTGTCGTCCTCGTCACGCGGCTCCCGTTGGAGGGCTACTACAGCATCGAGAACGCCTTTGCGGTCCTGGTGCCTCATCTCTCGAGCCACTACGACGTGGAGCTCTCGGTTCTTCCCCGACCCAGCATCGGGCTCGTCAATCGCCTGGTCAACATGGTCCATTGTGCTCGCCTCGATGCCGACGTGGTCCACATCACCGGCGACGTCCACTACTGCGCCCTCGCAGTACGCCGCCGCAAGATCCTCCTGACGATCCACGACTGCCGCAGCCTGTACCGGCTCTCGGGCGCACGAAGGGCGGTGGTAGACGTCTTCTGGTTCCGGTTGCCGCTGGCCTGGTCCCAACGGGTCACCGCCATCTCCTCGGCGACGCAACAGGACATCCTCAGCTTCTATCCCTGGGTTAAAACCAAGATCACCGTCGTTCCGAACGCAGCGACCTTGCCTCGCTCCTCGCCGGACCCCTCGCCGGGTGACCGACGAACGACTCCCTTCCGAGTCCTGCAGATCGGGACCGGGGCCAACAAGAACCTCGAGAGGGTCGTCTCGGCCGTGAAGGGGTTGCCCGTCCACCTCCGCATCATCGGTCGCCTGACGGAACCGCAGCTCGAACTGCTCGCCGCATGCGGTACAGAGTTCTCCGCGGCTGAGGGTCTCGACGAGGTCGAGTTGGCCAACGAGTACCGACGCGCCGACATGGTCGTGTTCGTCTCCACCTATGAGGGATTCGGGCTACCGATCGTCGAGGCCCAGGCGGCAGGGGTGCCGTTGGTCACCTCGAAGACGATGCCCATGGCCGATGTGGCCGGGCTCGGCGCGGTCCTGGCCGACCCCCATGACACCGCCAGCATCCGGCGCGCCATCAAGAGCCTCCTCGGCGATCCCACCGCCCGCGCCGAGGTCGCACGGCTCGGCCTCGTGAACGTCGAGCGCTTTGCGCCAGAGGCCATTGCCCAGCAGTACGCATCTCTGTACGACGAGGCTCTCGACCAGGCAGGATGCGGCGCGGCTCGTTGCTGATCTCGCGTGCCAGCGGCTACGTTCCCGCGGTGCCTGCCGCTGCTCACCTGAGGTCCAAGAGCGTCCACGCCGTTCAAGCGGTGGTGCGTCGCATCGTACCCCGATCGCCGAAGTATGGGTTCCCCTGGCTCCATCGCTCCGACGGGCTCGTCACCTTCCGGGAACGGGGCTTCGTTGCGGCGAACGGCCCCGCCGAGCTGATGGCTCGGCACAACTATGAGGTTCGTCGCATCCACGACGAGTTGGGCGATCACAGCTTTTCCCGAAGTCTCGAGATCGGTTGCGGATACGGGCGCCTCT
Source organism: uncultured Acidimicrobiaceae bacterium (assembly GCA_964474055.1). Lineage (GTDB taxonomy): Bacteria > Actinomycetota > Acidimicrobiia > Spongiisociales > ZC4RG35 > JAICND01. Next base: position 6,593 of record CAYYRT010000220.1, on the reverse strand, counting down.
CGATGACTTTGGCGCAGCGATCCGCACATCATGTCGCCATAGATATCAACTCTGATGCCATCACCGTCGCGCGGTCGAGCTACCCGGACTTTCTCTACTCACTGGCGTCGGGCACACGATTGCCGTTCCCCGACGGTTGCTTTGACCTCGTGTGCACGTGGACCGTGGTCCAACACATCCCGCCACCGTTGATCGACGCAGCCGCTGCAGAGATGTGGCGAGTTTTGGCGCCCGGAGGGGTGCTGCTCATGTGCGAAGAGACGCGGGATCCAGCCGGAAGTGGGGGTCACACCTGGCACCGGACCTCCGCCGATTACCAGAGACTCTTTCCCGAGCTGGAGCTGCGGCGAAGCGGCTTCATCGAAGAGATAGACGCCATTCCTGGCATGGTCTCACCCGGCGAGGTCATGTATTTCTCCCGGAGTGAGCAGGCCGGGGCGGGCGTCGATCTTCCCACGCTCGTCCCCGCGAGGCCCCGTCGCTGATGACCCCAGCCACAACTGACGACGTCCAGGATCGCGGTGCGCGGTCAGGACGGGGAGGTGGTCGGGCCCGCGATCATGACCTGGCCCGGGCAGTGGCGGTCCTGTCCGCCGTCGGAGCCGCGTTGGCCGGCGCCGAGCCCACCGGCACGCCGATCGTCGATCCCGTCCTCGCCGGCGCCTTCGCTGCCGTCGTCACCCTTGCCGCCGGCCGGGCCCGCCGCCAACCCGTCATGGTCCTCCCTCTCGGCGCCATCGCCGTCGCCACCGGATGGGCATTCGTCTTCGCCTTCGGTGCGTCAGGAGCAGCGCTGGTCGGAGCAGTGCGACGCCGCCGGGTCCGTGTCTGGGGCGCGCTGACCGCCGCCCTCTCCCTCCAGGCGTTGCTCCGTGCGCCCGACATCGTCTTCCACGGGTTCCCCTCCCTCGTCACCGCTGTCGCCGTGACACCGGCCCTCGTCTCCGGATATCGGATGTGCCGCTCGCAGGAGCGGCGCCGGATCCGGCGCATCGTCGCCATCACCGGAGGGATCGTCGCCCTCGTCGGCCTGGCCTACGGAGGCCTCGTCCTGTCGGTCATCAGCGATGTCGATCGGGCCACCGCCGACGCCCGTCACGGCCTCTCCGCTACCCGCCGGGGCGAGACGGACACCGCTCGCTCCGACTTCCAGAGCGCCGCCGACTCGTTCCGCCGCGCTGACAGCGTCCTCAACGCCTGGTGGGCCGCACCGGCACGCGCCGTTCCCGTGCTCGCCCAGCACGCCCGCAGTCTCGGGAACGCCGCCGACGAAGGGCATCGCCTCAGCGTCACCGCCGGGGACACCGTCGAGGCCGCCGACTACCAGCAGCTCCGCTACGCCAGTGGCCGCTTCGACCTCAACCGCATCCGCTCCGTCGCCGAGCCCCTCGACCGCAGCCTCACATCCATCGACGCCGCCCGGCGCTCTCTCTCCCGGAGCGACTCCGATTGGCTCATCCCTCCACTCGCTGACGGCCTCGACGACCTCGACATCGAGTTGGCCGATGCCCAAGCCGAAGCGGAGCTCGCCGACCAGGCCGTCGCCGTGGCCCCCGCCCTCCTCGGCGCCGACGGCCCCCGGCGCTACGTCGTCGCCTTCGTCACCCCGGCCGAGGTGCGGGGGGCAGGTGGCTTCATGGGGAGCTGGGCCGAGGTGACTGCCGACAGCGGTGAGCTGCGCCTCACCGATTCCGGCCCGGTGACCGATCTCATGCCCGAGTTCAACGAACCCCCGCTGACCATCACCGGCCCTCCCGAATACGTAGCCCGCTACGGCCGCTTCTCCCCCGACCGCTACATCGGCGACTTCGCGTTCTCCCCTCATTTCCCGCATGACGCCCAGGTGATGTCCGAGCTCTACCCCCAGGCCACCGGTCGACCGCTGGACGGCGTGATCAGCATCGACCCCGTCGCCCTCGCCGCCCTCCTCACCTTCACTGGTCCCCTCGACGTGGAGGGCTTTGACCGCACCCTCACCGCGGAGAACGCCGCCGACTTCCTCCTCCGGGACAACTACGCCCTCTTCCCCGACAGCGACGAGCAGAACGAAGCCCTGGCCCGCCTGGTCGAGACCACCTTCGACGAGCTCACCACCGGCGACCTGCCGGGCCCCCGGGACCTGGCCGACGTCCTCTCCCGCCCGACGCGCGAGGGGCACCTCCGCCTGTGGTCCCCCCAGGCCGACGAGCAAGCCCTCTTCGCCCGCCTCGGCGCCACCGGCGCCTTCCCCGCCCCACGAGAGGGCCACGACTTCTTCGCCGTCTCCAGCCAGAACACGGGCAACAACAAGATCGACGTCTTCCAGAGCCGGGACCTCACCTACGACGTCGACGTCGCCAGCGACGGCTCCCTCCAGGCCACCGCCACGGTGACCATCCGCAACGACGCCCCCGTCGACGGCAGCGTCCCCGACTACGTCGTCGGCAACAACCGCGGCGACCCCCCCGGCACCAACCTGATGCTCGTCTCCGTCCACACCCCTCATGCGTTGGAAGGGGCCACCCTCGACGGACGTTCGGTTGGCATGGAGGCCCAGACCGAGGCGGGCTACCCCGTGTACTCCCGGTACGTCTCGGTGCCACCGGGCGGCGAGGTGACCTTGGAGCTGCGGCTGCGAGGCCGCCTCCCCACCGACGCAGAGTACGTGCTCGACCTCGCTCCGCATCCGATGGCCAACCCCGATCGGCTCACCGTCCGTGTCAGCCGATCGGGCCAGGATTCGGCCGTTTTGCCACCCGCGGAGACCGAAGGGCGCAGAAGTATTCTCCCTGGCGCCAGAAGCTCGTGAGTTGCCCCCCATCGGGGCGTGAAGGCTCAATGCTGGACACAGCTATGCCGACAGGCCAGACTGTCCCCGTTCCCGACCCTCTGTGCGGAGCCTGCACCATGTTGAAGAAGATCCTGATCGTCGCCACCGCCCTGGTGGCCCTGATGAGCGCCCCGGCCGCCGCCCAGTACGGCGACGTGCTGTCGGCCACGGTCTCCAACACCAACCCGCAGCCGGGTGAGGACGTCACCATCGAGGGCACCTGCCAGGCCGCTGACACCGTCGAGGTCGCTCTCGAGGGTGAGTCACTGGGCACCATCCCCGTCGCCGACGACGACACCTTCTCCGGTTCCGTCACCATTCCCAGCGATCTCGACCCCGGCACCTACACCCTCACCGCCTCCTGCGGTGGCGAGGTTCTGGGCATCGAGATCACCGTGGGCGGCACCACCGTGACCACAGGTGGGGCCACACCGCTCCCCCGCACGGGCTCGAGCGGCACCAGCCTGCTGCTCAAGGTCGGTGGCGGCCTGATCCTCGCCGGGGCGGCCTTCGCCCTCGTGGCCACCAAGCGGCGCACCGCCACCGCCTGACACCCACGTCAACCTCTCACGTCACCGGCCCGGTGCCCAGCACCGGGCCGGTGCGCGTCTCCGTCACGGCGCCCGCTGCACCCTCGACGCCACCTCTGAGTCCCGAATCCGAAGGGTCCACCCACTACCGTGCAACCGATGATCGACCCGCGTGAGCCCGACGAGCTCGAGCTCAGCGACTACCTCACCGTCCTCCGTCGTCGGAAGCTCACCATCGCCCTCACCGCCATCGTCGTGGTGGCCGCGGCCCTCGTCTACTCCTTCCTCCAGACCCCGGCGTATCGGGCCACGGCCGAGGTACTCCTGCGGGAAGAGAGCACCCAGGACATCATCGCCGGCGACCAGCAGCGGTCGAGCAGCGCTGACCTGCTCCAGCAGGTCCAGACCGAGATCGAGGTCATGCGGTCCCGCAGCGTGCGCGACGCCGTCCGTGAGGAGTTGGGCTACACCCCCTCCGTCTCCATCGCCCCCAAGGGCGATACCAGCGTGGTGAGCATCAGCGCCACCGACACCGAGCCCGCGCGGGCGGCGCGTGAGGCCAACGTCTACGCCGAGGTGTTCATCGCGACACGGCGGAGCGGCAACATCGAGGTGCTCGAGGAAGCTGTCGACGTCCTCGTCCAGCAACTCAACGAGGTCGACGCCCAGATCGAGATAGCTGATGCCGCAGTGGTGGACCTCGATGCTCAAGTAGCCGCCACCGACCCGGAAGACCCTTCCTACTCCGGCCTGATCGAGCAGCGTGACCAAGCCGTCGCCACCCGTGACGCCCAGCGTCTCTCCCTCCAGACCCAGCGGGCCGCCTACACCGAGCGGCTCGGCCAGCTCCAGCTCGCCCTCAACGGGGCCCGCGTCGACGGCGGCGGGGAGATCGTCTCCACCGCCAGCGCGCCCTCGTCGCCCTTCTCTCCCGACCCGGTGCGCAACGGATCCGTCGCCCTCGTCCTCGGCCTCCTCCTCGGGGCCGGCTTCGCCTTCCTCCGGGAGTACCTCGACGACCGCATCCGCACCAAGGACGACCTCGACGCCACCACCGGCGGCGTCGATGTGCTCGGCCTCGTCCCCCGCCTGGACTCGTGGCGCAACCGCTCCGACGCCCAGCTCGTGTCGCTGACCGCGCCCAAGTCCCCCATCGCCGAGACTTACCGGGGCCTCCGCACCTCGCTGCAGTTCATCGGCGTCGATCGCACGCTCAAAGTGATCCAGATGACCAGCGCCTCGGCCTCGGAGGGCAAGACCACCACCCTGGCCAACCTGGGCGTGGCCTTCGCCCGGGCCGGCCACCGGGTCGTCCTCATCGACTGCGACCTGCGCCGCCCCCGCCTCCACCAGTTCTTCGGCCTCGACAACCACGTCGGTCTCACCTCCATGATCCTCGGCGAGCACGGGGCCGAGACGGCGGTGCAGCCCGTCCCCGATGTCCCCCGCCTGGCCGTTCTCGCCTCCGGCCCCCCGCCCCCCAACCCGTCGGAGCTGCTGTCCTCCCGGACCGCTCACACCCTCCTCGAGTCGATCGCCGAGTACGCGGACTACGTCCTCATCGACAGTCCCCCCCTGCTCCCCGTGGCCGATGCCGTGGTCCTGGCCCAACAGGTCGACGCCACCGTCCTGGTCGCCACCGCGGGCAGCACCACCAAGCGCGGCCTGCGGCGGGCCCTCGAACTGCTCAACCAAGTCGACGCCCCGCTCGTGGGCATCGTCCTCAACGGCCTCGAGGCCCAGGCCGCCTACGCCTACGGGTATGGCTACGGCTACAGCTACGGGCAAGCCAACGAAACCCCCCGCTCCGGGCTCTTCGGACGGCGACGCCGCCACTCCAGCCTCACCGCGGAAGAGGTGGCCAGCGCCCCGCTCCCCACCGCCGAGCCCGCCGACCGCTGAAGCGTCCGCCGGCCCGGCCGGCGTGCATTGCACAGCGCTATGCTCCCAGCATGGCGCAATTGGTGACCCGCATCGACGCCGCCCTGGAGGCGGCCATCGACCAACTGGTCGCCGACGGCGCGGTCGACAGCCGATCCGACGCCGTCCGCCGTGGCCTGCTCCAGCTGGTCGAGAACCACCGGCGAGCACAGATCGGCGCCCGCATCGTGGCCGGCTATCAGGCCCGGCCCCAGGGAGACGACGAGTGCGGCTGGTCGGACCAGGCCACGGTCGAGATGATCACCGAGGAGCCTTGGTGATACCGCAGCAGGGCGAGATCTGGTGGGCCGAGGCCGAGGACAAGCGACGCCCCGTCTTGGTCGTGACCCGCAGCGACGCCGTCCCTGTCCTCACCTGGATCGTGGTGGCGCCGGTCACCCGCACGGTGCGCCACATCCCCACCGAGATCGACCTCGGCCCGGATCACGGGTTGTCGGTCGAGTGCGTCGCCTCCTTCGACAACCTCCAGCCCATCCGCCGGAGCTACCTCACCGAGCGCGCCGGGCGCCTGGCCCCGGACGAGAGCGGCGAGATCTGCCGCGCCCTCGGCGCCCTCGCCGACTGCTGAGCGCCGCGATCCAGACGAGCTCGGAAGAGCCCGGGTGCGTCCCGGGGGTAGCGAACGGCCTCGTCCCGCTCAGCGCAGGGACGGGGCCACCTGATGGAGGGTGACGGCCTCGGCCGACTGGCGGGCGTGGTAGCTGGAGCGGGTGAGGGGGCTGGCCTCCACGTGGCCGATGCCCATGGCCTCACCGACGGCCGCCACCCGGGCCAGCTCCTCGGGCGTCCACCACCGGGCCACCGGCAGGTGATGGGTGGTGGGCCGCAGGTACTGGCCCACGGTGACGATGTCGCACCCCACCCCGGCCAGATCGGCCAGGGCCTCGACCAGCTCCTCCTCGGTCTCCCCCAGGCCCACGATCAGGCTCGACTTCGTCGTCAGGCCCTCGGCCTTGGCCCGGGCCAGCACCGACAGGCTGCGGGCGTAGCCCGCCGACGGGCGCACCGCCCGCTGCAGGCGGGCCACCGTCTCCAGGTTGTGGTTCAGCACGTCGGGCCGGGCCGCGAAGATCACCGCCAGGGCCTCCGGGTCACCCTTGCAGTCGGGGATCAGCACCTCCACGGCGGTGCCGGGCCGACGGGCCCGGATGGCCTGGATGGTGGCGGCGAAGGCCGCCGCGCCCCCGTCGTCGAGGTCGTCGCGAGCCACGGCGGTGACCACGGCGTGAGCCAGGTCCATGCGATCGACGGCCTCGGCCACCCGCTCCGGCTCGCCGGCGTCGAGGGCCTCGGGATGGCGGGTGTCGACCAGG
>CAYYRT010000219.1:0-14261 GCA_964474055.1 uncultured Acidimicrobiaceae bacterium | reverse complement strand
GATCCTCAACGGCATGGCCGAACGGTCCGCGGGTCTCTGAATCCGCGAACCCCGGGTTGTAGAGCCCGCTAGCGGTCGCCACAACCCTGGGTTCGCGGTTCTCCGTGACAGTGACGCCGACGACCTAGGCCTTCTTCAGGGTGCTGCGGCGCTGCCAGCGCAGGTAGAAAAGCATCGCCGAGACGGTGATGAGGAACAACGCGGTCCCGACCACATTGACCTGGGGCGGGATGCCGCGCCGGGCAGCACCCCAGACGTAGACAGGAAAGGTCTGAACAGAACCCGAAGTGAAGTTGGTGACGATGAAGTCGTCGACCGATAACGCGAACCCGAGGAGAAACGCAGCGAAGACGCCAGGCATGATCATGGGAAGGGTCACCCTCCGGAAGGTCTCCCATTCGTTGGCGTATAGATCCATGGCCGCCTCTTCCATGTGCCGGTCGAAGCCAACGATGCGGGCCCGGACCGTAGCCACCGCATAGGAGATGATGAACAGGACGTGGGCCAGGAGGATGGTCAGAAAGCCGGTGCCCACCCTCAACGCCACGAACAGGCCGAGGAGCGACGAGCCCAAGACGACCTCGGGGGTGGCCATCGGGAAGAACAAGAGCACGTTGGTGGCCGAGCGGCCCTTGAAGTTGTACCTCGCCAGCGCGAGAGCAATCAGTGTGCCCAGAATGGTCGCCACCCCGGCCGCCAGCAGAGCGACTAGCAGGCTCACCCCCAGAGCCTCGATGATCCCGGGATCAGCGAAGGGGTCGAGCCAGTGACGCAATGTGAAACCCTGCCAGACCACATTGAAACGGCCCTGGTTGTCATTGAATGAGAACGCAATCACCACGAGCACCGGGATGAACATGTACATGAGAGCCGCCGCCAGATAGACCGGCAGAAGAGCGCGCCGCCATCTCATGCGATCAACTCCTCAGTGCCCACCGATCGAACGTAGAGGATCACCGCCACCACAATGGCGAGCATCAAAGTCAGGGATATAGCCGCGGCCGACGGGTAGTCGACAATCGAGAGGAACTTGCTCTCGACGACGTTGCCCATCATCGTCTGGGCAGGACTGCCGAGCAGTTGTGAGTTGATGTAGTCGCCGGCCGCGGGAATTGCCGTGAGCAGGGTTCCAGAGATCACACCGCTGAGCGACAGTGGCCAGGTGACCTTGCGGAAGGCGGTGGCTGGCGTTGCATAGAGATCACCGGAGGCCTCGAGCAGTGAACGGTCGATCTTCTCCAACGCGACATAGATCGGAAGCGTCATGAAGGGCAGGAAGGCATAGACCAGCCCGGCTATCACCGCCCAACCCGTGGCCAACAACCGTCCGTTCGCCTCAGGAAGTATCCCGATCGTCTTGAGGGTATCAACCACTAATCCCTGGTCGGCGAGGATGATCCGCCAGGCCAGCGTCCGCAGAAGGAACGGCACCAGAAAGGGCATCAGCAGAAGCACCAGAAATAGGTTCTTCCAGCGCCCGCCGCGAAAGGCGATGGCGTAGGCCAGCGGGTATCCCAGCGCGAGTGTGATCAGCGTCGCTCCGACCGAGAACCCGAGCGAGCGCAACAGCTGGGGACGGTAGGTGGTGAACACCTGGAGAAAGTTTTCCCACTCCCAGGTGAGCTCGTAGCCGGCCTGGAGGTTGCCGCTCTGAAGTGCCATCCGCCCAAGGCCGATCAGGGGGATCAAATAGAAGACGAACAGGTAGGCCAGCCCGGGCAGGAGAAGCAGATAGGGAATCCGTCGACGGCGTCGAGCTGCTGCTGCCGCGGCCGGATTCGCCGGGGCAATCGCGGTAGCTGCTGTCACCGCGAAACCACGAAGGTGTGCTCCGGCAGCCAGGCCGCAACCACATCCTCGCCCAGGGCAAAACGCCGATCGTCCAGATTCTGCACAACCACTGCCAGTTCCCCTATGTCCGGATTCGAAACCAGATAGTGGGTGCTCACGCCTATGAAACTGGCGTCGGTTACCTTGCCCGCCAATCGGTTGGGGGCGGCGGTTTCGTCGTTGGGTGCGTGGAGCCGGATCTTTTCGGGCCGCACCCCGACATGGATCGCACCGGCCTTGTTCGCGGCCGCCGCCGCCGTGAGATGGACGACGTTTCCGCCTACCAGACCCACCCGGGTGCCTTCCAACTGCCCACCCATCAGATTCGAGGCGCCCAGGAAACCGGCCACAAACTCAGTTCTGGGATCCTCGTATATCTCGGTGGGCCCCCCCATCCGCTCGATCCTGCCGCCGTGCATCACCGCAATGGTGTCGGCCATCGTCATGGCCTCTTCCTGGTCGTGAGTCACGTGGATGAATGTGATCCCGACTTCTTGTTGGATCCGCTTCAACTCGATCTGCATCTCTTTGCGGAGTTTTAGGTCGAGCGCACCCAGAGGCTCATCGAGCAGCAGAACCCGCGGATGGTTGACCAGGGCCCGGGCGACGGCGACCCGCTGCTGCTGCCCACCCGACAGCTGCCGGGGGCGCTGACGGTCGCGGCCCGTGAGCTGCACCAGTTCCAACACCGCCCCCACCCGGCGGTTCACCTCGGAGTCTTCGACTCCCTGCCTACGCAGGCCAAAGGCGATGTTCTCGAAGATCGTCAAGTGGGGGAAGAGGGCATAGCTCTGGAAGACCGTGTTGACCGGTCGTTTGTACGGTTTGAACCCGGTCACGTCTTCGCCGTGCAAACGGATTACTCCGGACGTGGGCTCCTCAAAGCCGCCGATCATCCGCAGGGTCGTCGTTTTTCCGCATCCGGAGGGACCCAACAACGCGAAGAAGTGACCATCGTCGACTCTCAGATTGAGATCCTCGACCGCGGTGAACTCGACGAACTGCTTGGTGATGTGGTCCAACTCGACCGCGGGCACACCGTCGCTGGATCCCTCCGAGCCTGTACTCATCAGACCCCGGCGGCTTCGGCCACAGCCTCGTTGACGATCGCCTCGTCTTCTTCGCTGAAGGCACGAACGATGTGGGAATTGGTCAGAAGGTCAGCCGTCGGAAAGATGAGCGGCTCTTCGGCCAAGGCCGGGTCGATTGCAACCACCGCCTCGCGGGCGCCGGTCACCGGCGACACGTACCAAATGTAGGCCGCCAGTTCGGCTGCGATCTCAGGGTCGTAGTAATGATTCATCCACGCTTCGGCGTTGGCTTTGTTGGCGGCCCCTTTTGGAACGAGCATGTTGTCGTTCCAAATCATGAAACCTTCCTGCGGGAAGGCCCAACGCAACGACGGCACACTCTCCTGGTTGGCCACGATGTCGCCCGACCATGCCAGTGCCACCGCCAGGTCGCCGGCCAGCAACGCATCGAGGTAATCGTTGCCGTACACCTGGCGTACCTGACCCGAGGACACCGCTTCGCCGATCCGGCCGGCGGCAGCGACATAGTCTTCCACCGAGGCTGTGGCCGGGTCTTTGCCATCCATCAGTAGGAACAGTGGCACCGTGTCGTTGTATCCCTCCAACAGACCGACTCGGCCGGCAAAGGCCGGGTCGAGCAGATCCTCGAGACTTGTGATCTCGCGACCTGTCAACTCGATGTCGTAACCAATTCCGGTGAACCCCGACTGCCACGGCAACGAGTAATCGCGGTTGGGATCGAAGTCGGGACTCTGGAGCGCCGCAGCCAGATTGCTCATATTGGGAATGTTGGCGTGGTCGAGGGTCTCTACGTACCCGAGTCGGATCATCCGCGCCGCCATGTAGTCGGTGAGGACGGTGACATCTATCCCGATGGGTTGACCCGCCCCCAACTGTGGCTGGTACTTCCCGAACCAGTCCTCGTTGGAGTTGACCCCTTCTGTATACGTGACCGCTATCCCGGTCTCCTCGGTAAAGCGCTCAATCGTGGGGTAGTTGCCGTCGTCGTCGATGTCGATGTACTCGATCCAGTTGTCGACGAAGAGTTCGTTCCCGCCGCCGTCGGGACCGGTGGTGCCGGCCGTGCCGCCGCCGCAAGCGGCGAGGAGGGCTGGACCTCCCAGCATGAGAACTCCCCCCGCTCCAACCCTCTTGAGGAACTGGCGGCGGTCGATCTGATTTGAAGCCAATAGGGCCAATAGCGCGTCGCGGTTGCCACGGCGCCGAGGGATGCCAATCCGATTCATCTCGAGTTCTCCTTGTTCCAGCTGCCCGGGCCGATCTTATGCCAACGCATCATCGACCTGCCTTGCTCCTTTGGTATTCCGGGTTGTCCCACACGATCAGTGCCGAATAGCTATCAGTTGCGTCGTCGTGGAGGTAGTTCTCCAGCGCACCGGCAACTCGGAAGCCATTGTCGATCTGGAAGCTGAGGGTGGGGTCGTACAGCTCACCCGCTGCCACCCTGGTGATGTACTCGGGGGCGGTCATCGCGTGCCGTTGCGCGGGGTAGCCGGGAATGTGGCCACCAGCGATGATGCCCGCCTTGTTGAGGCGAACGACCAGGTCCTTGCGTACCTCATAGAGACGGCTTCCGATCCCGCGCCGCCGATAGTCGGGGTGAACGACCATATCGGTGCCGTAATACCACTCCCCGGCCGGGTCGTGGTTCCCGCACTGATGATCCCCGGTGATTTCGGCAATCGTGTGCTGGGGGTGGTCGAAGTCGAAGTCCAAAAAGATCCCTGCTCCCTGCCCCACGACCCGGTCTCCGTCGAGCACCACAAAGAACCCTTCGGCAAAGGTGTCGGCATAAACGCCAATGTCTTCTTCATCGAGCAAGTCGGCACGATCGGCATGGGGAAAAGCGAGCAACTCAAGCGCCGCGCACTGCGCTGCCAGGTCCCTGGTCAGGTTGACTACACGGAGGTCTTTCATACCGTGAAGCTCTCGTAATCGTTGTCGGCGGGCACGCCCCAACACGCCCAGAACTCACCTGTCGCCGGTCGCATGATTGCGGCGCCCGACGACTCGTTGTGATGGGGCGCGGTCGATCGGCGACAAATGACTTCCGGCTCCCGGGTCATGGCCATCAAGTCCTCAAGCGTGATCGGCCGAACCTTCATCAACTCCGTGGCCCTGGCGAGGCGAGCTTCGGAAGAAGCCAGGAGATCGGGCGGGCGGACCGCCTCCCGCGAACGGGCCTCCGGGTCGAGGCAATGATTGGTGTGAATCAGGGGATCGTCTCCGAGCTTGGTCACTGCCTGGTAGTCCGGCATGGCCTCGACGTTGTATCCCTCGCCGTTCCGGTCCATCAAGAGGTAGTTGTGGGCGCCCGCCAGATCAGCGTCGAGAACGCAAGCCAGGGCCGCCTCCAGATCGGTCTGTTGCAGGATCTTCCGCACGACAAACGGCCAGGTCACTCCGATGCCACCGTTGCCCGCCACCAGGTTGTTGATTCCTACCGCTATGCCTGCCGAGTTGACACCGATCTGTCCGAGACATCCGACTGTGGTGAAAACGAGAGCCCGCGGACCTGTCGGAGGCACAACCCGGATCAGGCTGACGTGCTCGGTGGCGCTGTCGTGCATGTCCCAGGTCTGTCCAAACAGGCCTCCGTTCCCGGTGGCAGCCGGAGAGGCCAGGACCGCAGTGCAGTCGTCCTCCTCGACCACCGGTCCCGCCCCCTGTGCCCGCACGGCGTCGACGAAGTCGGTGAATCCGCCCACGATCACTGCTTCGGCGAGGGTGATGGCCGAGGTCGAAGCCAGACCCTCCAACTCCTCGAAGAGATCGGGGGCGTACCTGCGATGGGCAGGCAGCATCTCCGCTGCCAGCTGGAGGGCATCAGCGGTGGTGGCCGGGCGACCCGCCCATGAACCATTCACCGACAACCGCACCCGTTCAGCGGCGTAGCGGCGTATCTCGCTTTGATAGGCGGCCCCGTGCGCGGCCCCGCGGTCGAAGGGACCGCCCTCGAGACTGAGAACCCGGATGGGCCGGTTCTTCAAACGATGCCTCCGAAGTACCGGGTCTTGGGTTCGAGATATTCGAGTATCCCCTCGCTCCCGGACTCGCGGCCGAGACCTGACTGTTTCATTCCTCCAAACGGAGCTTCGGGAGTGGCCACGTACCAGTCGTTTACTGCCACCATCCCGTAGTCGAGCTGTTCAGAAACCGACATGGCTGTGGCCAGATCGTGGGTGTGGACATAGGCGGCCAGGCCGTACTCGGAAGAGTTGGCCATCGCCAAGACCTCCTCTACCGACCCAAACTCGATGATCGGAAGCACCGGTCCGAATACTTCCTCCTCGTGGAGAGGACTGCCCGGCTTGACGTTCGTCACCACGGTCGGTTGATAGAAGTAACCCCGGCGATCGAGGCGGGTCCCACCGGTGCGGACCGAGCCTCCCTGGTCGACCGAGTCGGCCACGATCCGCTCGACCCTCTCGCGTTGGATGGCATTGATGAGAGGTCCGATGGTCGTAGCGGGGTCGTTGCCATCACCGACCACCTGGGTGCGAGCCGCCTCGACGGCCACGGCCGTGAAGTCTTCCGCGATCTTGTCGTGCACATAGAAACGCTGCGGGGCCACGCATACCTGGCCGGCGTTGCGGAGCTTGGCAGTGAGTCCGTTAGTTGCAAGCGTGGCAATGTCACCCGCATCCGGGAAGATGATCACGGGGGCGTTCCCACCCATTTCCAGGGCCAGACGCGTCACCGTTCGACTGGCACCGTCCATGAGCAGTTTGCCGACCCGGGTGGAGCCGGTGAAGCTGATCTTGCGACAGCGCGGATCGTTCAACATCACCTGACCGATCGGGTGAGGTTCGCCGTTGACCAGGTTGAGGGCACCCCCCGGAAGCCCTGCTTCCTCCAGGCACGCAGCGATCAACATGGCCGAACGTGGCGTGTATTCGCTGGGGCGAGAGACCATGGTGCATCCAGCGGCCAGAGCAGAGCTGATCGCCCGGGCCTGGTTGTACACCGGAAAGTTCCAGGCAGTGATCAGTCCGACCACCCCCACGGGCCGATAGGTCACATCGATGCGGCGATTGGCCATCCGCGACGGGATCCACCGCCCGTAGACGCGTTTGGCATCCTCGGCCGCCCAACGGAAATAGTTGGGACACGAAAGCCACTCGCCCTTGGATTGGGAGAGCGGTTTCCCCGATTCCTCCGTGGTCACAATCGCGAAGTCGGCTGCCCTGGTCTCCATGATGTCGGCAGCCTTGTGAAGGATGGCCGCCCGTTCATAAGGGGTCGTCTGTGACCAGGCGGCAAAGGCCTCAGCCGCCGCCTCCAAAGCCGCCAGAGCGTCACTGGCGTCGCCATAAGGCAGGAGATCGATGATCTCCTCGGTGGCAGGGTTGACCAGCTCCCAGGTGCCTCCGTTGTTGGCTTCGCTCCAGTGGCCACCGATGTACTGGCGGTATTCCATCAAGCCGTACCCATCTCGGCCGCCACCTCATCGACCGAGGCGGAAACGACGTCGAGGGCCTCGTCGAGCTGAGCATCAGAAATGGTTAGCGGCGGCAGGAACCGGACACAGTTCGAATAAAGGCCAGCGCGAATGGTGATCACCCCCCGTTTTACGGTGGCGGCTGTGATCGCTGCCGTCGCCTCCATCCAGGGCATCTTGCTGACGGGGTCCTTGACGATTTCCATCACCAGCATCGAACCGAGCCCACGTACATCACCGACGAGTGAAGGATGACGCATCTGGATCTCAATGAGCTTGGCTCGCATCCTCTCCCCTACTTCGGAAGAGCGTGCGAGAAACTCAGGAGTGGCGATCTGATCGATCGCTTCGAGGGCGGCGACACAGGCGAGCGGATTGCCCGAATACGTGCCGCCGAGACCACCCGGATGGGGTGCATCCATAACCTCGGCCCGACCGACCACTGCCGAGAGAGGCATTCCGGCAGCCAGTGATTTGGCGGTAGTGATCAGATCGGGGACCACGTCGGCGTGGTCGATGGCCCACAGTTTTCCGGTGCGACCCATCCCGGCCTGGATCTCGTCAGATACGAGAAGGATTCCGTGCTGATCGGCGAGTTGGCGCAGCCTTTGCAGCCAGACAGCCGGCGCAGGCACGAAGCCTCCTTCGCCCTGTACCGGTTCCACAAACATCGCCGCTACATGCGACGGGTCGACCTGGGCCATGAACGAGTGGTCGAGCAATGAGAGGTGCCAATCGATGAAGCTCTCCTCGCTCATCCCGGCCGGGCGGCGATAGAGGTTGGGGAAGGGGAACCGGTAGACCTCCGGGGCGAAAGGTCCGAAGCCCTTCTTGAAGAGGTTGAACTTCGACGTCATCGCCATGGTCAGATTGGTCCGGCCGTGGTAACCGCCCTCGAAGACCACGATGCCCTGGCGTTTGGAGAACGACCGGGAAACATGCACCGCCGTCTCGACAGCTTCGGCCCCGGTGCTCATCAGAACCGTCTTCTTCGCGAAGTCGCCCGGGGCCAGGCGGTTGAGACGTTCTGCCACCGCGACGAAGGGTTCGTAAGTCGAGACGATGGCACACATGTGGATAAGCCGGGCGGCCTGCTCCTGGAGGGCGGCAACCACCTTCTCGGGGGTGTGCCCGACCGCGAGGACTCCGATCCCGCCCGCCAGATCGATGTACTGGTTGCCATCGACGTCCACCACCAGGGAGCCGTGGGCCGACTCGATCGAGATCGGGGTCAACTTGGCGTTGCCCTGCGGTATGGCCGCATCGCGCCTGGCCAATATTGCGCGGCTGCGCGGTCCAGGGACCTCGGTGACGAGACGAATGCTGGAGGTTGTAGTGGTCAAAGGACTCTCCCGATAGCGGCTTGAGCAAATGCGAGTATGGCGCTTTTTTGGACGACATGGGGGTCGAGTTTGAACGGTCGTTCAGGCCGGCCCTACGAGTCGCGCGTGTGGTCGTTCGGCTACCGTTGCGCCCCGTGATCAGGCCCGAGCTGCGCCCGCTTCGTGTCGGAGAGATCGTCGACGTCGCCATCAAGCTGGTGATATCCAACGCCCGGGTTCTGTTCACCATCTCGGCCATCGTTTTGATACCCCTCGGGCTTGTCCAGGGTTTGGTCACCGCCCTCGGAGTTCCTGACCAGTTGGACTTCTTCGACTCGTTCATGGTCGACGAGACAGTGACCCAGGAAGAGGCCGAAGAGTTGCTGAGTTCGGCTTTGCAGCTTTTTGCCGTTGGCGTGACCATCGCGGCTATCACCGGACTGGGCACCGTCCTGGTACAGGGGGCGAGCGCTAAGGCACTCGCCGATGTCTATCAGTCAACAGAACCCTCATGGCAGAACTCGCTCCGTTTTGGGCTGAAAAGGTTCTTTCCGATCTTGTGGGCCACCATCCTCATCCTGGTCGCGTCGTCGGTTGGCCTCCTCTTCTACCTGGCTCCCGGCATCTGGCTGTTTACTTCGTGGTCAGTAACCACCCCGGTACTGGTGGTCGAAAACAAAGGTCCTCTGCAAGCCATGGCCAGATCGTTTGACCTGGTCCGCCGCCGATTCTGGCCCGCTCTCGGAACCGTGGCTTTGAGTTATCTCGTCTACTTCGCCGTCGGTCAGGTCATCGGCCTGATCACCTCGGCCATAACCTTCGCCGGAGGGTCCACCACTACAGGTACCGACCTCTGGGTATCGACGATCGGATCCACCATCAGTTCCGTGTTCGTGCTGCCCTTTCTGGCCGCGGTCTTCATTGTTCTCTACTTCGATCTTCGGGTCCGAGCCGAGGGATACGACTTGCAGGTGATGGCTGCCGAAATGGAGCAGACCCAGCCATCCTTGCCACCAACCACAGAGCCTGACGACCCATTCGGTTTGGGATCACCAGGACGCGAGTAACCAACCGTGGTCGACTCGGAGCGTCTCCGGGAAGAGGCGGCGAGGATCCTGAGCCAACCGCGCTACCGGACCCAACCGACTGGCTCCGAGAGACTCGGCGAGTGGTTGGAACGGCTGTTGTACTCGTTCCTTGAATTTCTGGGACGGATTGCGGATCTGATCGGAGGGCCCGTGGTTCTCGGCCTGGTTTTCGTGGTGGCGGTTGTGGTCGCAGCCGTGTTGGTGACCCGCAACCTGGGCAAGAGAAGGACACGCGAGATCGAGTCGCGGATCATGCGCGAACAGGCGCTGGCCCGCGGAGTCGACCCGATCGAATTGGAGCGGGAAGCGCAAAGGGCCGCATCCCGGGGCGACTTTTCGACCGCGCTCAGGCTTACCTTCCGAGCCGGGTTGTTACGACTCGACGAGAACGGGATGATCCGGTACCGGCCCGGACTCACCAGCGGCGAGGTGGCCGAAATGCTCACCTCGCCCGAGTTTGAGGCACTGGCGATGCGATTCGACGAAGTTGTTTACGGTCGTCGACCGGCCACCGCCGATGACCTGGCCCGAGCCCGGGAGGGATGGGAACGGCTGCTCCGCCTGCCGGTGGCGGTAGGCAGATCGTGATCCCCCGATCCACCACGATTACTCCTGAGGGTCGGAGGATCCGGGCGGGATTGCTGTGGTCGGCAGCCCTGGTAGCGGTGGTGAATCTGGCGGTCTGGATCCTGGGAAGCCTGACCACTGGTGAGCGAATCAGCGGGCCCGATGGCTCCTCGTACGTGACAACGGCCTACGGCAGTGCGGCCCTGGCAGAGTTGTATGCAGGCGAAGGTGAGTCCGTGACGCGGCTGCGCAGCCCGTACACCACACCCCGTCTCAGACCGAACCAAACGTTGCTCTTAGTCGAAGTCGGGTTTGGCGAGTTCGCAGAACCCGAACTCGCTGCCCTCACGAGTTTTCTTGAGGAGGGTGGACGGCTCGTTTTGGCGGGGCCGGCTCCTGATGAACTGCTCGACGTACTCGGTGAGGACGTCCCTGTCTGGCAGGTGGGGGGACCCACCTCGGCAATGGCATCCGATGCTCTCGCTGGCGTGGGTGTAGTGCCTCTCACAGGTGCGGCGTCGTTTGCCGAAACTGGACAGGCTGTGTCTTTCCTCACAGCGAGCGACGGTACGTCGGTCGGAGCCGGGTGGGAGGTGGGGAGTGGCGCGGTGGCGTGGCTGGCCGATGCGGCCCCCCTGCTCAACCTGGGTCTTGGCCGGGGAGACTCGGCCGGCCTGGCAGTTGCATTGATCGGTGGGCGGGAAGCTGTGTTCGACGAATACCGGCACGGGTTCGGGGGTGACTCCTTTTGGCAGGCGTTGCCCGGCAGATGGGCCGGAGCTTTGCTGCTGGGAGGCGTGGCCGGGTTGGCGCTGCTGATCGCGTACGGGCGCCGTTTGGGTCCGCCTGAAGATGTGGAACGGAAGCTGCGCCCCGACCGGGCTGCGTACATCGAGTCCGTCGCCGCCCTACTGGGCCGCACCAAGCGGCTCAACGAGTCGGTGAAGCCGATTCGAATCCGGGTGCGGAGACTGCTTGCCACCCGGGCGGGTCTGGGCCAAGAGCCGACCGACGATGAAGTTCGCAAGGCGGGTCGGGTCGCCAACCTCGGCGAGGAAGAGATCGACGCCGTCCTTGACGAGACGGGCGACCCTCTTGCCGCCGGACGGGCCCTGGCCCAGCTCAGCAAGGGACCCGGCGAGCCTATGCAATGATCAAGCCGAAGGATCCGATGTGAAAGAACTGCGCGACCAGGTCCACGCCGAGGTTGGAAAGGTGGTGGTCGGCCAGACCGCCACCATCGACGCTTTGCTGGCAGCAGCCATCGTCGGTGGACACGTCCTGTTGGAAGGGGTGCCGGGAACGGCCAAGACGCTGCTTGCCCAGGCGGTAGCCCGCGCGCTGGGGTTGACCTTCACCCGGGCCCAGTTCACTCCCGACATGCTTCCCTCCGACCTCACCGGAACAATGACCCTGAGAGGTGGCGACCTCGTGTTCCGGCCGGGTCCGGTCTTCACCCAACTTTTGTTGGCCGACGAGATCAATCGAACACCACCCAAGACCCAGGCCGCGCTGCTGGAAGCAATGTCCGAAGGCCAGGTCTCGGTCGATCGGACGACCCACCTTCTCCCCCGCCCTTTCCTGGTGGTAGCGACTCAGAACCCGATCGAATACGAGGGCACCTATCCGCTGCCGGAGGCTCAACTCGACCGGTTCCTGATGAAGATCGAGGTCGGCTATCCCAATGCAGACCAAGAGTTGGCAATGCTGAAGCTGGCCCGGGATGGCCTCGCCCCTGCAACCCTTATAGACGTTGGTGCCGTGACCAGTGCCGACCGGTTGTTGGAAATGCGTAAGACCGCCAGCGCCACCCAGATCGCCCCCGAAGTTCTCGTCTACCTCGCGGCTGTGGTCAGACATACCCGGACCCTCCCGTCGGTGGAGCTTGGGGCAAGCCCGCGGGCGTCGGTGCACCTCCTCGCCGCATCCAGGGCAATCGCCCGCATGTCGGGCCGTGACTTCGTTACCCCCGACGACGTGGCCAGGATGGCGCCACCGGTACTCCGCCATCGCATCCTTGTGCGTCCTGAGGCTGAACTCGAGAGGTACTCCCCTGATGACGCGGTCAGAGCGGCATTGGCCGCAGTGACAGTGCCGCGATGACGGCGTCAGGATGAGCCCCACCCCGCGGGCCGCGTCGGTCATGGCCATCGTGGCGCTCACTGCCCTGGTCTTACCGTTCGGCGTGGCTGCCTTGCTTATGGCCGCGGTGATAGCCGCCATCGTTACCGACGCATGGCTGGTCAGACACGTGCCCGAGCTCCGCGTCGAGCTGTCGCCGACTTTGTCGAGAGGAGTGCGCTCGACGCTGTCGGTAGTACCGAAGCGATGGACTTCAGCTTTGCGCATCCGCCAACCATCCGGCCCGGATGTTCGCCTCACCCCCCAGGTAGGCGATGGCAAGCTGGATGCCGAGGTGGTGGCCTTGCGTCGTGGTCGGCATGTTCTCCCGCCGGCTGCGACCCGGGCCACCGGACCGCTCGGGCTCGGCTGGTGGTTTCACCGGACCGGCGATCAACGTGAGGTCCTCGTCTATCCCGATCTACCGGCCGCCCGCCGTTTGGCAATCGAGGTTCGATTAGGCCGGTTCCGGGGGGAAGGTCGTCGCTCCCGGGGACCGTTGGGGTTGGGAACCGAACTCGAATCGATCAGGGAGTACTCCCCCGACGACGACATCCGCCAGGTCAACTGGCGCGCGACCGCTCGCGTCGGACACCCCATGTCAAACACGTACCGGGTTGAACAGGACCGCGAAATCATTTGTTTGGTTGATTGCGGACGGTTGATGGCCTCGCCACTCCCTTCCCGGGAGGGACGTCCGCAACTCACCCGACTTGACGCAGCGGTCGATGTCGTGGCAGCCATGGCGGCCGTTTCCGAGGAGATTGGCGATCGCATCGGCGTCGTGGCCTTCGACAACACGATCAGACGTCAATTGTTGCCCAGACGAGGCGGGGCCAATGCTGTGCTCGAAGCCGTCTACGACCTGGAACCTTCGATCAACGACAGCGACTACGAGCTTGCGTTCCGCGCTGTTGCTCATGCCAAACGTGCCTTCGTTTTGATTCTCACCGATCTCCTCGAGGATGCGGCTGCCCGACCTCTTCTGGCGGCGATGCCGGTGCTCTCCCGACATCATGCGGTCGTAGTGGCGTCGGTTACCGATCCCTCGGTCGCCGCGGCGTTGGAGCTTCCCGACCCGAGCGAAGCCAGTGTTCTCCGGCAAGCAGTTGCCGTCGACGTCATCGAGGCGCGAGAGCGTGTGTCGGTTCGCCTGGGCGGACTGGGCGCCCGCGTGGTGGAGGCCGCGCCCGAGCGGTTGGCAGCCGTGTGCGTCGACGCCTATCTCGCCGCCAAACGGCGCGCTCTTCTGTAAGGCAACCATCCCCGCCAGTAGAAGAGTCCCCAAAACGCCACTCCCAGACCGACGCCCACGAGTGCGGTCGGGAGTGGACCCAACCCCACCCGGCTGACGTATCCTTCGACCAAGCCTGCGATGACAAGCCAGGGTGCGGTGGCACCGGCAATCGCCAGAGCCGGCAAGGCCTCGGTCCGTATCGCCGCACGGCGAGTCGCCAGCCCGGGCCGGAACATCGACCGGGCCAGGGCAAACCCGGCTCCCGCTCCGACCACGATGCAAGACAGTTCGAGGATGCCGTGAGCAAGTACTGCCGCGGCCAACAGACCGCCGTTGCCTGCCGAGATCGCCAGTCCGGTGAGGCCACCAAGAAGCAACCCGTTGTACGCCAACAACCAGGCTGTTCCGACACCCCCTGTGATGCCAAGCGCGAAAGCCAGAAGAGTGACCCGGATGTTGTTGGTGAGAACGATCGTCGAGAATCCGGCCAGTCCCACCGGCCCGAGACCCTGATCGGTGTTGTCTGCTTCAGTCACCCAGAGGAACTCGATCGGCAACAGATTCGTCATGGTCTCCGGATCGGCCGAGGCCCACAAGCCCGCG
>CAYYRT010000218.1:0-3995 GCA_964474055.1 uncultured Acidimicrobiaceae bacterium | reverse complement strand
CAGCCTTCCCGGGCGGATGTGGGACGCGCGGCGGCGGGTGTGGACCGTGCCCGGCGCCGACGAAGTCCTGGCTGCCCTCCTCGCCGGATTCGGACGCGATCGCGTGCGGGTTGTCGGCGTGGCCAGGGCCGAGAGGCCGCGCATGGTCGACGGCTCGGAGGAGCTGCTCGATCGCATACGCGAAGCCCTCACGCTCCGCGGGTACAGTCCGAGAACCAGGAAGGTCTACCTGGGCCACCTCCGGCGCTTCGTCCGCTGGTGTGGTGAGACGGACTCCAGAGAAGCCGACGATCCCGTGAGGCAGTGCCAAGCTTACCTCCTGGATCTCGTCGAACACCGCAGCGTGTCCAGGAGCTACCACAACCAGGTGGTCAGCGCGCTGCGCTTCATGTGCGAGTCCGTACTCGGCCAGCCCATGCTGGCCCCCAGGATCCCCAGGCCCAAGAAGGAGCAGCGCCTCCCCGAGGTCCTCAGCCCCGACGAAGTAGCGGCGCATGCTCGACCGGGCCCGCAACCCCAAGCATCGGGCCATGCTCATGCTCCTCTACTCCGCCGGCCTCAGGGTCGGCGAAGTCGTCCGCCTCCGCCCCTCGGACCTGGACGTCGAGCGCGGACTCTTGCGCGTGCGGAAAGGGAAGGGGCGCAAGGACCGCTACACCCTGCTGGCCAAGCGTGCCGTCGAAGCCGTCCGCATCTACCTCGCCGCCTTCCCCACCGAGAGCTGGCTATTCCCCAGCGCCACCCCCGACCGCCACCTCGCCACCCGCTCCGTCCAGCGCGTCGTGAAGCGCGCCGCCCAAGCCGCCGGCATCGCGAAGGACGTAACCACCCACACCCTCCGCCACAGCTTCGCTACCCACCTCCTGGAAGGCGGCACCAACCTCCGTGTCATCCAAGAGCTCCTCGGCCACCAGAGCGCCCGAACCACCCAGATCTACACCCACGTCTCCAAGTCCGCCTTGGAGTCCGTGCGGAGCCCGCTCGACAACCTGTAACGACCCCAGGAGCGCCCCAGCCCAAACCGCCCCCGTCCCGACGCGAGTACCTTGCACCTACCAGGAGGGAGGCCGAAGTTGCCCCCCAAATGGCAGCCCCCCCGATCAACAACAAGCGACACCACCATCGGAAACCCAACCCCGGTAATGGCGTTACCGACGCCAGGTAAACGCCAATAGCGAGTTATACGCCACATGCCCTGCCATTGATGATGGAGTGTGCCATGAAACACCTCGTGTTTCCGTTCGCAGTGACCATAGCCTTGGGCGGGTGCGACAGATCTCAAGGTGCACCGCCGGATCTGATCATTGAGCATGTCGCCATCATCGACGTCCGGGACGGAGAGATCGCACAGGATCAGACTATAGCGGTCACCGGTAACCGAATCACCGCGGTTCAACCGTCCAGCCAGCGTCTCACTCGCGGTGACTCCACATTCGTGGTCGACGGCTCAGGTCTGTTCGTTGTTCCCGGCCTCTGGGACATGCACACGCATATCGTCGACCCCGATGCCCCGGGCGGGCCCGACGTGAGTCTTCCGCTGTTCGTAGCAAATGGCGTCACAGGTATTCGCGACCTAGGAAGCTCAAGCCTGGATTCCATTCTCGACCTTCGTGGGGGCATTGAGGCGGGTCAGCGCGTGGGGCCGCGAATCCGTCTGGCTGGCAAGATCCTCGACGGGCTGCCAGTCGTTGTTCCACCAACCACATGGGTCGCGGCCACTCCCTCGCAGGCCTCCGCAGCGGTTGACTCGTTGGCAGCCCGTGGCGTCGACCTGATCAAGACGTATGAGATGCTGACGCGCGAAGCATTCAACGCCATCGTCGAACGTGCCCATGAGCTAGGTCTCCCGGTCGCGACCCACGTGCCGTTGACGTTCGATGCCGGGGAGATGCCGGCGCTCGGCATCAGCAGCATGGAGCATCTAAGGAACGTGGAACTTGCCTGCTCCAGTGTAGCCGATTCCCTTCGAATAGCTCGCACAGAGAGACTGGCGCTTGAGGCCGCCCAGCCGGCCAACTCAGGATTCGCGTTCGATTGGAGCCTCGGTTACGGACCGGGTGCGTTGGTACGCCGTGCCATTCACGGCGAACAGAGGCCGCGCGCCTTGGCCACATATGACCCCCTGAGGTGCCAGGGGCTGTTGAGCGAGCTCGCCGCGGCTGAGGTCTGGCAGGTGCCGACGCTATTCATGAATCAGCGGACCTACATGCGCGTCGACACCATGCAGTCGGTCCGTGACGCCCAGACCTACGTTCCCGCCGAAGTGTGGCGCTTGTGGGAAACAGAAGCGAGGTCAGCGGCGAGCATGACTGCAGACGCGAGGTCTGACCTTGAACGACAAGGCCGGTGGTACTTCGACCTGGTGGGTGCCCTTCGGAACGCGAACGTTGGCCTCCTAGCTGGGACTGACGTATCGAACCCGTACATGGTTCCAGGTTTCTCTCTACACAATGAGCTTGCCATGCTCGTCGTCGCTGGTCTCACTCCCTTGGAAGCCCTGCGAACTGCTACGCTCAACCCGGCGCTCTATTTCAGCGCTGCTGACTCGATGGGTACGGTAGAGGTGGAGCGCATTGCCGACATCGTGATATTGGAGGCCAGCCCGCTGGATGATATTGGCAGCGTGCGCCAGATAGACGGCGTGGTGCTCAATGGACGATACATGGATCGGGTCGCACTTGATGCACTGTTGGCTGCGGCAGCGCTGGCCGCCAACCCGTCCGTCTCGACCAACTGAGTTGTCTCGGGTCCAGTCTCGCTGAAGTGAGGCATGCGGCGTATAACAATGCGGTTGGCGCCTCCGCGCGCTACGCGCGCTCCGGAGTACACGGCGCCTATGGCGCGCTGGAACGTCTACGCTTCGGGAGCTGGAGCGGTACATGGCCGGTGGGCGCTCCTGCCTGGCGCCGTGTCGCCAACCTCTGAACGTTAGCTGACATGCGCCGAAGGGTGGTCGACCATCAGTAGCGGGATCCCGATGAGCTAATGTGGAGAATGGTCCGCGACGCAGCGAGCAAGTCCGAAATTGACCGGCTTGGTGAGCGCCTCAGGGGGGCGGCGCCGAGCAATGAGGATTTGGTTCTACTCGACCAGTTTCGCCGTTCCTACACCGAGGCGTACGAGGCTGTCGTCGGTGTCATCCGGACCGCCCTTCACGTCGAACCGACGGGACGTCCCGCGAAGTCGACGCGATCGATCGTTGAGAAGCTGAAGCGTGAGACGATTCGCTTGTCTCAAATGCAGGACATCGCCGGTTGCCGCTTCATTGTCCCTGACATGGTATTCCAGAATGAGGCGGTCCAGACCCTGCTAACCAAGCTCACCCCGGCGCACCTAGACGACCGGCGCGAGAAGCCGAGCCACGGGTATCGCGCTGTGCACGTAATTGCCTCGGCTCTGTCCAAGCCGATTGAGATACAGATCAGGACCGTGCTGCAGCACACCTGGGCCGAGCTTTCCGAAAAGTACTCGGACGTTGTCGATCCGACGATCAAGTATGGCGGTGGCTCTGCGGAGGTGCGAGAAATACTGTCACAGTCGTCCGAGTTGGCCGCTATACTGGAACAAATGGAGTCGGACCCGGGTCGCACAAGCGCGGATGCAGTGGATGTGCTGCGCCAGAATCTTCGCCGCCTCATGCAGACCGAGATCGACAACCTTCGGCGCTCGACAAGGTTAGGTGGCCGATGATCTACCTGATTCAGTATGACCGGGTTCAGGGTCAAGTCACACGTATGACCGCATTCGCGGATACTGAGCGTGGACGAGCCGAGGATGCGCGGCTTGAGGTTGAGCTGCGAGACGAGCGCAGGGACGACAGTGAGGTTGTGTTGCTCGAGGCGCCTTCGGAGGAAGCCCTGCGCCGAACACATCGTCGCTACTTCGAGAACATCGTGCAGTTGGCGCAATCGTCCGCGACTAGTACCGGCTAGGCTGCTGCCCACGCGGTGGAGAGCCGCACGTCAGCTAACAATGCGGTTGGCGCCTCCGCGCGC
>CAYYRT010000217.1:0-3083 GCA_964474055.1 uncultured Acidimicrobiaceae bacterium | reverse complement strand
AAGGCCGAGAGGAGTGACGTATCCGGGCGCGCTGGCGTTCCCGAAGTGCTGGAACACGCCACCGAGGACGATCATGCCGGGCTGCCCGATCGGCGCCTCGTTACCGCCGAACCCACCGAAACCGCCGTTCGCGCCATCGATGACCGCACCTGCTCGGAGGTCGAGCCGAGGGAACTTGTCGGCTGTCCAGATCGTGCCGGAAAGCCGGTACACACCCGCCGCGAAGCAGAAGGTGGTCCTCGCTGGGTTGTTATTGATGAGGGTCTGGATGTTGGCGCCAGGAGCGACCTGGACCCCCTGACACGATGAGGGTGGGGGAGGCGGAGAGGTGGGCGTCGGAGTCTGCGTCGGGGTCGGGCTCGGGGTCTGCGATGGGCTCGGGGTCTGCGTCGGGCTCGGAGAGGGAGTCACGCTCGGGGTGGGCGAAGGGGTCGGAGCAACCGTTGGGGTCGGGGCAGGAGTAGGGGTTGGGCTCGGGCCGACCTGCTTCTTGAGCACCCCAACCCGGACTTCGAGGATCGATACATACCTCTCGAGCTTCTGCAGCTGGGTCTCCCTCGGCGCGGACGTGAGTGCATCGCCCACCCTCAGCCGTGGCGAGGGGCTCTGATCACGCACAGCAGGCGCGCTCGCAGATGTCAGGTCCTCGAGGATGTCGACACGCCCCTCGAGCCGGAGGAACACTTCCTGGAGCCGGAGGATCCGGTCCTTCCTCGAGAGCGACGAGCTCGAGATTCTCGGTGTTGCCTTCATGGCTGCCCTCGGGGCGTTCTGAGGGGTCCCTGCAGCGAGAGTTTTCTCGAGCGCCGCGACGTCGATCCTCAGATCGTCGATCCGCCGCTCGAGGCGAGTCAGTCTCGAGTCGCCCTGTCCCGCGTGCACCGGAAGGACGAGCGCCAGCGGGACGAGCAGGGCGAGCGCGCAAAGGAAGGCGATCTGTCGCCTCGATGCCCACCCGTGCCGGACTCTCCCGCTCACGGTCTCGACATCGGCGGACCGGCACTAGTTCTGAATGACCACTGCCAGAAAGGTCATCTGGGGTGCTGGACCGCGCTGTAGGGCGATACCCTTTGAGTGATCGATGACGTAGCTGCAGGTGGCAAGGGGTGGCCACGCACAGAGGGGGTACGAACGAATTGGAGCTGACCGACTCACGCGTGATGGTGACCGGAGGAAATGGGTTCTTAGGGCGTAGGATCGTCGCGAAGATCGAGGAACGAGGGGCCACACCGATCGTCGCCCGATCGGCCGACTACGATCTGACCGACCCCCAGCGCGTTCGCGCCGCCCTCGAGGCCGCCAATGCCGAATACGTGATCCACGCCGCTGCGGTCGTCGGAGGGATCGGGGCGAACCGAGAGCACCCCGGGCGTTTCTTCTTCGCCAATGCGGCGATGGGCATCCACCTCATCGAGGAGGCTCGGAAGGCCGAGATCCGAAAGGTCGTCGTGGTCGGCACGGTGTGCTCATATCCGAAGTACACGGAGGTTCCGTTCCGAGAAGATGACCTCTGGAACGGCTACCCGGAGGAAACGAACGCACCGTACGGGCTTGCGAAGAAGATGCTCCTCGTTCAGGCCCAGGCCTACCGCGACGAGTACGGCTTCGATTCCGCGTTCGTGATCCCGACCAATCTGTACGGTCCCGGGGACAACTTCGACTACGACACGAGCCACGTCATCCCCGCGATCATCAGGAAGTGCATCGACGCCCAGGAGGCGGGCGAGGACGAGGTGACGCTGTGGGGGACCGGCGCCCCGACGCGGGAGTTCCTCTACGTGGATGACGCAGCGGAGGGCATCGTGTTGGCCCTCGAACGGCTCGAGGATCCCGAGCCCGTCAACCTGGGTTCCGCGAGCGAGATCGGGATCAGGGACCTCGCGGAGAAGATCGCGCGGATCACGGGGTTCACGGGTCGCTTCGTGTGGGACCCGTCCAAGCCCGATGGCCAGCCGAGGAGAGCCGTGGATGGATCGAGGGCCAAGGCACTTCTGGGATGGATGCCGCGCGTCGGTTTCGAGGAGGGGCTGACGAACACCGTGCGATGGTACCGGGACGTGAGGGTCGGCGGACGGAGTTAGCCGCCTCCGCCTCCGCCGCCACTGGAACCGCCGCCGCCGGAGTCACCACCACCGCCGTCCGAGCCACCGCCCCCTCCGGGCCCGCCACCGCCGGTGTCGTCGCTGCCGGAATCGCCCCCAGAGGACCCGCCGGACGATCCGCCGGAACCGGAATCCGTGGAATCCGACCCGGTGGAACTCGAACCGCCAGACGTCGAGCCGGTGGAGTTGGATCCGGAGCTGGACCCCGTGCTCGCGGTTCCGGGGGTCGATCCGCTCGTCGACGTTTCTCGAGGCTTGTCGTTGCGGTCGGGTCGGTCCCTTTCGGCTTTGATCGCGAGCGCCTTGACGTCAGCATCGATCGACGCCTGCACGCTTTGGAGGGCGTTCCGAAGCGCCTTGAAGGACGAGCGTCCTGCGTCCTCGCGTACCGCGTCGCCGGCACCGCGGGTCACCGGTGAGTCAGCGCCCTCGCCCATCAGACGGGAGACGAGGACGGCATTGCCCAGTACGAGCGCCGCCACTACGATCCCTGCGGCCACACGAACCGGCCGCGTCCCGAAACCGGTCCTTGGTCCTCCCCGGCTTCTCCAGCGCGCCCAGGGCACGGGCAAAGGCTTCCCAAAACCGGTCGCCCGTAGCATCAGGACCCCCCGAACTCTATGCCTGGGTGTCCCCAGGGGAAGAACGTACGAACCAACGGACAACTACCTCAACCGGCGTAGGCTATTCATCCGTACGGCAGAGGTCAAGCCCGCGTCCCCTAGGGTACCGTGACGGCCGAGTAGTGTCGCGAGCAGGGAGCCCATGGCCAGGCCGATAGGTGAGGAATCGAGACCACGCGCCGGTGTCGAGCCGTCGATCCGTTCGGTTCGTCCCGCGTACGCGGAACTGCGTCCCGATCTCCGGGAGGCGCTATCGGTCGTCTGGCTGCGCAAGTGGTCGATCGTGGCGATCACGCTGCTCATGGTTGGAGTGGCCCTTCTCGTGTCCAGCCGCCAGACACCGGTATACGAATCCCAG
>CAYYRT010000216.1:0-9282 GCA_964474055.1 uncultured Acidimicrobiaceae bacterium | reverse complement strand
GCTGGGTCAATAGGCACGGCTTGTTCCGGTGCGGTTCGTCGTCGGTGCCGCCGCCCCGGCTAGTAGGCCAGGCCGGACGCGCCCAGCCCAGCGAACCGATTCCTGGGTGAAGTCTGGGTAAAGCAAAGGGGTTAGCGGTTCTTGCGTCCGCTAACCCCTCGTCGTGCTTGGTTGCGGCAGGCCTCATCGAACGCCCCTTTGAACTCGGGGCCGGCCTGGCGCTCCTCTCGGTCGTGGCCGGCTGGCTGCAGGAAGTGGTTGGCGGCGCCGCGGCCATCGAGTTCGCCGCGGCGGCCGTCTTCATGGCGCTCGTGTGGCATCTCGCGTTTCGCGCCGTCGCACGCGGGGATGACGATCCACGCCGCCCCGGCCCCGAGCAGTTGTCCGCGAATCGCTGACTCGGTGCCGCATGCGGATCGGGTGGTGCTCCGCGAGGTGGTGGGGCCGGCCCGCGGCGAGTCCCCTTCTGCCCCTCATCCATCATCCAAGACCCTCGACCTCGAGTGTCCTCAGTGAACGCGCCATGCTGATGGGCGGTGCCTGCGCCAAGGCGTATGGCTGGTCTCCGAACAGGGCGTGA
The DNA here is from genome assembly GCA_964474055.1 of uncultured Acidimicrobiaceae bacterium. Classification (GTDB taxonomy): domain Bacteria; phylum Actinomycetota; class Acidimicrobiia; order Spongiisociales; family ZC4RG35; genus JAICND01. The sequence continues at coordinate 8,702 of CAYYRT010000216.1, read as the reverse complement.
TCGACCAGCGGAGGAGAGCCCTTGGCCGCGAAGGGGGCGGGGCTCCTGGGAATTGGGAGGGAGCGGGGCCTCCGGAGACAGAGCGCGGCGCTGCGCGACGCCACGCCCGCGGACACGAGGCTAGGGCGCCTTCGCCGTTGCCTCTCGCAGCTCGCGCACGTGCTCGGCCCAGTGGCGGGCGAGCAATTCCAGCCGCTGGCGGCCGGTCATGACCTCGCCGTTCGCGCGCTTGAAGCAGGGGACGTCGAGGTCGGGTGTCCCCCGGGCCGCCCGCATCAGGCGGCCGTGGGCCAGGCGCAGCTGTGTGAGGAGGTCGTCGACGCCCTCCGGCTCGTGTAGCCGCCGGCACACCTCGTTGATGGTGTCGGCGTCAGCCGGCAGCGTCCAAGGCGGTCCGCCCGTGGCCACCGACTGGATGCCCCAGGCCGTCGCGTCGTGGAAGTAGAGGAAGTGCTGGAGGACGTCTTTGCCCTGCCAGCGGTCAACCCTCGCGGTCGTCGTCCGGCCCGGGCCGGCGAAGTAGGCGAGCGTCTCCTGCACCACCCGGTCGAGCTCCGCGATCAGTTGGTCCTTTGAGGCTGGCGTCGTCATCGGTCACCTCCTCCGCGGGTCAGTATGCCTCAGGGCGGATGCAGGGTCACGCGGGTGAGAACGGCGCGTGCTGGCGTCCATCCCCGGGAGATGCGGTTCCCTCCGGATCGGGGACGCAACGCGCCGCTCATCCAGCGATCACGTGGCGGAGCCCGGAGGCAGTGGGCTATTATGGCGGGTGGATCGGTCCGTGCGGGCCGGGCCCCGAGTCCGGGGCCTCTCGCCCATCGAGGACGCCGAAGCCCGGAGGGCAGAGATGCGCGCTGCCGACGCCACGCTTGGGGTTGTTCTGGTCGTCCTAGTCGCTCTCCTCCTCTGGGTGATCGTCGTCTACAACAACCTCGTGCGCGGGCGGAACCGGGTGCGCGAGGCCTGGTCCGGAATCGACGTCCAGCTCCGCCGCCGGGGCAGCCTAGTCCCCAACCTCGTCGAGACCGTCCGGGGCTACGCGACGCACGAGCGGGGCGTGTTCGAGGAGGTGGCCCGGGCCCGGAGCGCACTCCAGCAGGCCGGCGGCGCGGCCGCCGCGGCCAGCGCCAACACCGCGCTGAGCCAGGCGCTCGGGCACCTGTTCGCAGTGGTCGAGGCGTATCCGCAGCTGCGCGCCTCCGAGAGCTTCACCAGCCTGCAGCGCGACCTGGGCGACGTCGAGGACAAGATTGCGTTCGCCCGCCAGTTCTATAACCGCAACGTCCTGGAGTTCAACACGCGCGCCGAGACCTTCCCGGGCAACCTGGTGGCGAGCACCCTGGGCTTCTCGCCGGCCGAGTTCTTCGAGTCCACCGACGACGGCCGAGCCGAGGTGACGCTGGATCTGTCGGGGCCCCCGCGCGCGCGGGCCCCCGAGGCGCCCCCGCCCCCGTCGGCAAGCTGAGCGTGCCCGAGGCCCCAGCGCCTGTCCTCGTCTACGATCGCGTAGCCGCGAACCGCCGGGCCACGTGGCGACTGCTGGCCCTGTTCACCGTGCTGATCCTGCCGTTCGTGGCCGGTTTCATCCCCCTGCTCGTGCCCGCGATCCAGTTCGGCGTCCTCCTCCCCGCCCTCGGCGGCGCGGCCTTCGACCGGATCCAGGCAGCCGGGCCCGGGCGCGCGCTGCTGTTCGCCGTCACGGTGGCGCTGGCCCTGCTCGCCGTCCTGGCCACGGGCGTCGCGGTGGCGTGGCTCGAGCTGCAGCAGGCGACCCGCCTCGTCCTCCGGCTCACGCGGTCGCGTCCGATCGACCGCGAGGGCGAGCCTGAGCTGTGGCGCTCCGTGGAGAACCTCAGTCTGGCCGCCGGCCTGCCCACGCCGGCCGTGTTCGTGATTGAGTCCCGGAGCCCGAACGCCTTCGCCGTCGGCCTCGATCCCCGGCGCGCGGCCGTCGTCGTCACCCGCGGACTCCTGACGCTCTTGGACCGCCGTGGCCTTCACGGGGTGATCGCGCACGAGCTGTCCCACATCGGCAACCAGGACACCCGGCTGAACACCGTGCTGGCCGCGGTGCTGACCGTCCTGCGGCTGCCGCTAGACCTGCTGAGCCGGGCCGGTCTGCCGCCGCTCGCCCTCCGCGGGTGCCTGGTGCTGAGCGCCCTCGCCGCGGTGATGGCCGTCGTAGCGGTGCTGGCCATCGTGGCCGAGGGCGCGCTGGCCTTCTGGTTCTTCGCCAGCGAGGTGAGGGGCGCTCTGGCCGGCACGTCGCGGGCGGATCTGGCGCTCATCGCGATGATGATCTTCTACGGCCCGTTGATCATGGGTTCGCCGTTCTATGTCCTCTTTGGCGCCCAGCTCTGCGGGCGGCGCGTCAGGGCTGCCGTGTCCCGGCAGCGGGAGTTCCTCGCGGACGCCGACGCGGTCCTGCTGACCCGGGACCCGGAAGGCCTGGCCCTGGCCCTGGCGACGGTCGGCGCCGCGAGCGGCGATGCCATCCGGGTGCCGAGGGCGGCCGCCCACCTCTTCTTCGTGGAGCCCGCGAGCGCGGAGGCGTACTGGTGGGACCGCGCGGTGCCATCGCACCCGCCGATCGAGGAGCGGGTGACCCTCTTGGGCCGGATGGGCAGCGGCATCCCACCGGAGGCGCTCGCCGCCGCCGTCGAGGCGGGACGAGAGTTCCGCGCGGCGCCGCCGGCCGCCGCGCCCGCCGCATCCCTGGCCGCGCGGCGGCGGGCTGCGCCCCGAGAGACCGCCCGGTCGGCACCCACCCCGGCCGCGCTTCCGGCGGACCGCGACGGGGAATCGTCCCGGGACTGGGTGGCCCCGGCGGGCGTCGCATCGCAGATCTGGCTGGCCCACGGGCCGATCCCCTTGCTGGAACGACCGGAGGCCGGCGCCCGCGCGCGCGAGCGCCTGCCCGCGGGGACGCCGCTGGCGCTGCTGGGCGTCGAGGGCGCGTTCCTCCGCGTGCAGACCGGGACGGGCACCACGGGATATATCGACAAGGCCACTGCCGTCAGGTGGCAGGAGCCCCGATGACGGGGCAACGGGGGGTGCGATGCTCAAGCGGGCGGTGATGCTCGGGGCGATCCTGGCCGTCGTGGCGGCGGCGCTCATCGTGAATCTCGCCATCCTCGACGTGATCTCACCGAGCGTCCAGTGGGAGACGCTTGGGAAGACCCTCTCCGTGATCGTCGTCACCTTCACGGCGGTCGTGTTGATCCTCTTGCTCGTCAAGGCGACCCGCAACTCCTGAGCCCGCCCCGGCTCCGCGCCTCGCTGCACCATGGAAGCCCTCTTCACGACCTATCTCTGCGAAGTCCACCTCATGGCGCGGCAGCCCGGCGAAGCGGCGGCGCCCGCCGAGCGGGCACTGGCGCTGTCGCGGGAGCGATTCGAACGCGCCACCGAGGCCCGTGCTCTCTACCTGCTAGGTGAGATCGCCGCGCGGGGCGCCGAGGGTCTGGTAGCCGACCGCCATCGACCGCCACTACGACGGCGCCCTGGCCGTCGATGGTTGCGGGAGCCCGCAATCACCGAAATCGACTCGCCTCACCTTCGAGGTGGATGTCGTCTGATCGCCGAGCTTCATCTCCTCTGGGGACGAGGTCCCAGTGATCTCATCGCGTGGGAATCGGGTGGGAATGGACCTGGGACTTTCCTGGGAAAATGGGAGTCGGACCGGATTTCCCCCGGGCCCGCACTCGGTCGAGCCAGCAGCCTTGCAGCGAGACCGGACGCAGGATTTTCAGACCCGCCCCCATCTCCCGGCTCCGACGGCCAATCCGTTGATATCCGTTCTGATCCATGGCTCTCGGGGGGTCGACCTGGCTTGTTCCTCTCGCCCTTCAGGCACCCGCTCATGAAGTGCTTCCGCTCATCCCCGGACCGCACGAGGCGAACTCCTCACCTTCTGCAGGTCGGCGTGCCAGGCTCAGGATGATCCGCGCCCCGGGGAATTCGAGGGCCACGTTGCGGATGGCCACGCGGACACGATCGCGGCTCCCACGCACCGTCGAGTCAGGGGGGCCAAGGGTGCTCAAGGCCGGGGCAACATCACCGCTTTGGCTATCTGCTTGAAGTAGCGGGAGTAGGCAGGTCCTGACCCCGGTCCCGCTCAGGGACTGGGACGCGAAGACTCCGGCCCATACACTCCGGCCCATACGCGGGCCCTTGACGGCTCCGGAGTCGCCAGCCTAAGCTCTCGTCACCTGTCCGACCGTTCCCGGCCCCGGCCCGCTGGGAGACTCCGCATGCAGTGTTCCCGGTGCCAGCACCAGAATCCCACGGGCATGAAGTTCTGCGGGGAGTGCGGAGCCCGGCTAGCGTCCGTTTGCCCATCTTGCGGGGCATCCAATGCTCCGGACCAGAAGTTCTGCGGTGAGTGCGGGACGGGCCTCAGACAGGCGAACGGGTCTGCGAAATACGGCACGCCACAGTCCTACACCCCCAAGCACCTCGCCGAGAAGATTCTGACGTCGAAGGCCGCGCTCGAAGGCGAGCGCAAGCAGGTCACCGTGCTCTTTGTCGATGTCTCCAGCTTCACCGCGCTATCCGAAAGGCTCGATCCGGAGGATGTCCACGACCTCATGGACCGTGCCTTCGAGCTGATGCTTGGCGAAGTGCACCGCTACGAGGGCTCCGTCAATCAATTCCTCGGCGATGGCCTCATGGCGCTGTTCGGCGCGCCGATTGCCCACGAGGATCACCCCGCTCGAGCCGTCCATGCCGCGCTCGGCATCCAGCGGATCCTGGGGGTCTATCGCGATGAGTTGAGGACGAGGCGCCGCATCGAGTTCCGTGTGCGTATGGGGCTCAACTCCGGCGTGGTCGTCGTCGGCAAGATCGGTGACAACCTCCGCATGGACTACACTGCGGTCGGCGACACCACCAACCTCGCGGCCCGCCTGCTGGCCATCGCCGAGCCCGGCCAGATCCTTGTCAGCGAAGACATTGTCAAGGCCGTCGAGCCGTACTTCGCCCTGCAGCCTTTGGGCGAGGTGGGCCTCAAGGGCAAGGCCCGCCCGGTGCGGCCGTACCGCGTCGAGGGCACCCGCAGTGTGCGCAGCCGACTCGAGGCCGAGAGCGAGCGCGGCCTGACGCCGTTCGTCGGCCGTGACCACGAGATGGCGCTGCTCCGGGACAGCTTTGCCGAAGCGCAGGCCGGCCATGGTCAGGCGGTCTTCGTCTACGGCGAGGCGGGGATCGGCAAGTCACGCCTGCTGCTGGAGTTCCGCCACCATACCGAGCCCGCCGGGGCACGTTGGATCCTCGGCCGCTGCGTGTCCTACGGCCACGCCATTGCCCATCTGCCCGTACTCGACGTCGTGCGCGATCTCTTCGGCATCAAGGAGGGAGACGACGTCGACACAATGCAGGAGAAGCTCGCGAGCGGAGTCCGCGAGGTGGGGGACGACGTCGCGTGGACGATCCCCTTCCTCCGCGCGCTCTTCTCGCTCGACCCAGGCGATGCCGCGGTGAAGGCGATGATCCCTGTCCAGCGCAAGGGACGCACTGCGGAGGCCGTGCGCGATCTCCTCTTCGCGCACGCCGCGAAGCGCCCGCTCTTGCTGGTGGTCGAGGACCTCCACTGGATCGACCCGCACTCGGAGGACATCCTGCGCCTCGCGCTCGATGGCATGGCGGCGGCCCCACTCCTAGTCGTGCTGACCTATCGTCCCGGTTATGCCCAGACGTTCGGGGAGCGGACATACTTCACACGGATCACCCTGCGCGCCCTCCCGGGAGCGCAGACCGCAGCCATGGTGCAGCGCGTCCTCCAGGGAGACGTTCCAGCGGAGGCGACCCGACTCGTCGCCCGCAAGGCTGAGGGCAATCCGCTCTTCGTCGAGGAGCTGGCGAAGTCCCTCGTGGAGGACGGCACGCTCGAGCGCGTGGACGAGGGCTACCGCCTGGCCCGCCCGCTTGCCGACGCCCAGATCCCCGACACCATCCAGGGCGTCATCATGGCCCGTATCGACCGGCTGCCCGAAGCCTCCAAGACCGCGCTCCAGATCGCCTCCGTCATCGGACGGGAATTCACCGCCCGGCTCGTCGAGCGCGTGGCGGCGCTGGAGCACGATGCACCGCAGGCCCTGGGTGAGCTGCGGGCGGTGGAGCTAATCTACGAGAAGGCCCGCTCGCCCGAGCTCGAATACATGTTCAAGCACGCGCTGACGCACGACGTGGCCTACGAGAGCCTGCTCCGGCAGAAGCGGCGCGAGCTGCATCGGCGGACGGGCCACGTGATCGAAGAGCTGTACGCCGACCGCCTGCCCGAGTTCTACGAGACGCTGGCCTTCCATTTCACCCAGGGTGAATCGTGGGACAAGGCCGTGGGCTACCTGCTCAAGTCCGCGCCTAAGGCCCGCGCGAGTTTCGACTACCCCGAGGGCAGTCGACTCTGCACCCAAGCCATCGAGATCCTCGGGCGGACAGGTGGCGCCGCCCCTGGAGAGCTGGCGCGGGCCCACGAGATGCTGGGCGATCTCGAGAGCCTCCAGGGCCGCCTGGAGCCGGCCAACGAGGCCTACGAGCAGGCGCGGGCGCTCCTCGACGACCCTGCCGGCCGTCATCGGCTCGGCAACAAGATTCATCGCCCGAGCACGGCCGTCCGTGGGGGAGCAAAGATCGTCTATTACGAGCACGGCATGGGTGAGCCGACCCTGGCGCTCTGCCATCCTGTGGTTTACGGCCTCGCTAGCTTCCAGCCCGTGCTGGAGCAGCTCTGCCAGGACTTCCGCATCATCACCTGGGATCCCCGAGGAGTAGGAAGGTCTGATCCGCTTCCCGGCACCTACGACACCAGGGATTTCATGGAAGACCTCCGCGCCGTGATCGAGGCTGCCGGCAATCGCCCTGTAGTCGTGATCGGCAACTCGCGCGGCGCGACAGTTGCGGCCCACTTCGCCACGAGCTATCCGCACCTGGTCGAAAAGCTGATCCTGGCTGGCCTCACTCCGGCAGGCGGCTGGGGCCGCCCGGATGCCCCTCACGCAGACCGCCAGGACATGGCCTTCTTCGGCAGGCTCCGCGCCGCAATAGCAGCAGACGATTGGCCCCTCGTGGTGCGGACCTTCGTCCCTCAGGCTGCTGCCGGCGAGCCTGGCTGCCAGAAATTCATCGAACGCACCATTCAGGTCTGGAACCAGCTGCCGCTGGAGGTCCTCCGAAATTTCTTCAGGCTGGAGGATCCCACTCGCGACGTCCGCGCACTCCTGCCAGTGATCCGCATGCCGACTTTGGTGCTCCACGGCGAGGCCGATCGCCTCAACCCCGTCGAGATGGGCAAATGGAGCGCGGAACAAATCCCAGGGGCCCAATTCTACGCGCTCAAGGGGCGCAGTCACGTGCTGACCGCCACGGCCGCCGTTGAGTTCGCCGACGTGATACGGCGCTTCATCCGCACTGGCCGGCCCACCTGAGGACGAACGCTCTGTAGGTCCGATCGAATGACAGCGCCGAGGCGCCTGCGTGCTCGCCGAGAATCTGGCCGCAATTGGCTTGATTCTACGCGCGCACGGACAAGCGTCAGCAGGCCCACGAACACCTCACGACCGCGACGACGATGTACCGGGAGATGGGCATGACGTACTGGCTGGAGCAGGCGGAGGTGGAACTGACATAGCCACAGTAGCCAAGAAGGAGGACACCACCCATGAGCCGATCAGACATCGCTGCCGTGAATCGTCAGTTTGAGGAGGCTGCCCGTAAGGGAGACATCGACAGTCTTGCCGCGCTCTACACGCCCGACGCCATGGCCTTTCCGCCCGACGGCCCCATCGTCAAGGGTCGCGACGGTATCAAGCAGATGTGGGTGTCGGTGGCGCAGCAGATGGGGCTGAAGGACGTTCGGCTCGACACATTGGACTACGAGCAGGCCGGGGACACAGGGTACGAGGTAGGTGAGGCGACCCTCGCGATCGCCACTGGCACCGCCGTGGTGAAGTTCGTGGTGGTCTGGAAGAAGGTCGACGGGCAGTGGCGGCTACATCGGGACATCTGGAACGCAAAGGAGGCCTAGATCAGGAGAGGGGACGCAGCGCGTCGAGGTAAAGTCCGCGCGTGGCCGGATCCAGCAGGAGGTCGAGGGGCTAGCCTAGGCCGCCGACATCTCGTGGTTCTTACTCTGGAGGGCTGCTCATTGCACCCCGTCGGGCGACCACCAAGGCTTCACCCAGGAATTACCCAGGAAGTGGCTCCCAAAGAGACCCAAAGAAACGCAAAGTCACTTACGTAGGAAGCGCTAATTTACGACGTGTTGTTTGTGGCGTGTAGGCTCTGATGTTGAGTCGGGAAGGGCTCATAATCCACTGTACCGGGGTTCGAGCCGAGCGGCGACGAGCGCGGAGAATCGACAGTGCCAGGCGCTGGAGCTGGCTCGCGCCGGGCGGGGCCAGGTCGTGGCCGTCGTCGGGGACGCCGGCGTCGGCAAGTCCCGCCTCTTCTGGGAGTTCACTGACTCGAACCGCGTTGAGGGTTGCCTCCTCGTCGAGAGCAGCTCGGTCTCCTATGGGAGGGCTCGACTGTGTTCTTGCCGCTCATCGCGCTTAGTTCTGAGCGATAATCCGGGCACTCCGATGGAATCCCCGCGCGCCCGTGATGAGCGGAAGTTGGTGACGGTGGTGTTCGCCGACCTGGCGGGCTCCACCGAGCTGACCGCACGGCACGACCCCGAGCCGCTCCGCGCCCTGCTCGCCGCG
>CAYYRT010000215.1:0-6197 GCA_964474055.1 uncultured Acidimicrobiaceae bacterium | reverse complement strand
GCAATGCTGACCAGGGAAAACGCAGGTCAGCGACGAGCGTGAACGCCGGAATCAGACGCTGTTGATCTGGTGGTCTGGAGCGTCCCTGTCTGCTGGCGGTTTATCTGGTCATCCCGTCCTCGCTCTCCGATGGCGAAACTCAAACGGGCTCTGCAGTCCCGGGGCCCATAGAACGTGTTGCTGATTCCGTTGACGGCGGGGCCGCTCCCTGGGTTCTGACTTAGTCCGACTTGGCCGATTTGGGATTCGTACACTCCGCGCTACGACAAAAGCAGGAGAGAGGAGAGATGAGCGTCCGGCGTCTCGAGAACATTCCAGGCTTCAATATCGATCGCGTAGCCGCCGCGGCTGGGGATGACCCCGACGTTCTTCGCATGGAGAACCTCGACATCGACATCGCACCGCCGGCCGAGGCGATGGAGGCAACCCGGGAGGCTATCGGGCAGGATGAGGCGAACAGCTGGCTTCCGTTCACCGGCCGAGATGACCTGAAGGAGGCCGCGGCTGCTCACATCGAGCGGCGCGGCGGTCCGCGTTACGACGGTCCCCGTGAGATCGTGATCACGAGCGGCGAGGGCGAGGCAATGTTCGATGCCCTCCTCTGCCTTACCGACCCGGGCGACGAGGTCATTCTGACGGACCCCACCTACGCCGGCATGATGAATCGGGTGCGGCTTGCCGGGGCGGTGCCCATCCTGGTCCCTCTGGAGGTCGTTGACGGCTGGTGGCGGCTCGACATCGATGCCCTGCGCTCTGCGGTAAGCGATCGGACGAGGGTCATCTTCATCAACAACGCGTCGTTCCCTTCCGGCTGGACCGCATCTCCCGAAGAGTGGGAAGCGATCGCGGATCTGGTAACCAGTCGGGACCTTCGCCTGCTCTACTGGGCCTCATACGAGAACGTGCTGTACGACGGTAGGACCGTGATCCATCCTGCCTCTTTGCCCGGCATGCGCGACCGGACGATCACGATCGGAGACCCGTGGGAAAGGCGCATGATCGCGTGGCGGATAGCCTGGATCGTTGCTCCCGGTGACCTGGTAAGCGACGTCTCCCGAGTGCAGATCTATAACGGGCTGGTGCCCAGTGGATTCGCGCAAATCGGGGTGCGAGTCGCCCTCAACACGCCCGACAGTGACATCACCGCTGCGAACAACGAGCTGCAGCGACGCCGCGACGAGACCCTGCGACAGCTCAGCGGTCTTCCCGTGGTGCCGGCCGCCGGGGGGTGGTCGTTGCTCCTCGATGTTGCCACGCTGGGGCTCGATTGCGTTGAGGTGTCCGATCGTCTCCTCGAGCAGAAGGTGGCCGCCACTCCAATGCGTGGTTGGGGTGGCGAGGTGGCTGACCGTCATGTTCGCTTCGTATTCAGCAACGAGCCGGTCGAGAGGATCGCTCTACTCGGAGATCGAGTCCACAGCGCACTCGAGGCTGCCAACCGTCGAAATGGTTGATACCGAGCGCCGGACTGTTGAGGAAGTCCGGCGAAGCCGGTGAGGGGCAACCGCGAGATACGAGACAGCTGCCTCCGGCACACGAGCAAATCCACCACTCACGCAGCGGGCGAAGTCGGCATAGGCAGCGGGCGGGCTCGCTTGGGGCGTTCGGTCTCCCGGGGTTGGCGCGTGCAGGCGGGGCACGGTGTGGTTGTCGTGTCCTCCGCCCGGGCTGGGGGCCCGCCTGCGGGAGGCGAGGTGGCCTTAGACCACCATCGGTAGGTAGCAAAGCTGGAGGCTGGTTTCGGGAGGCAGCGTGCTGCGCCACGACCGTACTCTATGGAACCGCTCAGTGTTGGGTTAGGCGGCCGGGATGTGGAGTTGTCGCCAGGCTGGGAGGGTGAGTTGGAAGACACTCCACCCGTTGTGGTGCTGGTAGGTGAGGTCGCCGGACATGAGGCGCGCGAGTTGGCGGGCGACGCTGAGCCCGATCCCGACTGATTCGGTTTGAGTGGTGGGCTGGTTGAGTCGGTGGTAAGCCTGGAAGATGTCTTCCCATTCGCCTTTGGGGATCCCGGCTCCGTTGTCGAGCACTTGCAGCACGGCGGTGTCGGGGGTTTGTTGGATGTGCACCCGGACGTCGAGGCCTCCGTAGTGGAGGGCGTTGGTGATGAGGTTGCGGAGGACCTGGCGGACTCGGGCCGGGTCGGCCCGGGCGACAACCACGTCTCCTTCTACCATTACGTTTCTGTCCTTGGGGACGATGCTTTCGATGACCTGGGCGGTTTGGGCGTGGAGGGTGACGGGGACTTGGGTGATGGTGAGCTGGCCGAGTTCGGCTCGGGCCGATACCAGGAGGTCGTCGATCAGGTTGGCCAGGTCGGCTCCTTGTTCGGCGATGGCTTGGATCATCTGACCGCGTTCAGCCTCGGTGAGATCATTACCAGGGTCGTGAAGGAGCTCGGCGAAACCGACCACTGCGGTGAGTGGGGTTCGTAGCTCGTGGGAGACGGAGGCGATGAACTTGTCTTTGGCGTCGATCAGTTCTTGGAAGTGGCGTTCGGCGGCCTTGCGGTCGGAGATGTCCCGAGCGATGACCACCAGCTGGTCGGTGCCGGGTATGTCGAGGACGCGGGCTTCTAAGTCGACCGGGTTCCCGTCGAGTTCGGCGGGAAACTCGACCACTTGGAGTCGTCGCTCCGTGAGAGCTCGTTGGACCTGGTGTTCCAGCTCAGCGGCGACGTTGCGGGGCAGCTGACGGTAGAGGGAGCGTCCTGTCCATCCGTCGAGGTCATGACGACCCGGGGGTTGGCTGGCGTCGATGATCTCGCCGTCAGAAGTGATGCGGAGGATCCAGTCGGGAATGGCATCGAGGAGGGCGCGGTTGCGGGTTTCCGACCGGCGGAGGGCGTTGAGGGTGGCGGTGTGGGAGAGGCCATAGCGGATCGAACGTTCCAGACTGGCCGAGTCGATCCCATGTTTCACCAGATAGTCGGCGGCTCCGGCTTGGAGAGCTCGAGCGTCGATGTCGGCGTCGCCTTGGCCGGTGAGGACGATGATCGGCTGGGTGCATCCACCGTCCAGGGCCGCCTCCAACACCTTGATACCGTCGACATCGCCCAGCCGGTAATCGAGGAGGCACACATGGTGGCGGTCCTCCAACAGCACTTCGAGACCCTTCTTGGGATCGGACACCCACTCCACCCGGAAGGTGGGGTCTCCACTCCCGGCGAGGAGGTCGGTGGTGAGGACGTAGTCGTCTTCGTCGTCGTCGATCAACAACACGTCGACCACCCTGGTGGCGAGGAGGGTCACTTGGACTCGACGGGCAGGTCGACCAGGGAGAACCAATACTGGCCCAGCACTCCGACCGCGTGGACCAGGCCTTCGAAGGTGACCGGCTTGGTGATGTAAGAGTTGGCGCCCAGCCCATATGTGCGTAAGACGTCCTCCTCCTCGGCTGAGGTGGTCAATACCACCACCGGGATGTGGGCCAGGTCGGGATCGTTTTTGATTTCGGCCAGGGCCTGGCGGCCGTCCTTTCTCGGCATGTTCAGATCCAAGAGGATCAAGCCGGGGCGGGGCGTATGGGTGTAGGGGGGCCGGCGGTGGAGGAAGTCCATCAACTCCACCCCATCCTCGACGGTGTGGAGTTGGTTGGCGAGACGGGCCTCGACGAAGGCTTCGGCGGTGAGAAGACGATCGTCGGGGTCGTCGTCGGCCAAGAGGATGTGCACGAAGTCGGGTTTCACGTTCGGTCCTCTCTGGTCGGTTGGTGTATCGGCAGGGTTAGAAGGAACGTTGAACCCTTCTCCGGTTGACCGTCGGCGACGAGGCTTCCTCCGTGCCGTTCGGCGATCCGGCGGCTGATCGCCAAGCCCATCCCCGTCCCCTCATACTCGCCGCGTCCGTGGAGCCGCTGGAACAGCTGGAAGATCCGCTCCGACTGATCCGGCTCGAAGCCGATCCCGTTGTCCGCCACGCGGATCTTCACCGACCCGTTCAACTGAGCCATTTCGGCGGATACAGTTACGATCGGAGCCCGATTGGGGTCCCGGTATTTGACGGCGTTGCCGATCAGGTTCTGGAATAGTTGACGCATCTGGACCGGTTCGGCGTCGATCTCCGGTAACTCACCCACCTCGACCTTGCCTGTCGAATCCGCCAGGACCACCTCCAGGTCGTCGAGCACTTCCCTGACCACCCGGTTGAGGTCGACCGGCTGGAACGGTTGGGCTCGGCTGGTCAACCGGGAGAACGCCAACAGGTCGTTGATAAGGATTTGCATCCGTTTCGCCGCCCCCACCATCCGCTCCAGATAGTCAGCCGACTTGTCGTCCAAACCGTCGCCAAGACGAGATGCGAGGCGGTCCCCGAACGCTCGGATCTTCCGCAGCGGCTCTTGGAGATCGTGGGAGGCGACGAAGGCGAACTCCTGCAGTTCCCGGTTGCTTCGCCGTAGCCGCTCCGCCACCACCTCCAACTCGCCCTGGGCGCGGCGCCTCACCTCCACCTCCGCGGCCAGCGCCGCCCCAATCGTTTCCGCTTCCCGCCTTCGGATATCCGCTCTGGTTGCGAAATGGATGGCAGTTGCGAACAGCAACGCCACGGTTACCGCCCCCACCAACGCCAACTCGGGAAGCGGAGAAGCAAGGACGGTCAGCTGCTGAGTGTCGGGCCACGCCCGCAGCGTCCAATCAACCCCGGCTAGCCGAAGCGGTAGCTCCACGGGCAAGACACCCTCGACCGGCGAGCGATCGCTGGAAGAAAAGATCGGCTGACCGTCTTCCACCACTTCGGCGGCAAAACCCGAATGGAGGCCATCGAACACCGCCGAGAGCAGTGACCTTGAGCCCACCACCGCTGCCACCCATCCAACACCAGGGTCCGCCACCCGCCGGTACAGCACCAACCCGCGGGTGTCGTTAGGCAACCACACCGCCGCGGTCGTCGGCCCGGCAGGCAACGGCGTGCTTCTAATCAGCTCTGCATAGTCCGCCAGATCACGGCCCGAAGCAACCACCACATCTGACACCCTGCTCCTCTCATCGACCAGGGCGACAGCCACAAGACCCGGGGTCCTCGACACCCAGAACCCGGCCGCATCCTCGAACACCCCATCCGGGCTGGTGGTCGCCTCTGCCAGCGCCTCCACTGCTACCAGCATCAACTCGGCTCGGAACCCGGCCTCTACCACCGTCTTCTCCGCTACCGCCCGAGTCGCCTCACGGATCCGGTCCTGCTCCTCAGCCTCCAACGCCTGCCACAAGACCAGACCCAGCGCCAACACCACCAGCCCCGCCACCGGAGCCCGCCACCGCCCCAAGACCTGCCCTTCCCCACTTCGTCCCAGCGACCCGAATATCCCCAGCGCTCCCAGGCTTAACACCACAAAGCCGATTGCCGTATGCAACGCCATCCCAAACCCCACCAGCTCTGCCGTCCGGGACACCGTGCTCAAGTGAGCGACATAACCGAAGAGGCCGATCAGGCCAAAACCCCCCGCCAAGCCAGCCAACACCGTCGCTGAAGTCATCCGCCACACCGCCAGGCCGGGCCACGACACCAGCCCCAACCCCGACCCCACCATGACGAACCCTGCGGCCGTCGTCTCATGCATCCGTCCGGGCATCGGGACCGCGCCCAACAGGTCAGGTTGCAACCAGACATCGGAGCCCCAATCCGATCCGGTGACAAATTCCAGGAGAATCACGCCGGCGAACCCAACCAGCAGCGCCGACGCCGCCAGGCCAACCCGAAACCAGCCCCGTACTACCGCCACCAAACCCACACCCGCCACCACGAAACACAGCGCGGTGTTAAACCGCATCGCAATAAACCCGGGCACAACACTGACCAGCCGCTCACTTCCCACTAGCCAGCCCGCCACCACCAGACCGCCCAGGGCGATCACCAAGCCGCCACACGCAACGCCGGGCCAGGCCCGCCGACCAACCAGCTGCGACGGCACCACACTGCGATGTCTAGTCACCCCAACACCATCGGCCCCGAACCACCGCCCTTGACCGAAACGCGACACCCAGGCCAGTGGTGAGCGGCCCCTCGAATCGGAATAGTTGTGGCAGACGCTCGCGGAATCAGATGCTCTATCGCGTTCGGGCTCTGGTGATCTCGATGGCGGATTGTTCTGTCCAAAAGCCTTGTAATCATTGACGATTCTTGCGCCCGTAGCTCAATTGGATAGAGCGTCTGACTACGGAGTATCCGGGACTGAGCGCAATGCTGACCTGGGAAAACGCT
>CAYYRT010000214.1:0-4209 GCA_964474055.1 uncultured Acidimicrobiaceae bacterium | reverse complement strand
TTGGCCAAGGTCCGCTACTCCCAGATCGGCGAGGTCGCCGGCGACCGCAAACTCATGACCACCTCCCTCATCCTCAACTGGATCGTCGGCCCGGCCCTGATGTTCGCCCTCGCCTGGCTGCTGCTCCCCGACCTGGCCGAGTACCGCACCGGACTGATCGTCATCGGATTGGCTCGCTGCATCGCCATGGTCTTGATCTGGAACGATCTCGCCTGTGGCGACCGGGAAGCCGCCGCCGTACTGGTAGCCATCAACTCGGTTTTCCAAATCGTCGCCTACGCCGTCCTCGGCTACTTCTATCTCGAGTTGCTCCCCGCCTGGCTGGGTCTCGACGCCACCAGCCTCGACGTGTCGATGTGGGAGATCGCCAAGATCGTCCTCGTCTTCTTGGGCATTCCCCTCGTTGCCGGCTACCTCACACGACGCTGGGGTGAACGGAGCCGTGGTGTGGAGTGGTACGAGAACCGGTTCCTTCCCAGAATCGCCCCCTGGGCTCTCTACGGGCTGCTGTTCACGATCGTGGTCCTCTTCGCTCTCCAAGGGGAAACGATCACCGCTCAGCCGTTGGACGTCGCTCGTATCGCCCTACCGCTCCTCATCTACTTCGTCCTGATGTGGGCACTTTCCTTTGCCCTGGGGCTGCGCCTTCGAATGAGCTATGCCAGGAACACTTCGATGAGTTTCACGGCAGCCAGCAACAACTTCGAACTCGCCATCGCGGTTGCGATCGGCGTATTCGGAGTCACCTCCGGCGAAGCCCTTGCCGGAGTCGTCGGGCCTCTCATCGAAGTCCCGGTCCTCGTCGGCCTGGTCTACGTCGCCCTCTGGGCTCGCCGCCGCTTCTACCCGACGACTTTGGAAACGCCGTGACCTACGAGCGGGCGACCGGAGCCGATGGGACTGTTGAGGCGAAGACACCTGCGGCTCAGAACTATCGGGTGCATGGGGTGAGCAGGCCCGGAGGGCATGGCAAAATCCGCGCCAACACCACTGACATCAAGGCCGACACCGGGTCGATCTCAGACGGCTTCCGCCCAGGCCCCGCCGAACTCCTCTGTGCCGCCCTCGCCGCCTGTCTGCTCAAGAACGTGGAGCGCTACTCAGAGATCCTACCGTTTCGATATGAGCAGGCGAGCGTCGTCGTGGAAGCCGAACGGCGTGACACTCCCCCGGCGATGACGAGGATGCACTACACGCTCGAGCTGGTAACCGACGAACCACCCCATCGGGTTGAGCTGTTGCACTCCAACGTGCGCAAGTTCGGGACTATTACCAACACTTTGGCGGCGGCCCTGGATCTGACCGGGGAGGTCGTAGCCCGCAATCATCACGAGCCACCGGAACCGCACAACCAGTCGGGACCTACAGACACCATTCCTGGCGAAACGAGTAGCCCCCCCGACCAGCGAGGCTGTTCCGTCAGGGATTCACCATCCTGAAACGAACCGGCGGGAAGTCGCTCAGGGGGAGCACCTGAAAGTGATTGCCGACCGGCTTGACATGGTTCGGTCCGCACAGTGCTTGACGTCTTGGCCACCTCTTCCAGGGTGCCGACGAGGCGTCCTCGGAGAAACCCGATGAGTAAATCGCGTTCTGGCGGGTACCGAACGGTGCCGTCCTTCCGTGGGCGTTGACGCCCAGATCGGCACATCGCGGGTGGCGGTTCGAGCCGCTACTGCGCTTCGACCAGCTCCTTCAGCTTCTCAAGGTTGGATCGCACATCCTTGACGTACATTCTGGTCACGAGCGGATCGGCCAGCTTCCCGAAGAAACCCCCGTAGGTCTCCGACTCTTGATGCCATGTCACCTTCGTACCACCGTCGGCGTCCTCATCTCGGCGACGGGTAGGGGGCGCGCAGTCCACCGACGACTCGCTCACCGTTCTCCGATACGAAACCGCCGGTGCTCCCCCGCCCAGACAGGCGGCCAGTTTGGCGTGGTCGGCGACCGTGGAATCCCTATCCTCGGCCGTGATCTACCGCAGGAGCGATATGGCCCAGCAGTACCACCCCGAGCAACGCTCGTTTCAGGATCAGTTCGATACCCGACGACTCGCCGATCGGCTTGCAGAATCAACATCGGATGTCATCAACGAGACTTTCAAGACGTTCATCGAGAGACGCGACATGTTCTTTGTCGCCACCGCCGACAAGGACGGATGGCCGGAATCGTCGTACAAGGGTGGCACCCCAGGGTTTGTCAGGGTTGTGGACGAGCACACGCTGGTGTTCCCCATCTACAACGGCAACGGCATGTTCCTATCGGCGGGCAATCTGGTCGCCAACCCGAAAATCGGCCTTCTGTTCATCGACTTCGAGGGAGGATCGAGGCTACGGATGAGTGGCCACGCCTCAATCGACCCGGACGACCCCCTCATCGCCACGTACCAGGGGGCCCAGTTCGTGGTCAGGGTCCGAGCACGTGAGGTGTTCGCCAACTGCCGTCGCTACGTCCACAAATACCAGCTGGTCGAGCGGTCTCCGTTCGTCCCGACCGCGGGCACCGAGGCGCCGGTTCCGGACTGGAAGCTCGACGAGTGGTTCGACGGGACCCTCCCCCACGACGACCCCGCTCTCGACCCCGAACACCCCAGTGCACCTGCGATTCCCCGCTTCTAGCCGCAGACACCGAATACCGACTATCAGGAGGATGGCGGGTTCTGGGCTGTCAAGTCAGCCGATGGTGCCTCTTGTGGGCACGCGTTATGGGTGGATCTCGTTTGATGCTTTTCCGTGGTTGTGGCTCTCATTCGACACCGGACACCCGGCGAGCCGAACGCGCCCACACGCTGTGAGCAGAACTCCCTTGACAGCGTTTTTTGAAATCAGGTCAGGACATCAAACGCGCTTGTCTGGAGACCGGAGGTCAGCGGATTATGCGCTCCCTGACCACCCGGCGGGCTAAGGCATGAGACTCCACTGTGATGTGCTTGCGTCGTAGGTCCAGGTCTCGGCGGTGTAGTCCTCTCGGGTAGGACCCCCTCCAAAGAGAACGACGAGGCCTGTGTGGGGATCTGCCGCCAGCCCATGCCATCCCCTCGCATCGGGCGATGCAGTGGGGTCAAGCTCGGCCCACTTGTTGTTGGCGTAGTCGTATGCCCAGGTGTCCGCGAGTGGTTGCTCGGTTGGTCCGGCAACGCCACCGAAAAGGATCGACGTTCCCGAGACTGTGTCGTACGTCATCTGCATGTAGGTGCGTGGGGAAGGGCTCGCCGTCGGGGTTAGCTCTTCCCAGAAGTCGGTATCGAAGTCGTATGCCCAGGTGTCACCGAAGTCAGAACCTGCGGCTCCGCCGAAAAGGATCACACGATCGGCCCCAACATCGGATGTAAAGGCCGGCCAGGCTCGGGCCGGAGGCGGCATCGAAGGAGCCATCTCGGTCCACGTGTTGGTTTCATAGTCATAAGCCCACGTCGAATCGACTACCGCTCCCCGGGTGCCGCCAAACAGGATGATGCGATCCGAGCCGATGTCGTACGCCATTCGCGAGCCAGCAAGGCCCTCCGGCATCATGTCGGGCTGCAGGTTTTCCCAAACCTGAGCTGCTGGATCAAAGGCCCACGTCTCCGTGAGCGCATAGACGATCAGACGATCCGACTCGCTGTCATAGGCGATGGCGTCGCCAACGTCGTTGTACTGGGCAGCCGGGACCGCGATCCAGCCGGTCTCAGGCCTATAGAGGCGGTTGTCGGACTGCACCTCAGAGTCATCGTCACCGGGCCTACCAAACCCGCAACACATGAGCACACCTCTGCCTGGCCCGGCATACGCGAGACCGTGGTAGCCCCTTGCCAGAGGGGCTTCACCCACCGCCAGCGACTCCGTGAGTTCGATCGTTATCCCAAGATGGCCGCAGACGATGGCATGGATCCCAGGCTCCACGGTCGCGGAGATCTCTCCACTCGAGTGTCCTGCGACGTTGGTCTCACCGACCTCGGTCATATAGTCCGGGTGCCCAGCCATGGGTTCGCCATTCGAGAGGCGTTCCGCCTCAGCCTCGATATGAAGGGCCAACTCGGAATAGCTCACATCCTTGCCGATACCCACCAGAGCGAAGAAGGCCGGATCGTCGGTCTGGTTGTCGACGACGATCTTCACCGAGCCGGGTACCAGTAGCCGACCGCCCTCGATGCGACAGCCTTGGTCGTCGAGCACTGCGAGATTGTCGCCTCCGGTAAGCGGCGTCGCTGACGTCGTAATCGTGCCGGAA
>CAYYRT010000213.1:0-6442 GCA_964474055.1 uncultured Acidimicrobiaceae bacterium | reverse complement strand
CTTTTCGCAAGGCTGCCTGCTGTACGGGTTGCTGCTGTAGAACATCGAGGGTGACGAGCTCCTAGACAATGGTTCGGACGGGAAAGGCGGGCCGGGGCCGGACCTGGGGGGCGACGCATGGGATGACTGCGAGCCCGGGGCGGACTTCCTGGCGGTGGGTGAGTGGGTGGCGTATGCGGCGTGCCTGATTGCCGGTCTGCCGCTCGCGATTGGCACAATCATCGGCGGGATCTTGGCGGACCTGTTCGTACCGCGCGCTTCATTTGGCGCTCGTGTTCAGGCGTTCATGGATGACGTGGGCGGGAAGGTGCCGTTCGGCTGGTTCGGTGAGGCGGTGGGAGTGCTCACGGCGGGGCTGTCGGCGTCGAGCGCGGGCCCGTCGCTGTCGTTCGCGTTCATCGGTGGCGGGTCGCTGAACGTGCAGCCGGTCCTGGACGATGCGCTCGGCGCCCTGGCGCCCTATCGCGGTTGGCTGGCAGCGGGGGTCTGGTTCATCTTCGCGCAGAACGTGCATTTCATGCTGATGAGCGCGGTCGGGTCGCCGGTGGCTCGGTCGGCGGGTGGCAAGTCGTGATTACCGAAGCGTTCCTCGGTGTGCTGATGGGTATCGCGGAATTCGTGGTGGCGGGGTTGCCGGACGCGGAGACGTTGGGCCTCGAAGGGTTCGGGCCGGCGGTCGGGCTCGCGAAGTCGCTCGACGCGGGGTTGCCGGTGTCGGAAGCGGTCATCGCGTTCGGGCTGCTGCTCACGGTGGCATCGGGCATCTTCGTGACCAAGCTGGTGCTGCTGGTCTGGTCGCTGGTGCCGGGGAAGATGACGTGAGGGGTTGGGCGTCGCTGCTGGTCTTGGTGCTGATGTGGGCGTGGGTTATGTCGCCCTGGTTGCGGTTCTGCTTCCTGCCGGGCCTGAGGCCGACCAGGGCGGTCCCCTGGTGGGATGGACCGCCATTCGGGTATCGGACGTGGTGAGGGCGCTCCTGGCGCCTCTGCGGGCCTGTGGGTGCGTCGTGGCGTTCGGGCTGGGCCTGCTGGTCCTGGGCGCGTTCCTGGCGTGAGATACCTGGGGCGGTCGGCGCTGCGGCGCGTCGGGTGGATCCTGGCGGGCGTCGTCATCTTCGGCGCGGCGCAGCTGCTCGGCGTCGAGCTCCCCCGATGAGCTGGTACGGCTATCGCGAGAAGGGGTGCGGCTGGTGCGGTGCGCTGTTTCAGCCGAATCGTTACGGCCATCGCTTCTGCTCGGGCCGCTGCCGTGTGGCGGCTCATCGGGTGACGCTGGGTGACTATTGCGCTCGCGCGACTGGTGCGCTTCTGCACTTCGGGGCAATCCATCAGTTGCAGATGTTCGCGCGGTGGGTCCCGCTCGAGCGCAGCGTTACGGATCCGCAGCTGCTCGAGGTAACGCAAGCGATCGCCGGCGCTCGCGTTACGGATCCGGATCCCGTAGGTGTAACGCGCAGGATCCTGCCGCAGGCCGAAAAGTGATCACCGGCTATGTGGGCCTCATCGGGCAGGGCAAGACGATGCTGGCAGCGGATGATGCGATCGCTACGGCGCGGCGGCGTGGGGCGCTCCTGGCATCGAATATCGCGCTCCGCCCAGGTGCCGGCGTCGAGTTCGTGGCGCTCCTGGTTGGGGATGACGGGCTCGACCTGGGGCAGATAGATGCGCTGGTGCAGCGGTGCAAGCGTGAGGGGCGCGGGCTGGTGATCCTGATCGACGAGGTAGGCATCATCATGCCGGCGCGGTTCTGGCAGTCGTTCCCGATCGGTCTGATGTTCGTGCTCTCGCAGTCGCGTAAGCTCGCCCTCGATCTGATCTGGACGAGCCAGGACGTTGAGCAGGTAGACGCGTTTCTCCGCCGGCTGACGCAATGGGTGTACAAGGTGCGCTCGGTGCCGTCGCCCAGTCTTGAGCGGCGTGAGCAGGGCAAACGTCCCTGGTTCATGGTCGTCGACAAGTTCCGACCGGCGCACGTGACGGGGGCAGCCGCAGATAAGCGGCTCGGGCGCTCCTGGCTCCGGTATCGGCGCTGGCGGGAAGGTCAGTACGACACTGACGAGCTTGTCCATCCGCCTCTCGCCCTGGGTCGGCGCCGTCGCGGCTCTGGTCACTCGTCCGGCGCTCCAGCGCCGGAAGTCCAAGCGTCGGTCCCCGGGTTCTCGCCCGTGTCACCCCTCGGGGCGCAAGCGGAGCGCAGCGACCGCGCCAACGGCGCGGTTGACTCGGGCGAGGTTCCGGGGGGTTCCCTCCCCGCCTGACGCGATATCCCGCCTGATGGGGTCGGGACGGTCCCACGGCGGGCAGGGTGCCGGGGTCCCCGCGTAGCGGGGTGGCGCCCTGGGCGACGCGGCCCGACCCTCGCCAACTGCGAGAATGAACGACGGCCCGGGGGTGCGCTCCCCGGGCCTTCGAGCCGCTGCGGGCTGGTAAGAGCAGCCGGCTGCGGTCAGTGCATGATACGGGCCAACTACTATTTGCGGAATCGCGCCGGGCCGGTTGTGAGCACGAATCGGGGTTCGTCGACGGCAAACGTTGACGGCTCGTTTGAGGAAGTGCTACCGTCAGCGGCAACCGAATAACGCCAGCCGGTCGGGTAAGAGACGAACCGGCTATCGGTATGGCATCCGGCATCGGGCCGTCCGGCTCGGTCGTCCCGGCTCTGCTGCCCGGTGGTCAAGCGCCTCGTTCCCGTTCGGGAGCGGGGCGTTTGGTGCGTCCCGGCTCCCCCGCTGGAAGAGGCGAAGGGAGCGGCCTATGCAGGCTCGTCGGAAGGGCGCAGCTGCACACCGGGGGCCATCCTTGAATCCCCCCGGTGTGCCCATCTGCCGGTGGTGCGGTGAGGTCCATTACCTCTCGTGCCCGGCGCGACGGTGGACGCGGTAGGGCTGGGACCTACCAGGAAGGAGACGCTAGAGGTATGGGGCGATTGGCTCGCGTCGGGATGGGACTGGTCGTGGTTCGTAACCATGACGTTCGACCCGGGGAAGGTGCGGAATGGGACCCGTACGGCCTGGGGTTGGGCGGCGACGGATGCAGCCTGGTCGGACTTCATCGACTACGTGACGCCGAAAGCCAGAGGCGAGCAGGGCTTGTCCGGGTCCGTCTGGTGGGTGCGCGGCAGGGAGCCGCATCACGACTCCGGCGGAACGCACTTTCACGGTCTGCTGGGCGGGGTGGCCGATGACGTGTCGCGGCGCGACGCCTGGGCATGGCTCAAAGAGCGGGCCGGCATCAACAGGATTGAGCCCTACGACCCCTCGCGGGGCGCGGCTCACTACCTGACCAAGTACGTCGTCAAGGAGCTTGGCGACGTTCAGTTCTCCCCCGACCTGGGGCTACATCGAAGGAGTGACAGCGATGGCGGTTGATAGCACCGCAGGGGTCCGGATCACCGGCGAACTGCTGAGCGTGGCGCTCGAAGAGGGCATGCTCGACAACGGGCGCGCATGGTCCAAGGGAGTCGTCAAGCTCCTCGTGGGTGACTACGTGGAGCGCGTCGGTTACGCGACGCTCGAAGAGGCGAACGCCGCGACGGCGGGCTTCCAGCGGGGCGAGGCGGTCACGCTCGACGTCCGACCGCAGGGAGCGTTTGACGAGGCGACTCGTCGGCGGTCGAAGGTGACGTGGCGCGGGATCGGGGCTGAGTGATGGCGCGCCTCTTCTCGTGCGGTCACGTGCACGCGTCGGGCCGGCGGTGCTCGATCACGCTCCCGTACTACGGGCGGTGCCCGGCTCACGAGGTGGGCCGGACCTGCTCGGACTGCCTGGCGATGCTGGCGGCGTTCCCGAAGCGCGACGGCTCGCGGCTGGCGGGGCTCTGATGGAGCGGATCGGGGAAATCCTCGGGCGCTGGCTGATGGGGCGGACGTACATCGGGCTGTGCTCGGAGTGCTTCCGCCGGCAGTCGCTGACCTGGGGCGCGGTCTGCCTCTCGTGCAGGGGCCTCGTTCATCGGGTGCGCCTCTCGTGAGGCGGGCCCTGCTGGCGCTGGCGGTGGCGGCCTGGATGGTCGTTGCCGCCGGCACCGGTGTCGCTTGGGGCGCGACGGGGACGATGCCGACCGGGACGGTGGCGACGCTAGAGACGGTTTCGGGGGCGGCGTTCGTGCCGCTGGTGTCGACGTCGATCGCGGTCACGTTTGGAAACGTGACGAGTGCCGGCGGGCCGCAACCGATTTGGGCTATGCGGGCGTACTGCGATGGGGCGGTGCTGGCGTCGAGCCCGGGTTCCTCGCAGGGCAACGGGGCGACCTACACGATCGCTCTGCCCGGGACGCCGCAGGCGGAGTCGTGCGTGCTGCAGGTGGTGCTTCGCGGCGATGGCGCCTACGCGGGGCAGTCGCTAACGCTGACGACCGCGGGCAGCTTCACGTACACGGAAGGGCCCACGCCGACGCCGACGGCGAGCCCGACGCCGACGCCGGTGCCGTCCGAGGAACCGGCGCCCAGCGGCGTCCAGGACGTTCGGCTTGTGGGTTGGGATGGGGCGGTGCAGGCGGAGCTAGACCTACGGTTCATGTCGGGTCTGGCGTTCGGGGCGGTCATGGTGGCCATGCTGACGGCGGGCGCGTTGGCGCTGCTGACGCGGCGGGGGTCGTGATGTGGGCGGTTGCCTCGCCTACGACGATCTGCCTGTGGCTCTTCTTGGTTCTCCTGGCGCTCTGTCGCGCTTTCGGCGGCGCGGCGTGAGCGTCGATCCGGCGTTGATTCTCGGATTCATGGCGGCGGCAATCGTCGCCCTCGTGGGGGTCGGTTGGCTCCGCCGGCTCATCCTTGACCTGTGATTACCTGGGAGCTCGTGGTGTCGATCCTGGTCGGCTCCATGACGGCGGGCGTAGGGGCGGCTCTGATAGCCGCCGTGGTGCGTCCCGAATGATTACGGCTGACGTGCTGCCAATGGTGGCGGCGGGGTCGGTGCTCGCGTCTCTGGTCGGTGGCGCGGGCTGGTGGGTTCTACATCGTATGAGGGCATTGTGAGATGGCGACTCCATTCTCCACGGGCCTGACGGACGCTGCGACTGAGGTCGAGGGGTACTTTGCGACCGCTCTCCCCATCGTGGCGGGCGTCGCGGCTGCGTTCCTGGGCGTGAAGTACGTCCGGCGCCTCATCCGCGGCCTCTAGGGCGCGGTGACGCACGGCATGGCTACCGGCATGGTCTACGGCGACGGGTACCGGCAAACTGCTGCCCGTCGCATTCGTCTGCTCGCGGCATCGCTGGCTGTGGTGCTCGTCGGCTCCGCTGTTCTGACGCCCACGACCGCGCTGGCTGCGGATCCGTGGATGCGGGAAGTGCGGTTCTCGGAAACGGGCGAGGAACCTCACGTCCGATGGTCGTGGGCGGCGGAGCTTTCGGGCTGCGACGTCGGGGAGAGCCAGGTGGCGATTGCGCGTGGCGACGAGCTGAGCGTCGGTATCCCGTACGGGGCGGGGTTCACGTCGGACCCGGGGGGCACGCAATACACGGTCTGCAGGGCGACGAGTCCGCATTGGTGGCTAGGGTTCGCGACGGGTGGCGTTCCAGCCTGGGAGCTCGCGGGTACGCCTGGGAGCCCGCTGGCGGAGCCGGCGACGGTGCGTATTCATATGACCGGGTTCCAGTGGGCCGGTACGCCTGACTGCGGTGTGAGCGCGCAGGCGCGGGAGTACGGGTCGGGGGCCGCGCTGGATAGCTGGGAGCTTCTAGCGCCGATGCAGAATGTGGGCGGCATCTTCGGATTTACGGAAGATGTGGTGCTGCCGGCGGGTACGCGTGCGCTGTACATCAACTTCTCGAACGCGTGTTCGCTCGATACGGTGGCGGTGAGCGAGATTGAAGAGACGGTGGGCGGCGATTGCCTCGGGCTGCCGGGTGCGGGCGGTGACGCCGGCCTAGTGTTCCCAGGCGGCGGGGCGATCTTCACGTCGACGCATCCGGTATCTGGCTGGGGCGATGAGTTCCAGGGCGATGAGGATGCCTGCCTATTCACGCGATCGGGGCAGTATCGGTACGTCCCGCCGGAAGGTATTGACGAGGGTGACACGCATCTATTCGCGGTCGAGATTGGCTCGGATGGCGGCGAGTGTCGAGCGGTGGTGCAGTGGGGTGGTGGGTCGCAAGCGCGGCTGGTCATCAATCACACCTGGACCGGCGGGAGCGGTGGCGCGGCGGGCGGTGGGGCGTTCTCGATGCGGAGCAATGCGCCGCCGGGGGCTACGTACATCAACATCGTCTTTACGCAAGGGTGCCTGCTGTATGGGCTGCTGCTGTCGAACATCGAAGGTGACGAGCTCCTAGACAACGGTTCGGACGGGACTGGCGGGCCGGGGCCGGACCTGGGGGGCGACGCCTGGAACGACTGCGAGCCCGGGGCTGACTTCTTGGCGGTCGGTGAGTGGGTGGCGTACGCGGCGTGCCTGATTGCCGGTCTGCCGCTCGCGATTGGCACAATCATCGGCGGGATCTT
>CAYYRT010000212.1:0-12202 GCA_964474055.1 uncultured Acidimicrobiaceae bacterium | reverse complement strand
CGTCCTCACCGACCTCGACGCTTTACAAGGCCACGGGGGTGGGATCCACGAAACCGCCAACGGGCAGGTCCTCACCCCTAATCAGGTGCGGGAGACCGCATGTGATGCGGTCATCAACCGGATCGTCTTCGGAGCAGACTCCGAACCGGTCGACATCGGACGCACCACCCGGATCATCCCCCCAGCGATGCGCAGGGCTCTGATCGCCCGAGACCGTCACTGCCGGTATCCCGGCTGTGACCGGCC
Organism: uncultured Acidimicrobiaceae bacterium; assembly: GCA_964474055.1. Classification (GTDB taxonomy): domain Bacteria; phylum Actinomycetota; class Acidimicrobiia; order Spongiisociales; family ZC4RG35; genus JAICND01. Next base: position 11,956 of record CAYYRT010000212.1, on the reverse strand, counting down.
CTCACAGTGGACCGACGCCCACCACATCTGGCATTGGGCCGACGGAGGACCCACCGCCCTCTGGAACCTCAAACTCCTCTGCCGCTACCACCACACCCTCGAACACCGGAAAGCCAAGAGTCAAGGGCCGTGAGAGTCGGGTTGGCACCTACTCCGACTCAACGATCCAGCTGACGATCCTGCTCTCCGCTATCCCGCTGCCATTGGAAAGTGATCGTCTGGCCATAGTGCTTCAAGCATGATGTCAGGGTCGCCCCCAGTGGAGTCGATCAGCGTGACCTCGGAGTTAGTAATCAGTGCGACCCACCGGCTGTCCCGGGCCCAGGTCGCGGTACGGGCGGGACCCTCCCAACTCGTCAAGAACCGTGATTGATCGGCTCCAAAAAGCGCGATCGCGTGAAGTTCCCACCGGGCGACCAAACCCTCATCAAATCCGGTAGTAGCTGCGAGAAGCAGCCACAGCCCGTCGGGCGACACGGCTCGCAGCGGCTGTGAGGCCGTAGGAGCCAGCTGTGCATTTGTCGTGACCCAATGCATATCTTTGGGTGGCCGGGGTAGGGCGACCGGTCCGTCTTTCAAGTCTTCGATTACGAGTTTGCAGTCACCATCTTCTGCGTCGCAAAGCTGTCGAACCAGTATGGAGCCCTCGGCAATCAGCGGCTGACCCGGACCAAGGTCGGTCAATCGGCCGTCTTCGCCGAGGATCAATGTCCTTTCACTACCAACGACGACCGTCCAGCCAGCCTCGGGACCCTGTAGTTCGAAATTCGAAGTTCCGATCAAAAGGCCTTCGTCAACGGCACCCACCGGGTAGGCCGTGTGTACGAGATCGTCTTTGTGGTCGACGATCTTGCCAGTGGCCACTTCGACAAGTTGGGCCATGCCGTCTATTTGGACTGCGTCCCCTCGATACCCGGATCGCATCAGCCACACCCGGTTGCCGTTGACTGTCGGAACCACCCAGAATCCATCGCTCACACCCGAACCGGGGTGTCTGGGTGGCATCGACAATTCGGACGAGAACGTCTCGAAGCCAGTTTTGAACACTCGCGCGAACCGGTCCGCCGAGATGATCGTGTCGCCAGAAGCGGAGATGACAACAGTGTCGATCGCATCACCTCTGAGCCCGTTCTCTCCCGGCGGGTAGAGCGTGGTGGTTGAGGACATCAGATCGATCACCGCCAAAGATGGATTGTTCGGGCGTACCGCCAAGATTGTCAGCGAAACCGACTGGGGGTTGAGAAATGAGCTGGGCTCGGACGCGTCGTCGGTCGAGATTGCTATGCGGCACGACACCAAGGTCAGGCAGGCAATTACCGCCACTGTTGGAACTCTCCACCTTGAACTCAGCTCAGCCGACGTGACCATTCGCCTCTACGACGTCTGAGGCACCGACGATGTTCAACAGGGGCAGCTATTCGGGTATCACTTCAAGGTTGGTGAGCGCCCGTCCCATGACAAAGAAGCCCGCCATGATCAAGACCGACATCGCGCCGACGAGTACGACTAGGACCCGGGCGATGAGCTCGCTCCGCCCCAATCCATCGGTGGTGTCCCGAACAACCAGGTCGACCCGATCGGCCGTTAGGCGGTACCCGTCAATCACCGAGCGTGCGTTCTCCACGGTCGTTCGCATGAGCTCCACCTGGGCGGCAAGCAGGATCGAGTGCTCGCGGAACCCTTCAGCCTGAGGCACGAGTTCGGCAATGGTGGCTGCGTTGTCTCGGAGGCTCTGGGGGAGCGGGGCAAGCTGTTGATCGAGGTCACGGAAAGCGTCATCCAGAGGCACCGCCGGGTTATAGGGAACACCAAAGATGGCCAGTCCGGACAGGGTCGAGTCGATGACCGCCGAGGCTTCGATCAGGCCCGGCATGGCAGCCCTGATGGCATCGATGCTGGCCGGTAGGTCCTCGCCGATGATCACCGCGGTTTCTTCGATGGCATCTGACACTGTCACGGCGCTGTCTGCCGCCTGGTCGGTGACGGCGGAGACAGCTTCCAGGCTGACTGTGAGATTGGCCAGTGCCTCATCAGCGATGTCGAGGGTGACACCGATGCTCTGCAATGCACTGCCTGTGACTTCCAATGTTCCGTCGAGACGCCGGAAGAGATCACCGACCAACAGCCAGGCCGTGGCCGTCACCAGGACTGTCCCAATCAAGCCGACGGTGCCGATTCGGGAGATAACCCGGCCTCGAGATCGGCGCACCGTGTCGGTAGCCACCCGATCAGCGCCGTTTGCGCAACGCGGGGTGGGGGAGCGGAACCGGGGCTTCCAGCCTCTTGACCAACATCGCATAGACCTTGGGACCGGTGATCTCGACGATTTCCTCACGCAGAGTCCGATAGACCGGGTCGGCGCCTACGAAGGCCAGCGGACTGTCGGTGCACCACCAGGCGAACTGGTCGCCGCCCACCCCCCAATCCCTCCGTTTCCACTCGCGGAGGATCGAGGTGACATGGCCACCAGCGTCGACTTGATCTTCCAGACGGAGCGGGAGTTGCCAGCACACCGTCGGTTTCCAATCGAGCGGCCGTTCGCCGGCCTTCACTGCCCCGTAATGGAGGGCGCAGCCGATTCCTCCTTCAAAACCGGGACGATTGAGGAAAATACAGGCGTCTTCTACCAACCGGGTTGTAATCGTGTCCTTGCCCCGTTTGCGCCAGGTGCGGCCGTCTGCCTTCGAGATGAACTGCCAGGTGCTCTCGTCGAGGCGAGCGGCAGCCTTCTCAACCCTGGCGACGTCTTCCTCGTCGAGGAACCAGGCACCCATCGAACAACAGCCCTGATGCAACTCCGGGGTGGGTTCGGTGTAGATCCCCTGGCACCCGCGGCCGTAGATGCACGACCAACTCGAGCGAAGAAAGGTGACATCGAACATCCAGGTTCGTTGTTCGTCGGGGTCCTCAAAGCTGATGAAGTCGTGCAGATCCTCGGGTTGCGCCATTCACCGAAGATCGTAGGACCCTTCAGGGAGAGACCATCCGCCTTACGGAAGGACGAATTGAATCACGATCTGGGGAGGAGACTCACCCTTCTCCCGGGCGTGGAACTGTTGCTCGGCGCCGCCGCCCGATTCGTTCGAGTCACGGACCAGGAAGCCTGTCATGGAACCCGAGTCGTACATCCCCTGCACCTGACTCGTGACGTTCCACTGCCGGTACCCGGTGCCCGAGGAAGTCGAAGCCGGCCCACCCGCCGTTCCTGGCTGGTTGCTCCAGGTCACACCGCCCTCGCTCCAGCTGCTGCCCAGCCGGAAAGCCTGAATGGTGCGGCCGCCGGTGGCCGACGCCGCGAAGATCCGAAGGGTGGCCGACTGCACAACACATCCGTTGGGCAGGGCAGGGAAGGCGAAATTGACCAACGCCCTGAAGTTGTCGTTCGATCCCTGGGCTTTCACTTTGAGAATCGAGTCGCTGCCTTTGTTGTTGCCCGGGCTGTTTTGTTCGAGCCACGCGTCGGAATTGGCGTTCACGGTGATGGACGCTCCACATCCGGGCGGGAGAGTCGTCGTGGTGGTGGGAGGCAGCGTCGTGGTTGTGGTCGGCGCGGCAGTGGTGGTGGTGGTGGGCGGCGGGGCAGTGGTCGTTGTCGGGGCGGTTGTCGTCGGACCAGCAGTGGTGGTGGTCGTGGGCGGCCGGGTGGTGGTTGTGGGCGCAGCCGTGGTTGACGTTGAGGTTCCTGGTGGGGGGTTCGGTCCGCTGGTAGTGGTCGGCCCACCTCCAACCAGGGTGAGCGTCGTCGTTGCCCCACCCGGCTCGGAAGGCTCGAGGATGATCGGGTCCATGAACGTGGTGGTGGATTCGAAACCGAGCGAGGCTGCGACCACAGCCGCCGCCTGATTGGGATCAATGTGTGAGATGTCGGGAACCGGCAGCACCCCCACCATGGCGGCGCTCGCCGTAACCGCCCCGGCGGTGATCATCGTTATAACGTCGCGGCCGAGTGCTTCGAGCGGGCGCAGGAACGGGAAGTCGGCCAGACCGGCCAACGGTCCCGTCGACCAGCGCAGGCGGCCGAGGGCAACGTTCATCAACGCCCGGACCACTTTGGGATCGAACTGACTGCCGGAGTGTTTAGCGACTTCAACCCGGGCGGCGGAGTGAGCCCGGCTCGGCTGATAAGAACGCCCGGACGTCATGACGTCGTATGCATCTGCCACCGCCACGATCCTGGCCCCGAGTGCGATCTCCTCGCCCTGCAACCCGTACGGGTAACCCGAACCATCCCAACGCTCGTGGTGGTGTTCGATGGTCTTGGCCCACGGACCCAGCCATTCAGCGATTGGTGCGATCAGACGCATACCTTCCACCGGATGGCGGCGAACGATGGCCCACTCATCAGGGTCGAGAGCGCCATCCTTGTTGAGGATTTCAACCGGGACTTCCAATTTGCCGACGTCATGGAGAAGGGCCGCCCACCGCAACTTGTCCCGGTCGGCCTCGGAAAGCTTCAGCTCCTCGGCCAGCAAATCCGTGTAGGCGCGGGTGCGCTCGGAGTGGCCCCGGGTTCTGCGGTCGTGGTTGGAGAGGGCGCTGGCGAGAGAGAGGGTGAGTTCGGCGGCGGAAGCAACGTCGTAGTTGCCACTGGCGGAAGCCTCGGCGACCCGCCGCCGCAAGACGCTGACGTTGGAGGCCCTCTGAGCCACCCGGAAGCGGGAGGGAGCCTTATCGGGGAAGGCCATCGTCATCGTGAGCAGACCGGCGAGCGGGGTCAGCCGTCTGGTGAATCGATCGACGAGGTGGGCGGTGAGACTGGCAACAGAGATCACGAAAACCCACCAGAAGAGAACCCCCACGACGGTGCTGGGTTGAGCCAGGCGCTCGGCTGCATAGGCCCCGGCGAAATAGCCGGCCATCAGGGGGATCAGGAAGGTCAGAGCGCGGACGAACAGAGCAGCCCCCCGCAGGGGCCGCCAGCGCACGCTGGACTCAGGTGTGCCTGCCGACCTTCCTCCTCAGTTGGAGTTCATATATCGGCTCGAAACCCCGGCCAACCAAGGAGTTCGGGGTCTTTTGGGTCTTTTGGCCCAACCCCGATCAGTGGGCAAACCGGGCGTTGGGGGCTTCCGGATCGATTCCGTAGCGGGAGATCGCGTCGGCAGCCGCCTGCGGGCCCAGCTTCCCCTCCCGTACCAGTGCAGATAGAACCGCGAGGACCACGTGGCCGGTGTCGATCTCGAAGAACCGGCGGAGGTTGGCGCGGCCGTCAGAGCGACCAAACCCGTCGGTCCCCAGGATCACGTAGGTCCCCGGCACCCAGCGGCCGATCTGGTCGGGTACCAGCTTCATGAAGTCGGTCACCGCCACGATCGGGCCGCCCACTCCCCGCAGTTCCCTGCTCACCCGGGGCACCCGGGCGGTTTCGCCGGGATGGAGGCGATTCCACCGGTCGACGCTAACGGCCTCGTCACGCAGCTTCTGATACGACGTGACCGACCACAACTCGGCCCCTACGCCGTAGTGCTCGGCCAGGTCGGCTTGAGCTGCCCGGGCGGCCAGGTTGGCGCTGCCGGAGAAGAGGATGGCCGCTCGCAAGAGAGTGCCGGCCGGGGGAGGGGACCACCGGTAGATGCCTGACAGAATGCCTTCCTCGGACCCTTCTGGTCGGGGAGGCTGGATGTAGTTCTCGTTGTAGAGAGTGAGATAGAAGAAGACGTCCTCGGGCTGATCGCCGTACATTCGACGAATCCCGTGTTCGATCAAGGTGCCCATCTCATAGGCGAAGGCCGGGTCATACGCCTCGACTGCGGGGTTGGTTCCGGCGAGGATCAGGCTGTGGCCGTCCTGGTGCTGAAGTCCTTCACCGGCCAGGGTGGTGCGGCCAGCGGTGGCACCCAGCATGAATCCGCGGGCGCGGGCATCACCGGCTGCCCAGGCAAGGTCGCCGATGCGCTGGAAACCGAACATCGAATAGAAGATGAAGAACGGGACCATCGCCACTCCGCGATTGGCGTAGCTGGTGGCGGCGGCGACCCAGCTCGCCATGGATCCGGCTTCGGTGATCCCTTCTTCGAGGATCTGTCCGTCGCGTGCCTCGACGTAGCTCAGGAGGAGCTTGGCATCGACCGGCTCATAAAGCTGGCCGTGAGGTGCGTAGATCTTCAGCTCGCGGAATAGCGAGTCCATACCGAACGTACGCGCTTCATCCGGCACGATTGGCACCACCCGCGGCCCAAAACCATCGACGCGGCACAGGTTGCGCAGAAGCCGGGTGAAGGCCGTGGTAGTAGATGCCTCGACCTTCGCCGAGCCTGAGTACACCTCAGCAAACGCTTCCGCTCCTGGCAGCGTCAACGGGCTGCGGACCCGGATCACCCGGGACGGCAGCATCCCCTCCAGGACCTTGCGATGATCCATCAGGTACCGCATCTCGGGGGAGTCCTCGGCCGGACGGAAGTAGGGAGGCACCTTGTCGCCTTCCAGGGAGGTCTCGGGAATCTCCTCGTGGAGGTGCAAACGCTCGCGCAAATCGCGCAGTTGGGCGTTGGTCAACTCCTTGATCTGGTGGGTGGCATTGCGACCTTCCACGTCGGGTCCGAGCGTCCAGCCCTTGATGGTCTTGGCGAGGATCACAGTCGGCGCACCCGAGAGCTCGGTTGCCACCTTGTAGGCGGCGTAGACCTTGCGAAAGTCGAGCCCGCCCCGACGTAGTGCCCAGATCTCGTCGTCGGACCAATCCTTGACCATCGCCAGGGTTCGCGGGTCTTTGCCGAAGAACTCCTCCCGTACGAAGGCTCCGTTGGCGGCCTTGTAGCGCTGGTACTCGCCATCGAGGGTCTCGGTCATCACCTGGACGAGGGCACCTTCCTGGTCGGCGGCCAGCAACGGATCCCACCCGCTGCCCCAGATCACCTTGATGACGTTCCATCCCGCCCCCCGGAACACTGCCTCCAGCTCCTGGATGATCTTGCCGTTGCCGCGGACCGGGCCGTCGAGTCGCTGGAGGTTGCAATTGACGACCCAGATCAGATTGTCGAGTTTTTCGCGTGACGCCAAAGAGATGGCGCCGAGGGTCTCGGGTTCGTCTACCTCGCCATCGCCGACAAAGCACCACACCTTGGATGCAGACGAATCGTCGAGGCCCCGATTGTGGAGATAGTGGTTGAAACGGGCCTGGTAGATCGAGTTGATCGGTCCCAGCCCCATTGAAACTGTCGGGTATTCCCAGAACTCGGGCATTAGGCGGGGGTGCGGGTACGAAGAGAGGCCGTTGCCCCCTATCTCGAAGCGGAAGTTGTCGAGGTGGCGTTCGTCGAGTCTTCGCTCGAGAAAGGCCCGCGCGTAAATTCCGGGGGCGGCGTGTCCCTGGAAGTAGACGTGGTCGCCCGGGTTTCCGTCGTCCTTGCCGCGGAAGAAGTGGTTGAAGCCAACCTCGTACAGCGTGGCAGAGGAGGCGAAGGTCGAAAGGTGCCCGCCGATTCCCTTTTCGCGATGGTTGGCCTTGACCACCATCACCGCAGCGTTCCATCGGATGAAGCGGCGAATCCTCCGTTCGAGGTGCTCATCACCAGGGAACGTGGCTTCGTCTTCGGCTGCGATCGAGTTGATGTACGGAGTGGTGATGGTGGCCGGTGTGCCGATGTTGGCCTCGTGGGCCCGCTCCAACAGCTTGGCCAACAAATATCGTGCACGAGTAGGTCCGTTACGGGTAATGACCCCGTCCAGCGACTCGATCCACTCGGAGGTCTCAACGGGGTCCTGGTCGTACAACTGGTGGACGAACTCGTCGGGGAGCACTCGTCTGATTTCATCCCGATCGGGATCGCCCGGCGGCTGAATCATTAGCCGAGCCTACTCAGCCGGTCTGGCGGGCGACCTGGCGTCGCTCAACCCACTGGTCGACCAAAGCCAGGAACTCGGCTGGTCCCTCCAGCTGTGGACAATGACCACTGTCTTCCATCACGACCAGATCCCAATCGGGGCGATGGGAGACCAGCCAATCGATACCCGACCCGGCGACCACCCGGTCGTGTCCCCCTTTCACGATCAAGGTGGGGGCTTTGATCCGGGCCACGGTCGATGCCAGCTTCCTGCGCGCCGCCAGATGCTGTCCGGTTGAGCGCCCCGAACCAACGAGGGCAGTCACAGCCCATGGTTGATGGCGACGGGCGGTGCCAAGGGCAAGAGATGCCGTGATGACGTCCTTCGGCACCCGTTCGGGGTGATGACAGACGATCGACAGCGTGTCGGCTACCTGTCGCGCCGGGGTCACCGACCGCCAGTAGCGACGGATCATCTCCGGCCCCACGAAAGGCACCCCCTGGAGCAGCAGCCTCTTGGCCACCATTCGATCGATGGTGGGGTCGGGCAGGCTTGGTGGGCTTGCCGGAGCAACCAGGATGAGGGACTCGACCAGATCCGGCCGGGCCGCTGCCGCCAGCATCGAAACCAGCCCGCCCATGGAGTTTCCAATCAACAGTGACGGCTGGTCCTGATGGTCGAGTAGATCGACCAGGACCCGGCAATGGGTTGAGAGTCGATAGTTGCGGGCGGGAGGGGAGTAGCCAAACCCCGGGAGGTCTGGCGCGAGCACATGTCCATGGCGGCTCAGCCCATCGGCCACCGGCATCCAGTTGAGGTGGGCGCCCCCCAAACCGTGGACGGCAATCACCGGCCGGCCGCTACCGCCGAAGTCGTGAACGTAGATCGTTGCATGGGGAAGTTTGACGAACTGGCCTGGCACGGTGTCCAAGATAGACGGGGGGTGGGGTAACTTTCTCCAGTGCGCGTCCTGCTGGTATCCACCTACGAACTCGGTCACCAACCGTTGCATCTGGCGTCTCCGGCGGCCCGGTTGCTGGCCGACGGTCACGAGGTGCGTTGCCTCGACCTCTCCGTGGAGGAGTGGGACGCCGACCTGTTCGTCTGGGCGGAGAAGGTGGCGTTTTCGGTGCCGATGCACACCGCCATGCGTCTGGCGGTCCCGGCGATCGACCGTTTGCGCCAGGCGAGGCCCGATGTGCCGGTAGCCCTCTACGGCCTCTACGCGGCGATTGGCGCCGATCCAGCGGCCCGGGCCGAGCGCCGGATCGTTGGTGAATATGAGGACGAACTGTCTGCCTGGGTGTCAGATGCGTCCGAGACCTCGGGACCAGTCGTTGTCGACCTCGGCAGGAAGCGGTTTCCGATCCCTGCCAGGCACCTGCTGCCCCCGCTCGATCGATATGCAAAGCTTGAAATCGATGGTGAGCTACGCCTAGCGGGCTATGTCGAGGCCAGCCACGGCTGCCGGCACCGTTGCCGACACTGCCCGATTCCGGCGGTTTATGACGGTCGTTACCGCGTCACCGGATTGGAGACCGTCCTGGCCGACGTTGCCCAACTGGTCGAGATGGGGGCGCGGCACATCACCTTTGGCGATCCGGACTTTCTGAACGCGCCCCGTTATGCCCTTGATGTGTTGACCGAGGTCAGCCAGACGTTTCCGGGTCTTACCTACGACCTCACGGTCAAAGTCGAGCACATCCTCGGTCACCCCGAGGTCTGGGAAGAGGTGGCCGCCCTCGGAGTCGTCTTTGTTGTCTCCGCTTTCGAGACCACCAATGACCGGGTGCTCGGTCTGCTCGATAAGGGCCATACCGCCGCCGACATGGCAACGGCTGTCAAGATCCTGCATGCTGTTGGAATCGCGGTGAGGCCGTCATGGCTTCCTTTCACTCCCTGGACCGAAACCGGCGATCTGGCGGACATCATGCAGTTCCTGGCCGACCACGACCTGGCGGCGTCTACCGACCCGGTGCAGCTCACCATCCGGCTCCTCCTTCCCGAGGGCTCGATTCTTCTCGACCTGCCCGAGACTCAGGAGATCATCAAGGGCTACGACCAGAGCTCCCTGTCATATCTATGGACCGGTGACCCGGTGTTGGATGAGCTTCAGGCGAACCTGGCAGGGATCGCCGAGAGTTCGCCAACGCCATGGATGGCCCTGAGTGAGATGTGGCGGGCGGTAGTCGGTGGTGAACCCACCTTTCCAAAGCCTTCCCTTCCCCCCCCGAGGCTCACCGAAGCATGGTTCTGTTGTTCGGAGCCGACCACGCTTCAACTGGCGGCAGTCAGGCGAGCTTGACAGCAAAGCACTTTGTGTTGTAAAGTACTTTGCCGTGGACGAATCTATGACCGATCCGGATGATGTGGTGGCCGAAGTCGGTCGGGTGCGCCGGCAGACACGAATGTCCCTGGCCGAGGGAGCGTGGCGTTATCTCGCTGTATGGGCCGTCGTGTTTCTTGGCAGCTTTGTGAGCGCCTTCTTTCCGATCGCTGGTTGGTACTGGGTGATCGGGGTACCGGCCGGCTATTTCGGCATGTGGCTGATGCTCCGAGACCTCCAGCCCGGAGTGGAACGACGTCAAACGCCCTACTGGATCACCGGCATCGCCATCGGCGTGGCCAACACGTTGGCCAGCTTGCTTTTCGAAGACGAAGTGGTCGTCGTGGTCGTGTGGGTCGTGCTCGGTCTGGGGTTCGGCTTCCTCGCCTGGTTCGATCGTCAACCGGCCGCAGCCGGGCTTTTCGGGGCCCTGGCCGCGATTTCGGCCGTCTCGGGTGTTGTGGTCTCCGACCGGTTCGCTTTGTACGCCGTCCTCGCGCTCGTGTTCACGGTTGCCACCGGGGGAGTGGCGGCAGTGTTGTGGCTCTGGGCCCGGCGACCGTGACCCATCCCAGTCAGTCCCTCAACGAGGTCATCCATCAAAAGAACCGGCTCGGGATCCTGGCGGTCCTAGCCGAGGCCGACCAGGCCGACTTCAACTACCTGAAGCGGGTGCTCGATCTCACGGACGGCAATTTGAGCCGCCACCTCCAGATCCTCGAGGAGGCAGGCCTGGTCTCGATCGAGAAGACCTTCGAGGGAAAGCGGCCCCACACCCAGGTGCGAGCCACCAGAGAGGGCAGGAAAGCCCTGGCCAGCCACCTCAGAACCATGCAACGTCTTATGGAACGCGTAAGTAAGAAGGAGAAGAAATGAACGTGCTGGAAGCAAGCCTCCTGGCTAAAAGCTTCGGAGACTTGAAGGCGGTCGATGGCGTCACCTTCAACATCGAGCAGGGTGAGACCTACGGTCTGCTGGGTCCCAATGGTGCTGGGAAGACCACCTCGATCTCGATGGTTGCCGGGCTGCTGGAAGCCGACTCGGGTGAGGTGCGGGTGATGGGCGAGCTCATGAGCCCGCGGGCGGTGGCTCCCAAAGTCCACATTGGTCTGGTGCCCCAGGATCTGGCCGTCTACCCCGACCTGACTGCCCGCGAGAACATCGAGTTCTTCGGTCGCCTGTACGGGATGAAAGGCAAGGAGCTTTCCAGCCGGGCCGGAGAGGTGCTGGAGGTCATCGGACTGACCGATCGGGCCGATGATCGGGCCAAGGAGTTCTCGGGCGGCATGAAGCGCCGGCTCAACATCGGGATCGGACTGCTGCATCGGCCCCAACTTCTCATTCTTGACGAGCCCACGGTGGGAGTCGACCCTCAAAGCCGTAACGCCATCCTCGAGTCGGTGGAAGTGCTGGCAGGTGAGGGCCTCGCCGTTCTCTACACCACCCACTACATGGAGGAAGCCGAGCGGTTGTGCGACCGGGTGGCCATCATCGATGAGGGGAAGGTCAAAGCCGAAGGGACTCGCCGGGAACTAGTGCAACTGGTCGGCCAAAAGGATCGGGTCTCGATATCGGGATCGGGCCCGCTGGCCCAGGTCGCCAAAATCCTCGGGAGCATCCAGGGAGTCACCGAGGCGACTACCCATGAGCAAAGAGTCGACCTCCTGGTCGAGAATGCTTCGGGTCGGCTACCGGACCTGTTGGCGGCGGCGAGCGCAGCCGGGATGTCGATCAACGGCGTTGAACTCGAGGAGCCCAATCTGGAAGCAGCCTTCCTCCATCTGACCGGCAAGGCGCTGAGGGACTGATGGGAAGCCTTCTCGCCATCGCCCGCAAGGATCTCCGCCTGCGACTGCGGGACCGGTC
>CAYYRT010000211.1:0-12181 GCA_964474055.1 uncultured Acidimicrobiaceae bacterium | reverse complement strand
GACCAAGCGCTGCACCGCGCGCTCGGTCCGCTCCTCGAACAGGTCGGCGGCCTTGATGAGGAACTCGGGCAGCCGTCCGGTCTCCTCGCCCAGCGCCACCAGCTGGCTCAGGGCCGGGGGAAAGAGCGACCCCTCGGCCAGCGCGCGGTGCAGCGCCGCCCCTTCCCGGACCCGGGCGCGGATGCGGCCGCCTTCCAGTCGGGCAGACGGATCGCCCAGCGAATCGGCCGCGGAGTCGAGCGCCGCCAGGAGCGGAGCGCCGCCACCGGTGAGCACGGCCAGCACCCGGGCGAACTGCGCGGCCAGCAGCTGCCGGCGCGCGCCGCCGATGCCGGGAGTGCCGAGCATGAGGCGTGACTGGGCAAGCCGGCCGGACTCGCTGCGCCGGACTCCCAGGAGAAGCAGACCGGCGATGATCGGGATTGCGAGCAGGAGCGGCCAGGCGGCTCGGAAGGCGGCAGCGGCGCCCAGCAGCGCGGCGGTGGACCGGGGAAGCGTCATCCCGGTGTCCTGGAGCAGCTCGGCGAACCGGGGGAGCACGAAGAAGAGCAGTACCAGCACCGCCGACCCGCCCGCGACCGCGAGCACCAGCGGATAGATCGAGACGCTGAGCAGCCGGGAGCGGAGCGCGTGCTCCCGCTCGAGCTGGGCAGTCAGGCGCGCAAAGGAGCCGGGGAGATCGCCGCTCCGCTCGCCGGCGCGCACCAAGCCGAGGGCCAGCGGGGAGAAGAGTCCGGCGTGGGCCGCGAGCGACGCCGCGAGACTCTCCCCTCGCTCGACCCGGGAACGGACGTCGCTTAGCACCGGGCTCAGCGATGCGGACACCATCGCTTCCGCGGCGGCGAGGGCGCGGGGCACGGGGAGGCCGGCGCCGAGCAGGGCGGCGAGGGCCCGAGCCAGCTCGAGGGCGCCGCGCCGGGCGCCGAGGCCGAGTCTCGCTCCGGTCGCGCTGGCCGAGGTGGCTGCCGGCTCCATGTCGAGCACCAGCAGGCCCCGTGAGGCAAGTTGCCGGGCCAGCGCGTCAGGCCCCTGGGCCTGCTCCCGGCCGCGCTGGCGCCTACCTTGGCGGTCGATTACCCGGTAGTCGAACGTGGTCCCCATGAGCGGCTGCTCGTCTCACCAGCTCGTGATGTCGGCGTCGCCGGCCGGACCGCCGGGCTTTCCGTCGGCGCCATAGGACGAGAGGTCGTAGCCTGCCCTGCTTTGCTCCGCCGGGCTCTTATAGAGGTAGGGATGGCCCCACGGGTCGGGCGGTACGGCTTTCCGGAGATAGGGGCCCCGCCAGTTAGACGGACGCGGGTCGGCGGTGGGCGCGTTCCACAGGGACTCCAGCCCCTGCCCGCTGGAGGGGTAGCGCCCGTTGTCGAGGCGGTAGGCATCCAGTGCGGCGCCCAGCATCTCGATCTGGGAGCGGGCGGTGGCGTCCTTGGCGGCGCCGACGTGCTGGAAGATGCTGGGTGCCACCAGGGTGGCGAGCACGCCGATCACCGCGATGACCACCAGCAGCTCCATCAGGGTGAAGCCACGAGTGCGCTTCGAGAGAAGGGGAACGGGTCGAGTAGCCATAGTCCGGCCGTGGTTGAGGCGATCGGTGGGACCAGCACACGAACGCCACCGGACCCAGAGGGCCCGCCTGGCAGCGAAGGTGTACCAAACGTGGAGTGCTGAGCCTATAGCTTACGGCGGCGGGAGGGGGGTGTGCTATGACCTGTGGCGCGGTTTGCCGGCCCGGCTCCTGGATCCGGCGACCGGTTCAGGACCCCGGTAGTAACCCGATCCGGCGGGGCTGCCGGTCGGATGCCGAATAGTGCGCACCGCGGCGAAGACTACGATCATGTCTTGCTCGCCCCCAGAGCCAGCTAGACCACATGATCCGGAAGAGAGCCCTTCACGACGCTACGAGGGCGCGTTTGTCTTGAACTTGAGATATACATCTAACCAGGAATCGATTTGCTGAAAAACCTTGCCGCAAGATTTCTGGTACTCTACGTGTAGAGTGTCACCCGCCCAAATCAGACGAATTGGGCATTGATTCTCTTGAGTAAACACCTCCTGGTTCTTGGCGAATAGCCGTGGACCAGAAGAACGAAGGTCGAGGCGGGTGCCGAATCTGGTAGTCGCCCCACAATTTCGCTCGACGACCTTCGCGATATACCTTCCATTCTCCGAGCGCATCTCTTGCTTAACCTCGTCCTGGCACGGAAAGAGAAACCGCGCCAGCACCGGAGGAGCCCACGAAGATCTGGTGACGACTAGCACTGTGCCCAACCCAAACAACAGCGCGATTAAAGCCAATTTCTTATGGGGCCGTATTCGCATCTCTAGTCTCAGGTACCGATGGCCGCGATCACATTAGTGCTTTTTTGTGCCACAGACGCACCTCAAAATCTGACCCTGGAGACGGAGAGCCCCTTGAACTCAAGTATGACATCACCGGCGTGCAACGTATCGGCTTCAGATTTTATGATCCAGTCAGGATGTTGGTTTCTCATGTAGTTCATCATCCCTTGAAGGCCCAGCCCTCGAGGAAGATCCACATGCATGGAGGCCAGCTGTTCGGATACTCTTCGCTGACGGGAAGCCTCGTCCGTCCGTTGCGCGAGAGCACCACCGCGATCGTAGTACAAGTAGGCCCACATCGCGTTTGTGGCTATGAATGCCGCCACAAGAGCCACCGCAAGAATCAGCTCCTCTTGTCTTCACTCTTGTCACGCCCAGTCGGAGCGGTGATCGCCCGCTGCGTGGCACCGGTGTCTGAGGACAACTTGTTCAGAACCAGAGATTCTCCCTATAAACTGTCCTTAGAAATCCGCATGAGGCAGTAGAGCAGAATAGGTATCAGCAAGGTGACGTGAGTGAGGGCATAGATGGTGTAGGGTGTTCTTCTATTCTGCGTCATGATGAGACCTGCGTGCCAGAGTACTGCCGCCACAAACAGCGCGAGTGCCGGGTACACGGCCCAGTTATCGCCATATTTGGAATGAGGCGAAACAATCCAGGTCCAGAGGACAAGCAGCCCTGTAAAGATGAGCGGCACGATGTCCAGCAACCGAAACTTCATTAAATGCCTTCCCTTCTCAAGTCCCGGAGATTCAGGCATCATCTCAGTATGGGAACCGGGTTGCCATACCCGGGCTGACGTCCGGGCAGCGCAGGCGCGATACCACCAGCAGCGCTTATGACCCCGGCTACATAACCGTTGCTGTTATGATAGCCTGTCCCTTTGGCTGGGAAGGGAGCGTAGGGTAAGTCATTACCGTACGCATCGGCCGCCTCGATTAGCGCCTTTATGAAGTCGGTATCGCTCATCCCCGCCGGCCTACAAACCTCGGTGAGGTCGCTCAGATTGTTGGGATTGTCACCGGGGTAATTCGGCGCACTCTGGAGATTGCCAAAGACCTGGCCGTTAGATCCAGGACCAAATGCTTGTCCGCCAAGAGTTGCCTCCGTTCCACCCGAGCCCTTGAAGAGAGGGTGGTCAGCAAAGTCACTGGGGTTATCCGGCCGTAGCACGATTGTGACATGATTGAAGGGGTTTCCCGATACATTGAGAAAAGCCGGATGCTGCCCGACGTAAACCTTCAGACCCGTTGGGTCTAGAAGGTTTACCGGATCGCCGAATGCATACAGATAGAAGTTTGCCTGCCCCGACTGGAAGCCAATTGGGTCCTTGGCCATCCAACGCCCAGCCATCGGATCGTAGTCCCGCGCTCCGAAACGCAGCAACCCAGTACGATCATCGAACAGTCCACCCGCGAACCCGAAGGGCTGGAAGCCGGGAACAGTGTTCTGTGTGACCCTCCCGAATTCATCGTAATCAAGCCGCTGGGCTAACGTACCATCGGAGGTGTTTACTACCAACCGCACACTACCAAGATGGTCTGTAACCAGCCGGTATGTCACGCCGTCCTTGATCATGTAGTCAGGCACGTTCCCGCGTGTACCATAGACGAAGCGGCTGACTACCTGCTGGCTGCCGTTCAGCTCGGCCACTGGAGAGAGCTGCCCTTGGTAGAGAAACCCCTGCACCAGTACCCCGTTCACGCGCTTCCCAACTCTACGACTCTGACCGTCGATGATGTAGGTAATCTGCGTGGCATCGGGAAGCGTGACCGCGGTCAGATTCCCCAGCGCATCGTAGGTGTAGCCCGTTGTTCCGCCGGCATCCGTCTTGGTCTTGAGCTCCCCGTTCGAGCGGTAGGTATAGCTGGTGGCCCCGTAGGTGGTGAGCCGGTCCTGAGCGTCATACGTGCCGGTGACCGTCCCACCGGGAGTGGTCAGCTGGGTCCGGCTCCCGTTCGCGTCGTACTCGTACGTCGCCGCGACAACACCATCTCGCCTGACCTCCTCAAGACGGCCGGCAGAGTCATACGCAAACCCGAGCACGGCTGTGGTGCCCTGCACAGTCTCGGTCAACTGGGTGATACGGTCGAGGGAATCGCGCACGTACGCGGCCTCAAAGAGGGCGGACCCGCCGCTACTGGCGGAATACCCTGAGAGTACCGCGCGTGGGGTATAGCTCCAGCTCGCCTGAACGGTTCCCA
The DNA here is from genome assembly GCA_964474055.1 of uncultured Acidimicrobiaceae bacterium. Classification (GTDB taxonomy): domain Bacteria; phylum Actinomycetota; class Acidimicrobiia; order Spongiisociales; family ZC4RG35; genus JAICND01. The sequence goes on along the minus strand of CAYYRT010000211.1, from coordinate 7,637 downwards.
CCGAATCGCGGTCGGGCAGCCCGTGCTGTGGATGCCGCTTGATGCCCAGCGCGCCGGCGGTGGTGAGCAGGCCATCGCCGTCATAGGCAAAGGTGAGGCTGCTGGCGCCGTTCACCGTCATGCTGGTGACGCGGAAGTCGGTGTTGTAACCCACCCCCACGCTGCCCTCCACCGCCCCAGCCCAGGTGACGGTCTTCGGTAAGCTCCCGTCATAGGTGTAGCTCAGGGTGTTGCTGCCGGGCGCGGTAATCGAGGTGAGGTTGCCAGTGGTCGAGCTGTAGCCGTAGGCCAACTGCCCCCGGTCGAACGTGATCGTGCTGGGCCGCCCCGCGGTGTCGTAGCCGAACTCGACCGCCACAGTGTCGGGCCGGGTAATCTGGGTGAGCTGCCGGTCGGCGTTGTACTGGTAGGTGGTCGCCGGTGTAGTCAGCCCCACGTTCGGCGGGGTGTACCCGCTGGTAAGATCCACCGTGGTATAGCCGAAGCCATGCGCCGGTCGGTTGGGCGGGGTCACCGCGGTGACGTTGCCGCTGGAGTCGTACGCGAACGCCACCTCGCGCCCGCCCGGCAACACCCGGCGGGTGAGCCGGTCCGCATCGTCGTAGAAGAGGCTGTCGCGACGGCCGAGGGGATCTAACGTACTAAGGAGGCGGCCCCGCACGTCGTAGTTATATGCCCAGGCTCGCCCGCCACTCCGCATCTGACTAATCCGGCCCTGAGAATCGTACTGGTAGCTCACTGAGTCGAGGCCTACCACGCGCTTGCTCACGATTCGACCCTGCGTGTCAGAGCGCGCGATGGACTGCCGGCCCTCAGGTGTGGTGGAGGTCGTTCGACGCGTCGCCGCATCGTAGGTCGAGGTGAATACCTGGCCGTTTACCCGGATCGAATCAAGCTGGGTCAGCAAGCTGAATGGGTTGGCCGGGTCAGACAGGGTGGCCCGTCGCGCTGCCGTGACAGTCGACGTGAGTCCACTGGGCAGCCGGGCGGTGGCGGACTTCACAACCGGCACCTGCATCCCGTACCGCGGATCTCCGCTCACCGACACCGAGCTCGTGGTGCCGTCCGCCGCATCAATCGAGCTTCCTCCATCCGCCCCCACGGTAGTGGTGGACACAAGGCCGGCCGGATCGGTGACGATCTGCCGCGTGTCACCGTTAGCCAGCCGTTCCGTCCGATATCTGGTCTTCCGGCCCAACGCGGTGGCGAGATCGACCGTGTCAGTCGTGGTCCCTTGCCGCAGCGCCAGGGTGGAAAAGCCACCGGCAGGGTCGTCATCCCGCCGGAGCTGGCCCTGAGCGCTGTAGGTAAAGCGATGGGCCTTCCCCCGGGGATCCACCAGGCTGTCCAGGAGCCCGTTCGTCTTGGAGAACAGCCGCACGATCTCGCCCGCGGGGTTGGCCACCGACGCGAGGTAGCCGTTGGCGTCGGTGGTCAGCGCAGTGTGCTGTCCAAAAGGCGCCAGGATACCCGTTGGCGTCCCGTTAGTCTGACGTTCGATCGTGGTGACGTTGTTGTCGGCATCCGTGACAGTTGTAATCCGCCCCGCGGGGTCGCGGGCGAAGCTGAGCAATGCCGTTCCGGTCTTGGCATCGAGCGTCTGCAAATGCCGCCCCGCGAGGTCGAAGCGATAGACCTCCCCGCCACCCTCCGAGGCAATCAGCATGTCGGTGGCCGGAACGCCCGGCAGCGCGGGTGAGATCCTGCGGAGCCGGTCGCTCCCGGGCTCGGCGATATACAGAGTGCCGTCAGGGCCAACCGCCACGCCCTGAGGGCCGACCAAGGACGCCTGAGTCGCCGGCCCCCCGTCTCCGTTGGGGGTCACGCAGTTTGTGGTGACCACCCGGGGGGCGCAGGCTCGGAGCCCGTTGCCGGCCACGGTGAAGATGATGCCCGCGTTGTCGATCTTCCGGAGGCGGAAGTTGTTCTCATCCGCGATATAGAGACTGCCGTCGGGGCCGATAGTGAGTCCCTGGAGGCCGTTGAACCTCGCCTGGGCGGCCGGTCCGCCGTCGCCGGCATACCCTATGACCGATCCGGCCACCGTGGTGATGATCCCCGCCTGATTCACTTTCCGGATGCGGTGGTGGGCCGCCACACTGATATAGAGGGTGCCATCCGGAGCCACCGCCACGGCGGTCGGGACTGGGGTACAGGTGCTCGTGGCCGGGCCGTTCTCGCCCCCGAAGAAGCAGTTGGTGCCGTTGCCCGCCACCGTGGAGATGAGGCCGTCCGGGCTCACCTTGCGAACCCGGAAATCGGCGAGGTCTGCGATATAGAGGCTCCCGTCAGGACCCAGCGCGACATCCACCGGCTGGTTGAGCCTGGCGGTGGTGGCCGGGATGCCGTCGCCGTTATAGCCGGCGGTGCCGGTGCCGGCCACCGTGGTCATGATCCCGGCCGGGGTCACCCGGCGCACCCGGGCGTTGTTCTGGTCGGCGATGTAGAGGCTGCCGTCGGGACCTAGCGCCATTCCCGAGGGATTCCGCAGCGGAGCGGATGTGGCTGGCTGCCCTTCACCGCAGGTTGGATCGGTGGTGACATTACAGATCGTTCCGGTGCCTGCGAAGGTGGTGATGATCCCGTCCGGGCTGATTCGGTTGACCCGGGGGCGGCCGCCGCCGGAGATGTAGACGCTGCCATCCGGACCCACCAGAACCCGGTTCGGCCCGTCTATCCGGGCCGCGGTGGCCGGGCCGCCGTCTCCGGTATACCCGGCCACTCCGGTGCCGGCGGCAGTAACGAGGATGTTGCCGATCGCGTCCGCCAGACGCTTCTCGCCTGTGCCCAGATACAGGGTGCGGGCGCCGGCGTCGTAGCTGTGTGCCACGCTCAGATTCCAGCCACCGAAGCCCTGGCCTCGCGCGGACCACGCGCCGATCCGGCCCTTCCAGGTGTGACAGAGACTCGAGTTGCTGAAGGGGCGTGCCTCCACCTGCGCGCTGCCGCCGCCCGGGAAGGCGATGCTCTGACCGAAGCTGTTGGTCACGAGGTCACTGCCGATCCGGGTGACCGCGACTGGCTTATACCTGTAGCACCTTTCGATGGTGACCGGCTGGGACCCTTGCACCGGCCGCCCGTAGCCATCGAGACCGTTCCAAGAGTAGGTGTCCCACAGGTCCGCCGCTGGCGAAAAGCTTCGGGAGGTGTGTTGCCCTGCTACGCTGACGCTCAGCTCCAAGCTCTCGAGGTTCGTTGAGACCGGAGGAAGTTCCTCTTCACCCACCTGGAGCTCAATGGAAGACTCCGCGGTGTAGCCCGGCACTCGATCGCTCACGTAGTTCAGGCTGAAGGGAGTGCCTGAGACCGAGAGCACCTCACCCAACACCTGGCTCTCGCAGTAGATGATCGAGCCGCGGCGGCAGTTCGGATTCTTCGGAGGCTTCGGTTGCTTGAGCTTGGGATCCTTCGGACCTCTCGCATTGGCCGCCATCCAGAAGACGAGGTTGTAGTCCTTGGGCGAGAAATGGGTGTGCTCGGTGCGCCAGAGTGTCTGGTTCACCGGATAGGTCGTGGCCAGCGTCTGACGCTCCGCGTCGGTGATACCCAGGCTGGTGAGTTGCCCGCTCGAGGCCACCTGTCCGCTGGTGTCCACCACCAGGTCGGCCATTCCGCCGGTCACCGACAGGATCTTGATGATCCGGCCGTCCGGTTCCGGAATCCACTTCGCCTGCTTGCGGTCGTAGGACCCGACCGGAATGGCGTGGCCCACCGGCAGGTTCATGAAGTTCTCGACGTACGATGCCACCGGCTTGCTGAACTGCACCTCGGTGGCGCCCAATGCCATGGCCTCGTCCACGCTCAGCTCCACCGCGTAGGTGTACGCGCTGGTGGGCGGAAGCACCGCCGGCATGGCCGCCGGGCCCAGTGGCCCGACGGTGTACTCGGTGGAGCGCACGTTGATAGGACCGATGATAGGCTGCGAGCTGCCGTTCGGCAGCGTCACGCTGACCTCGGTTCCGCCCTCGAACAGGAGGGTGTTGCGCCGCGTGCCGCTGGTGTCGGTCGCGGGCGTACCCTGGGCGACTTCGATCGGCTGGCTGAAGTTGACCGTGGTTACCGCCGGATCCAGCGGCAGCATGGCCACGCTGTCGATCTCGACATAATCCTGCCACGGCAGATCCACCTGACGCTGCGACGGCAGGTAACCGCTCTTGCTGTAGTCGATGACCAGCGTGCCGCCCCCGTTAGTGGCGAGGTCGAACCTGCCGTCGGTGCGGGAGAGCGTCTGCCCGTACTCCGGGTGGTCCAGCACCTTGATCGTGACCCCGGGTAAAGCGGCGCCGGATTGGCTCAACACCTGCCCCCGGATCACCGCCGCCCGGACCGGCGTGATGGTACCCGGAGCCACTCCGGTCTGAATGGCGTCGGGGCCGGTGTACAGGAACGACGTGGCCGAGCCGATGGTGGACGCGACCAACGGGCTGAGCGGAGGGGCCACGCTCTCGGGATCGGGCGGCAGCGGGTCCGACGTCTGCCGGGTCACGTTGCGGGTGACCGTCGTCTGGTTGGTGGCCGCGTCGGTGGCCACGATGGTGAGCATGTTCGGGCCTTCCGTGAGCGGCACGCTAGTGCTGAACGCTCCGGCAGCGCCCACGGTGACCCCGGTGCCGTTGACCGTCAGCGTCACCGGGGTGAGATCGGTGACGGTGCCGCTCACGGTCACATTCTCCGCCGTCACGGTGGCCCCCTCGGCCGGTGCGTCTACCGTGAGGGCAGGAGGCGTCTCATCACGCGTCACGGTCCGGGCGATCACGGTCATGTTGCCGGCCGCATCCAGCGCCGTCGTCGTGAGAACATTGGGACCATCGGCCAGCGGGAATGTCCCTCCGAACGCGCCTCCGGCCCCCACGGTCCACGGCGTGCCGTTGGTGTTGACCGTCACCGGGGTGGCATCGATGACCGTGCCGGTCACGGTGGTTGTCGCGGTGTTGGTGGCCGACCCATCGGCCGGGCTCGACAGGGCGAGGTTCGGGCTCTCGCTGTCGCGAATCACCGTGCGGGTCGAGTCCACCTGCGTGCCCGCAGCCGACACCGCCGAGACGGTGAGCAGGTTGCTCCCCTCGGCGGGAAGCGGCACCGTGGCGGTGTAGCTGGTGCCGGTCACGGCCGCGGCGATCCCGTTGACGCTCACCGTCGCACCGGTCGGCGACTGGATGGTGCCGGTCACCTCGATCGCAGTGTCCCGGGTGACCGTGCCGGGCGGCGGGGCCGTGATGGTCAGCAGCGGCGTAGTGGTATCGGTGGCGGTCACCCGGACCGTCACGAAGCTCTGGGTCGGCCCGCTGAGCTGGACGCTGACGCTGTTAGTGCCGATACCGAGTGGGATGTCCTTCACGATCGACCCCACCCCGGCTCCTGCGACGCTCGCCGAATTGCCCGGACTGGTGATGGAGACGGTGAAGCTGGAGACCCGCTGAGTGCCGTCCGCGCCCCCATTGACGATGTAAAGCCTGAACGGTCCCGCAGCGGCTTCCGGCCGCGTAAAGCTGGCCGTGTGCGTCTTGCTAGTGCCGCTGGGGATGGCGTACTGATTGGGCCCGAACAGATTGTAGGACGGATCCGGGGTGCTGAACACCGACGCGATGACGAACGAACCGGCCGGTCCCCGCACAGTAAGACGCAGGGTATCCACCGGGGTGACTGCCACGATCTTGGACACCTGCGCGGTGCCCGAGTTGAGGTCGGACGACCCCACGATCAGGGCACCGTTCAGCCGGGCTGTGACCCGCGTGGCGCGGTTGGTGCCGTCGGCGTTGCCGTTGACGATGCGCAGGGTGTAGAGCCCGGGGCCGGCCGGCGCGGTGAAGCTCTCGATATAGTTGGCACCCGAGGTGGTGCCGGCCTTCTGCACCGGCCCGAACACGTAAGTGGTATCCCCCGGGGGCATCGCCATCGCGTCCGGCGCACCGCCGGTCAGCTCAGCGGTGACTCGCACTCCGCCCCACATCATCCCGCCCGCCGCCAGACTGCTGAGCATCGCGGTCCGTGCCTGCCCTAAACGACTGCGTGACATAAGAGTTCCTCGGCTCGGAGGAGGCGATCCACAGACGAGGGTGGACCGGGCTCGACCCGGTGCGATGAGTTATGCGGTGCTGGAACGGGTTGCGTGTGAGGGATACGGCGCTATGATAGGTGCCGAGTAGCCGGGCGCGCTATGACTTCTGGCGCGGCCACTCAGAGGTTCCCAGTCTTATCCTTATGACCAACAGATTTAATGATTGGTTGACGCGGCAGTTCGAGATTAGTTCAATCTCGACTGTCAGTCGCCTGAGGAGCTTTTTGTGCCGGACGCAGTTACGCCTGTGTTGGTGGGGCCGCTCGTCGAGCAGCTCCTCCATTCCACCATGTACTGGCTCTCCGAAGATGGCCGCTCCCTGGTAAGCATCCTGGTCGCGTGGAACGGACGAGTAGGCTCCATGCGGCGGCTCACCGCCTCGCTCGGCTTGCGCAGCCGCCACCAATTGACACGGCTGCTCGCGCGGGAAAACCTCCCATCATTGGAATGCCTGACGGGTTGGATCCGGGTGCTGCTCTGGGTCACGGCCTGGGAACGAAACCAGACCGCGCTGGCCCGCGGCTCGCTGATCGAAGGCCACGACCCGGCCATACGGTTCCGTACCGTGAAGCGAATCGCCGACTGTACCTGGGGTGAGCTGAAAGCACGGGGCTCGGTGTGGGCCATTCTCGAGCTGCAGACCCGCTGCCTTGCGCAAGTCGAGGCGCGCACCGGCGCCAGGCGCAGCGCCTAGCAGCTCGGGGGACCTCCGGTTGGCCGCGCGGACCGGTTCTCCCTGGTCGAGGTCAGCCACGAGGTTGTAGATCATGTTGTTGCCGGGCTCCCGGGGCGCCACAATCAAGGGGAATTGCCTGGCAGATCCATCGGCGGTGCGCTGAGGGCTTGACGAGCCGGGCCCAATAGCTAACTTGCTGAACAGCAAGCAAGCTCTGTCCGGAGGCGCCCGCTGAGCACCCGAAACGACAAGGAGCGAGACCCTAACCGCAGCCGCGCGGCCATCTTGGACGCGGCGGAGCGGCTTTTTGCTACCCAGGGTTACGACGCCACCAGCCTGAGCCAGGTCGGATCGGCGGCCGGCGTGTCACGCGCCACCCCCGGTTACTTCTTCGGCTCCAAGGCGGATCTCTATCAGGCGGTGCTGGACCGATGCTTCGCCGAGGTGCGGGATGCGGTCCGGGCGGGCCGGGCCCGGGCGCTCGCCAGCTCCCAGAGTCCCGACGCGATTCTGGCGGGCGCGGTCTCCGATTACTTCGATTTCCTGGCGGCCCGGCCGAACTTCATCCGGCTGATCGAGCGCGAGGCGCTCAACGGCGGGCGTCTCCCGGACGGGGTCAGCCACCTATCCGCCGGACAGGAAGCACTCGCGGCGATAAGCGCCGAGCTGGGACTGGACGACTCCCCCTCGGGCGATGCCGCACAATTGCTGCTCAGCATCATTTCCCTGTGCTGGTTCCCGCTGATCCATGGCCGTACCGTAGCGCCCGCAGTCGGTGTGGCGCTCGACGACGCCGGCGACCTGGAACGCCGCAAGCGGCATGTAATAGGACTGGTCCTGCACGGACTTCGCGGCAGTCCATCTCTCACCACAACCTCAACCGAGCACTCGACCCATGACTGA
>CAYYRT010000210.1:0-18280 GCA_964474055.1 uncultured Acidimicrobiaceae bacterium | reverse complement strand
AAACCCTGCGGTAAGCCCGTTGACCGTCACCTCGGCTCGGACTGAAGCAGGCTCGGCCGAGAAGTTGGAAACCTGGAGAAACGCCCTGGTGGTGCCTTCGGTCGACGGTTCCAGCGACCAGACGGTGACTGCCAGGTTGGGACCGATGTCGTCCATCATGACGTAGTCGGCGCCTGCCACGGGTTCTTCCGGAAGAGGAGTGTCGCCACCGTCGGAAAAGATGAGGACATTGGTGGGGCGGTCAGGGGTGGCAAGGCCCCTGGCCAGCCGGATGGCTCCGGAGAGATCTGCCCGGCCCCCGGTGGGGATGAGTCCGGCCAGGGCGGAAGCCACCAATTCGGGGTCGCGGGCAAACGCGACCAGGACCTCGGGTGCAGGCCCGGCTTCCACCACCGAAACTTGATTGGCTTCGCTGAGGTCGGTGATCAGATCGAGCGCCAGAGTCTTGGCTCTCTCGAGCCGACCGGCCATGGCCATCGAACCTGACGTATCGACCACGAATACGGTGTGTGGGCCGAGCAGGGTCTGCTGGGTGTAGAACGGGCGCGCCAGGGTCAGGACAAACGCCGCCAGCACGAGAAGTTGGAGGATGAGCAGGGGGGTGAGACGCAGCCTCTGCCATGGAATCGCCGACGACACCGGCAGGTCGAGTTGTTGCCAGAGCAGGGTGCTGGGCACCTCCACCCGCTGGCGACGCGACCGCAACATGTAGAGCACGATGAGCGGACCCGCCAATGCGGCCAAACCGAACGCGGCCGGTATCAGAAAGCTCATGTCTCGCGCCCCATGGCTGCCCCCCTCCCGGCTACGCCGGCGCTCCCCCCAACGCTCGCTGCGCTCGCTGGGGGGAGAAACAGAAGGAGGCCCGCAGGGCCGACTGTTTCTCCCCCCAGGAGGCCCGCAGGGCCGACTGTTTCTCCCCCCAGGAGGCCCGCAGGGCCGACGTTGGGGGGAGTACCCCGTAGGGGGGAAGGGGGCCCGAAGCTCATCGGACTGCCTCGGCCCGGGCCAGGGCGGCCAGCACCTGTTCGGGTGCGCCGGGAAGGGCCGGGACCAGCACATAGTCAAGACCCGAGCGGCGGGCCCGACCTGATGCCTCCAGGGCAAATCGTTCCAGAGCTTCGCGGTAGCGGCGCATCGTCTCTTCGGATGTGGAGACCTCGAACTCTCCTCCGCTTTCGGAGTCGGCCAGCCGAAGATCGCCCGCCAGCTCGGGGGCCAGCTCTTCCTGACCCAGGACATGGAGGACAACTCCACCCGACCCGACTGCCAGACCATCGAGGGCGGGCTGCCAATCGGGCGTGAGCAGATCGGACACCAGGATGAGTGACCCCCGCACGGTCCCCTCTCCCGACAATCTCCGCACGGCCGACGCGAGTGATCCGGTGCCGGTGGGTTGCAGTGACTCCAGCCACAACTCGAGACGGGGCCATTGGGAGAGATGCCGCCCGATCGGACCCAGGCCCACGGCCCGGCCTTCGTCGCCGGGAACTGCGAAGAGCTGCACGCGGTCGCCGCCCGCCAGACCCATATATGCCAGCATCCCCGCCAGCACACGGGCAGTCTCGAACTTCGAATAGAAGCTCATGGACCGGGAGGTGTCGATCACTACCTTCAGTGGCATCTCCTCTTCGGCTTCGAACTGGCGGACCAGCAGAACCCCGAGGCGGGCCCAGAGGTTGTGGTCGATACGGCGGAAATCGTCACCGGGCACGTATTCGCGGTAGTCGGCGAAGTCGAGGCTTTCCCCTTTGTGCTTGGACGAATGGCGACCGGCCCATTGAGCGGACACCCGCCGTCGGGATACCACCGACAGCCGCTCGAGGCGGGCACGTAACTCGGGTGTGAGGATCATCAGTCCGCCGTAGGTGACGGATGGGCCCCGAGCACGTCTTCAACGATCTGATCGGGCTTGATGCCGTCAGCCATCGCTTCGTATCCGAGCACCAACCGGTGGCGAAGAGCCATACGGGCGGTCCTCCAGATGTCCTCGGCGGCCAGATTGGGGCGACCGTCCATGAGGGCGGCGGCCTTGCCTCCCATCACCATCGCCTGTGCACCGCGGGGGCTCGCCCCGTTGCGAACGTATCGACGCACCAGGTCGGGAGCGATTGGGCTTTCCGGGTGGGTTGCCTCGACGAGAGTGGCCGCATAACGCAGCAGGTGAGTTCCGGCAGGCAAATCCCGCGCCAGGCGGGCCATCGCCTGCAAGGTCGGACCATCCAGCACCGCGTCGGGCAGCGCCTCTTCGCCCGCGGTGGTTCGACGCAGGATTTCGAGCATGTCCTCGGCCGAGGGGAACGGAACCAGGGCCTTGAACATGAAACGGTCGAGCTGGGCCTCGGGCAGCGGATAGGTACCTTCCTGCTCGATGGGGTTCTGGGTCGCCATCACCAGGAACGGTCGGGGCAGCAAGTGGGTCTCGCCCCCCAGAGTGACCCGTCGTTCCTGCATCGCCTCGAGCAACGCCGACTGGGTCTTGGGGGTGGCGCGGTTGATCTCGTCGGCCAGCACAAGGTTGGCGAAGATTGGACCTTCGTGGAATTTGAAGTCGTTGCCCTGGAGGACCTTGGTGCCGAGGATGTCGGCCGGCATCAGGTCGGGGGTGAACTGGACCCGGCCGAAGGCAACGTCGAGCACTTTCCCAAGGGTGGAAAGCAGTTTCGTCTTACCCAGACCCGGGACACCCTCCAACAACACGTGGCCTTCGCACAGGGCCGCGATGAGGACAGTGTCGACCAGGTCACTCTGACCAACGATGACCTTGCCCACTTCCTCGCGGGCGGATGCCAATAGACGGGCGAATTCTTCTGGACTCATGGCTCCAACTCTGTGAAGTAAAGGCGGACCAGATCACGCATCGAGGAAGGAATCACCAGGCGGTCGAGTGAATCGAGGGCGGTGTCGCGGTAGGTTCCGAATCGGTCGCTGTAACCGGTCAATGGCAAGTTCTCGACACCCTGGCCCGAAGCGGACCCGGTCGGTTCGCCGGGCTGGTTGCCGCCGGAAAAGTCCACTCTGACTTCGTCGCCGAGTCCGGACTCGACCGGGTCGAAAATCTGGCCCCGGGCGGGATCACGGTCGGGGTCGTCTTCGCCCGGACCGCTGCCGACCTGGCCCGAGCCCGTTCCACCCTGGCTGGATCCGGCTCCGGTCCCGGCCCCACCCTGGCCGCTACCTCCACCACCGCCACCCTGACCCTGGCCCTGGCCCTGACCTTGGCCCTGGCCCTGTCCCTGACCCTCGCCCTGGCCCTCGCCCTGGCCCTGGCCTTCGCCCTGGCCCTGACCCTCGCCCTCGCCCTGGCCCTCGCCTTGGCCTTCGCCCTGACCCTCGCCCTGACCTTCACCCTGGCCCTGGCGGGCCTCGTCCAAACGGGCCTGGGCATCACGAACTTCGGCCTGGGCATCGGCCCGCGCATCTGCGGCTTCGGCGTCGGCGCTGGCTCGGTCGAGCTGATCGGCCGCCTCCCGCAACGCTTCCGATGCTTCACCGGTTGTGTTGGGGTCTCCGGCCGCCCGCTCGAGAGCTTCGGCGGCAGCGGCCAGCGCATCGGACAGGGGTTGGTCGATGCCGGCCAGATCTTCAGCCCGGGCACCAAGCTCCTGGGCGGCTGCGGACATCGCCTCGGGGCTGGACTCAGCCAGCGACTCGGCGAGGTCGCGGAGTTGTTCGGCAGCGGAGGAGCCTTCAGCGAGCGGGTTCTGGGTGAGTCGCTGTTCGAGACCGGCGAGGGCGGTCTTGCGCGGGAGTTCAACCGGGTCGGCCTGTTCAGCCAGTTCCTGACGGGCGGCACCCAGCTCGGCAATCGCCTCATCGAGGGTTTCGGCTTGAGCCAGATCGGCGATCAGCTGCTCCAGAGTTTCCTTCACCTCGGGAGGTGCCTCCGCGGCTTCTTCCTCAAGGCGTTCGATTTCGTCCTGAATCAACTCCTGATCGGCCCTTTGCCTCGCCAGGGCGACGTCGGCAGGGGCGGGGACCAGCGCCATGACCAATGTTGCGACCAGGGCCGCCGCGGCCAAGCGGGGCAGTGGACCACTTGGAAAAACGCGTCCGAATCCATCGAGGGTGCGGGACTGTGCCCAGGTATCGGCCGAATCCATCTGGCGGCGCTCGAGATCGTCGAGCTCGGATTGATGGGAGAGTTCGAGGGCAGTGGATACCCGGTCGTATCCACCCAGGCGTCGGTCGACGGCGAGGGCCGCGGCCGGAGTGGATGCACGCCGGACCACTGCGGTGACGATCGCACCGACCACCGCCAGACCGATCAAGGCGGCGGCGGTTGGTTCGGCCCAGGGCAGTACGACGTATCGCCCGATGGCGACCAGAATCGATGAGAGGGCGGCGGCGACACCAACGAAAGTGATCAACAGTCTGACCACGCCCGCGGTGAGTAGGTGACGGCGGGCCGAGGCGATCAGCTGGGTGACGGAGTTAGGCAGAGGCATTCTTGGCTCTCTTGATTCGTATGGGTGCTAGTGCAGGGGCTGTGACGATGCGAGCTGCTCTCAACAAAGCCAGACCGCTGATTACGACGTACAGAACCACCGTTCGGATCCACACCGGACCCCGCCGCAATCGAACTTCCTGTTCTGGCGCGACAATCCCTTCGGGGATACCAAACCCTCGTTGTTCGACATCAAACGCCACCCCACCGAAGGATCGGCTGACCCCCTGGCGGAAATACAACAGGGCCTCGGCCGGGGTGAAGGGAGTGAACTGACCATCGTTGCGCAGCGACAGCGGGGAGGCAACCGCGTCGACAGTGGCGATGTACGGGTTGATCCAGGAGCTGTAGATCTCACGGCCTCTCGGCGGGATGATCTCGTTGGAACTGCCCCGGAAAATCAACAGCTCGGCCAGGATCATGGCCACCGAGAAAAAGGCGATCACAAAACTGAAGGCGTAAGAGCCGGCCACAGCCCCCCGGCTCGACCTGGCCCTCGCCGAGATCGCCAGCGACACACTTCCCACCATCGTGGCCGTCAGCAACATCATGCCGAGTCCGGCGAAAATGTCGCCCAAGGACATCCCCCCGAACAGCAGAGGTAGGGCGATGATGGGCGCCACCGCTACCACTAGGAGCAGGAAGTAGGAGAGGGATGAGGTCAGCTTGCCGAACACCAGCTGAAACGGGGTGAGCTGGGTCACCTGCAACAGCCCGAGGGTCTGCCGCTCCCGCTCCCCCACAATCGCCAGTGCAGTTATCCCGGGCACAACCATCACCACCGCGGTGACCATGAGCAGCACCATCCCCTGGAAGAGGAAGCGCCCTACAAAGCCTGTGGTGATCAAACGTCCCATGCCGAAAAAGTTGGCGGCCACCTCCTGGCCCACCAGGTAAACCACGTATCCGACCAGACCGATGCCCAGGGTCCACAGGAACATGAGCAAGGACGAGCGGCGGCCGCGGAACCGCTCGAGTATCTCGCGGGAAAGGACCGGATTCATGCCGCTCCCTCCTCTTCGGCTGTGATCTGCAGGAACAGCTCCTCCAGGCCGGCGGCGTCAACCCGCCATTCGAAGACCTCGTGGCCGGCGGCGACGATCCGGTTGAGGAGTCGGGCCGAGTCACCGTCATCGCCCGAAAGGACGAACCGAACCCGGCCCCGCTCGACGTCAACCTCATGAACCGTCGAGTCGCCTCCAATCAGATCCACGACGGCATCGACCCGATCGTCGGGAATCCGGGCGGTGACCCGTCGGCTCGAAGTCAGGGTCTTGCGAATGTCCTCGAGATGGCCCATGGCTTTGACCTTGCCCTCGTCGACCACCGCCAGATGCGAACAAATCCCTTCGAGCTCGGACAGGATGTGGGACGAAATGATCACGGTCTTTCCCAGACGCGACAGTTCGGCGATCAACTCCCGCAGTTGCACCCGGGCCCGCGGATCAAGACCCGAGGCGGGTTCGTCGAGGACAAGCAGTTGGGGATCGTGAACCAGCGCGCGGGCCAGCGACAACCGTTGCTTCATTCCACGGGAGAGGGAGTTGACGTCGGCGTCGGCTTTGTGGGATAGATCGACCAGGGAAAGCAGGTCTGTGATGACGGCTTCGCGGCCGGCCGGTTTGACGCCTGAAGCGGCGGCAAAGAACGCCAGGTATTCGCGGGCGGTGAGGTTCTCGTAGAAACCGAAGAAATCGGGCATGTACCCGAGCAGCCGCCTCACACCCCGCGGGTCACGCTGAGGATCGATGCCCAACACCTCGACTTTGCCGGCGTCACGGGCGAGGAGGGTGCTGATCACGAGCATCGAAGTGGTCTTGCCGGCACCGTTGGGCCCGATCAGGCCGAACACGGAACCCTCGGGAATCTCAAGCTCGAGTCCATCGAGAGCCTTGACCGAGCCGTACCGCTTTTCAACCCCCGAAAGCGTGGCGATCATCAGGCCCAATCCAGCGTGAAGGCGTATGGAGAAATGGTGAACTCAATGAAGTCTTCGTTCTCCTGGTCGGCGGCCACGGCCCTGACGAGAACATCGCCGTCAACCGAGCGGTAGCGGTTGAGGTCGAGGACCTGTCCGGCGGTCACGTCGTCGTATTGACCGGTCAACCAGTTGTAAGCGGCAAGATTGCGGGGAACCTCTCCGAACATGTCGCTCACCCGCAGATTGGGGTTGCCCGCCGATCGGTCTTGAACATTCCAACCAAGGGTCACCTCAGAGCTGTAGACCTGGAGGTAACCGGGGCCCCAGTCGATCCAGGTGGCATCGCCGGGATCGACCAGATGCGATACGAGGGTCGAGTTCGTGGTGCCAATTGCGGAGCCGTCGATCGGCACCACCACGATGGCCACACCCGTCGCCGTCTTCTGGTCCCCATCGAGGGTCACGGGAACATCGAGATTGTCAGAGAAGCCGAAGAAATAGGAGTCGCTCGAGCCGAGATCAAAGGCAGCCGCAGTGCCGAGCGGTGTAAGACGCTGCCAGATAGTGGGATCGTCCCACATCTGGCGGGCGTTGATCACCGCATTACCCACGTCGCCAAACTCGTTGAACCCCTGCTGGCCGGGGATCACCGACTCGGAACCCTGTTGGCCGGCCACCAGGGCCTCGGGCGCCACGGTGATCCGGCCCTGGGCTACGACCCCCCAGGCCCAAAACTCGAGGTCCGTAGTGTTGTCGACGGTGATGGTCAACCGCTCGCCTTCGAAGGACGCCGATAGGTCGGGCAGATAGGTGGCGTCGACGGCCCAGGTGCCCTGGATTCCCACGGCCCCGAGTTGTTCCAGATCGAACTGAAAAGAGCCGTCCTCGGTGACAAGACCGGGAGTGGTGGCGGCCGGGACACCGCCGTCGAAGATGTTGGTGACCGAAGCCGGATACGATTGCCAGCCCTCCGGCAGTGCGACGGTCCGCCGTCCTCCCGCACCTACGGCCAGGGCCACGGCACTGCGGGCGGAAGGAGCTTCACCGCCGACGATCACGGTGGCGTGATTGACGATGGTCGTTTGCAACTGGCTGCGTCCGGCAATCCAGAACCCCGCCAGTGCCAGCACGGAGAGCGCCGGCACCGTCAGCCAGGCGAGTTCGCGTTTGCCGAGCCTGCGAAGGACGGTGAAGTTGACGGGGCCGATCAGAATGGCATATGCGACCACCGCTCCCAACAGCCACGGCAGGCGAGGCACCCGCTGGTCGCCGGCGTTGGTGGCGGCACCCATCATCTGGAGATCGGGACTCTGCCAGGCGTCGCGGGGGGCAAACTTGACCTCTCCCGGCCGGAACAACGTACCCCACTCCTCGGAGGAGAGACGGCTCACATCGTCGACTGCCACCACCTGACCCGAACCCATTGAATAGTGCACGCTGTCGACGTCGGGAGAAGGGGCCCCGAGATCGAGACCGAGGCGGCCGATCTCATCCTCGTCGACGACCAGGCGTCCTCCGGCGCGCAGCCAGGAGAGGGCTGCCGGGGGAACCTCGACGGCCGGGGACAAAACCAGATAGCGGGCGGGGTTGATCCCGATTGCCAGCCGTTCGAGCGTGACAGGCGACGCGATGACATCTGCTTCGGTGATCGAAACGATGGCAGCGTCGATCGCCGCCACCACCTCGGCCGGACCCACCACTGCGACCAGGGCTTGCTCTTCGGCGATCCGAAGCTGAAGACTGCGACTCACTACGACCTGGTCCGACCCGGTGGCAAAGAGCCGGATCCTGGCGGACGCGCTCCCCACGGGTGGGGGGATCACAAGCTGATATGTCTTCTCGCCACCAGCGGGGACCTCGACTGGTACCAGGATCAAGCTGGCGGAGTGACGCACCTCGAGATGGCCCGCAAAGAGCACATCGGCCGAGATGGTCACAGCAAGGTCGACGGGACTACGGCCATCGACATAGTTGGCCAGACCGGCCGACGCCTCGAGGCTGATGGGACCGGCGGGTTCAGTGCTCTGGGCCAGTGCCGGGATGCCACTCAGGAAGACAAGGACGAGGGTGAGCAGCAACGCCTGGCGGGTACGCACGGATCTAAGACGCCCCTGTGAGTGGTTGGGTTCCAGGCCACTCGACAAAAGTGGACGCACGGTGACGGGGGTTACTTCTTGGACTTCTGGTAATAGGGATCGGAACCGGCGGCGTGATCGGTGACGTCCACCACCTCCGTGATCGCGGGGATGGCATCGAGCAGGATCCGTTCGATCCCCTGTTTGAGTGTCACCTGTGCCATCCCGCACCCCTGGCAGCCACCGGCCAGCTTCAGATAGGCCGTCGACCCGTCGACCGAGACAAGTTCGGCCCGGCCCCCATGAGAGGCGATGGCAGGGTTAACCGACTCGGCCAGGACTTGCACGATTTGATCGGCCAGCGGTCCCTCCAGGTCTCCTTGCGGGACAGCCATGGTCGGGCTGGACATAGCCGCCGGGCGGTTGGGGTTGTCCATCGCCAGACCCTGATCGTTCAGACTGAGGGATGAACCGGCCAGGCTGACCACATCTTTGAGGGGGACGATCACTGCCAGGTCTCCATGGCGCTCGACCATGTGATCGGTGCTGGAGTCGGCCACCGGGATGAAGGCGAGTTCATAGGCGAACTGGCCTTGACGGACGCCGGTGACTTCCAGGAACAGGCCGATCTCGCCATCACCAGGTTCTTGATCCCGCAACTGGCGGATCATCTCAAGGGCGTCCGGGGAGATCGTGATGACGTTTTCGTCCATGCCGGGAAGGGTAGCTGGATGGCCAGTCCAACCAACAGGTCTCGGTTGCCACCCGTGACCGGTACCGTCCCGTCCGTGGCCCGGGTACTGCTCATTCTGCCGACGACTTCATATCGGGTGGATGACTTTCTCGAGGCCGCCAGTGCCCTGGGCGTTGAGGTCGCCGTGGCTGCCGAGGAGGAGCTGCCCCTGAGCGGGTTCGACCGATTCGTCCGCGTAAACCTCGACAAGCCGCAGGAGGCAGCCGATGCGGTCGTGGCGCTGGCGGTGACCAGTCCCGTCGACGCGGTGATCCCCGTCGACGACCGCGGCGTGGTCGTCGCGGCTCTGGCTGCCGAACAACTCGGCCTGGCGCACAACCCACCGTGGGCGGCAGCCGCCACCCGTAACAAGGTGATGATGCGGCGAGCCCTCGAGAAAGCCGAAGTACCGCAGCCGACCTTCCGCGTGCTTGGACCGAAAGACGAACCGCTGATCTTGGCGGCCGAAGTCGGGTTTCCGCTGGTGGTCAAGCCGTTGTCGCTCTCGGGAAGCCGGGGAGTGATTCGCGTCGACAGTCCTTCGAACATCGAGGCTGTCGCCGAGCGCGTCCGCCAGATCAATGCGGTCGCCTGCCACGACCCCGCCGAGCCGTTACTGCTCGAAGCCTTCGTCCCTGGACCCGAGGTGGCGGTCGAGGGCATGTTGTCGAAAGGACACCTCGAGGTACTTGCCATTTTCGACAAACCCCAACCACTCAACGGCCCCTACTTCGAGGAGACCATCTATGTGACCCCGAGCCGCCTTCACCCTGAAGTGCTTGAGGAGGTGTTCCGGCTGACCGGTGCCGCCTGTGCAGGTCTTGGTCTGACCGAGGGCCCGATTCACGCCGAACTCCGGATCACCGCTGGCCGACCGCGCATCATCGAAGTTGCCGCCCGCTCGATCGGAGGGATCTGTGGACGCACCCTCAAGTTCGGGCTGTTGGGGACCTCCCTCGAGACCATGATTCTGCGCCAGGCACTCGGCCGACCTGGCCACCACCCGGAGGTTGATCGAGGAGCGAGCGGGGTGATGATGTTGCCCATACCTTCAGCCGGAACATTGCGGGAAGTGACCGGCATCGACCGAGCCCTGGCTACTCCCGGAATCCGATCCGTTGAGATCACCGCCTCGCCGGGCACCTACCTGCTTCCGGTTCCCGACTCCGACCGTTACCTCGGGTTCATGTTTGCCGCCGGTACCACGCCCGAGGAAGTGACCGCGGCGTTGACGCAAGCCCATCAACACCTTCGCGTCGAGTTCGAACCGGAAGCCGCATCATCACCTGACTCGCCCCCCAGCCGATAGCCTCACGCGGTGTTTGCACCGGTCCGCGCCCTTCTGGCTCCCCGCTCCCACGCCTCCTCTGGTGTTCTGGCCGCCGCCGCGGTAGTGGCAGCGGCCTTCACGGCCACTCCTTTTCTGATACTCGACCTCGCCTCCGAGTTGGGGGTGACTCTGGGCACCGCTGGTCTCATCTCCACTTTCCAGGTGGGTGGGTTCGCTGCCACGAACTTCCTGGCCGGCCGGCTTTTGCGACCGCGTGCGAATCTCCACCGGGCCTCTCTCATCGGCGTCGCAGTCGCCTATGCCATCAGTGCCGCCACCGACCTCTTCTGGCTCATCCTGATCGCCCAGGCCGCCGCCGGCATCGGCCTGGGTCTGCTCACCTGGCTGTCCTGGGCGGAGGCAACCCGGCACCGTCTGGGCTTGACCGACGTGGCCGCGGTGGCTCCATTGACCGCCGCCGTCGGTGCGCCCGTGCTCGGCCTCATCGCCGAAGTGTCTAACTACCGCGGCATCTACGCGCTGTTGGCGGTGATCTCTCTGGTCACCCTGGCCATAGATGCAAAATACGGAGACCTGCCTGTGATCGGACGCAACGTGTCCGACTCCCGCACCAACCGGATGTTGCTGGCTGCCCTGTTCACCATCACCCTGTCCGGATCGGCAGTGTTCGTTTTCGCGGCGTCGGCCGGACGACAGGTTGCCGGCCTCTCCCCGGCGGTGGTTTCGATTGCCTATGGCCTCAATGCCCTGGTCGGGTTCATTGCCACCCGTTTTCCGGCGCGTCGGGGGTCAGCCGGGTTGTGGCTCCTGGCCGCCGCTCTCTCGGCGGCGGCGGTCGGCACCGTCAGATCAGGCGCGGTCTTCTTGCTGGCGATGACCGCCTGGGGATTCGTCTTCTGGATGGGGATTCCCGCAGTCTTCCGGCTCCTGGCCGAACGGTCTCTGAGCCCGGCCGAGCGGGTAGGTGACGCCCAGTCGCTGATGGCGCTCGGGCGGGTCTTCGGGCCGCTGTTGGGCGGGGTCATCCTTGGTGCCGGGGCTTTTGCGGAGCTGTCGGTGACCGGAGCGATCGGCCTCGGCCTCGGTTCGCTGGTCGTGGTCGTGGTCGAGGTCGCCCGTCAACGAGCGGTCGCCTCCCCGCCCGCCTTCACAACGACAGCACCCCCTGGATCGCCTCCATCCGGTTGACCCGATCCATCGTGACCGCGCTGGTGCCGTCCAGCAACGATTCGGTCTCCTTGAGCACATCGGCAATCGGGAACAGCTTGATCCATGAGTCGGAGGTCGCTTCTCCCTGGTCGATGATGTTCCAGCCAGTCATGAGATCGGTTCGTCCGTGCAGGGCGGTATCAACCGCAACCAGACCGAACCTACCCGCCAACAAACGATCGCGAAAGGAGGGGTTCCCGCCTCGAACGAGGTGACCAAGGACCGTCCCCCGCACCTCGATGTTGGTTGACGGTCCCAATCGGGTGGTTACCTCCTCCACCAACTCGTGTGTAGGTAGCGGAACACCCTCTGATTTGATGATGAGAACCCGGGTCTTGTCACGGGCCTCATCGAAACTCCCGACTATGCAATCGAAGACCGCATCGATCACCTCCTCGCGGCTGCGCTGTTGTTCGGGTAACAGCACGCCGTCGGCGGCGGCCGACACCGCCGAGGCCATCGCCAGGTAGCCGGAGTGGCGGCCCATCACCTCGACGATGAACGCCCGGTGGTGGCTGCGGGCCGTGTCGGTGATCTTGTCACAGGCCTCGATAATGGTGTTGAGGGCCGAGTCGACCCCCAGGGATTCCCTTGTGAGACCGATGTCGTTGTCGATCGACGCCGGTATGCCGATGATGGGCACCTCGCTTTCGACGGCGAGGGCGTGGGCGCCGGCCATGGATCCGTTGCCCCCGATGACGAGTAGTCCGGTGATCGAATACTTCTCGAGTTGGTCGGCGGCCTGGGCACGGCCTTCCCGGGAAAGGAACCGTGGACACCGCGATGATCCGAGAGCGGTCCCGCCGAGGCTGCCCATCGCCTCGACCTCCACGGTCGGGGTCAACACGCCGCTTCGTCCAATCTGGCGGGTGAGGGGACGGAACTCGCCGTCTATCAAACCGTCATAACCCATTTCCACACCCCAAACCGGAATGCCCCGCGAGGCCGCCACCTTGGTGACGGCTCTGATCGCCGCATTCATTCCGGGGGCATCCCCGCCAGAAGTGAGAACAGCCAGCGCAGGCAATTGAGAACTCCTTCCTCCGGGCAACGGTAGACCTGCCGATCGAGTCCTAGGATCGACTGGCCGATGCGCCGAGCGTTACCGCGGATGATATTGATCGTGAGCCTGGCCGTCGCTGCGTGCTCTTCCAGTTCCCATGGGCCGCTGCTCGTTCATAACGACGGCGGCGGCCTCAGCGCTCTTGGCCTCGACGGCACTGCCTCCCCGATTCATGAAGAGACGGTCGGAGTGGTGCTCCGTCAGCCGACGTGGTCCCCCGATGGCAGGCTGGCAGTCTGGACCGAGATCATCGCCGCTGAATCGCGGACAGCAATCGGCATGGGCGACTCCACCCGCCAGCGGCAAATCGAGGTCCCCACCCCTCCCTTCTATTACTCGTGGAGCCCACAGGGTGATCGGGTGGCGTACCTCGGCAATTCTCCGGACGGCGAAAGTGTGGCCCTGGGCCTGGTGGATGTCGCGGCTGGCACGGCCGATCTTGTCGACGGTGGCAACCCCTATTACTTCGACTGGCAACCAGACGGCGCCCGTCTGGTCATACACGTGGCCGGCCAGGTCCTGGCCTTCCTCTCCCCGGATGGGACTCGCACTGACATCCCCGTCGAAACTGGCAGGTTCCAGGCGCCCGCCTTCCTCGCCGACGGCCGTGTGGTCGTGCTCACGGCAGGGCCACCCCAGTCTCTGAGCATCCTCGACACCACCGGCAACGTCACCGCCCTCGCGCCGGTGGAAGGAGTGGGGATGTTCGTCCCCAACAGCGGCGGGGATCGGGTCGCCTATGTCGACAGCCCACCCGGCATGGGTCTCGGAAGGTTGCGCGTGGTCAGCACCAGTGGAGGCGAGCCAATCCTGATCGACTCCGAAGACGTGGTGGGTTTCGCCTGGGATCCGGCCGGTCTCAAGCTCCTCTACTTCACGATCGACCTCGAAGCGAGCGAGTTGATTCCGAATGTGTGGGACGAGGGTGAGGTCGCCGTGTACCCGGGATTCGCGCCGAGCGCGACTTTCATCACCGAGTATCTGCCCTTCTGGGATCAGTACAGCCGAAGCTTGACCTTCTGGTCACCGGAGGGCGACGCCTTTGTCCTCCCCGGTGCGTCTGATCGCATCCTCGTCCAACACCTCGATGAAAACGCTCCTTCAGAGGTCGGATCGGGTGTGTTTGCGAGTTGGGGCGGATGACCACCGAGCAGGGAATCGTGTCGCGGTCGGTGACACCTGAGGTCCTGTGGTCCCTCCCCCGGGTGGGGCCACCGGCTGTGGACGCTGATGCAGGAGTGGTGGTGGCGGTCACCACCTACGATGTAGCCGAGAACCAGGGCAGGGGTCGAATATGGCAGGTCTCCCGCGGTGGGCAGGCCACTCCGCTGACCGCCCCCGAAGTGAACGCAAGCCGCCCCCAGGTTTCGCCCGATGGAAAACAACTGGCGTATGTCGTCAACACGGAGGACCTCGGCAAACAGCTCTTCGTGTCCGATCGGGAAGAGTCCGGCCCCCGCCAGGTCACCAGCCTTCCGCTCGGAGTTCTCGGAGCCAAGTGGCTGCCCGATGGCTCGGGTTTGATTGTGCTGGCCAACCTCTTCAAGAACCACATGACCGTCGCCGCCACGGCCGCTGAAGCCGCACGGCGCAAGGAAGCCAAGTACACCGTCCACGTCACCGATGACGCCATCTATCGCTTCTGGGACATGTGGCTGACAACCGGTGAGGTGCCCCATCTGTTCGCTCTCGACCTCGAATCGGAGACGACAACAGACGTCACCCCCAACTCCGAGAAGTGGTGGGCGTTCGCCAACACCGATGATCCGGTCAGCGATTTCGACATTTCCCCCGACGGCACCCGGGTGGCCTATGTCGCCGACTCCTCCCTTCCCCCCCATCGCCAGTTGAAGCGTTCGCTCTACCTGATCGACCTGGCGAGCCGGACAGAGACGGAGCTGACACCGGAATGGGCAGCCCACGTTCGCCGGCCCCGGTTTTCGGCTGATGGACAAAGGTTGCTGATCGGATACCAAATGATCCCCGACTTCTACGGCGACCGGGTCCGCCTGGGTACGGTCGATCTCAAATCCGGTGCGGCCGGCCAACTCACCGAGAGCTGGGACCGATCGGCGGATGATTGGGAGTTCGACGGTCGCGGCGACATCATCTTCGTGGCCGAGGATCGGGGTCGTCAGCATCTGTTCCGGCTGGTAGCGGGCGAAGAAACTCCGGAGGTGTTAGCCCGTGGGGGAACTCTGAGCGGGCCGGCAGTGGCCCCCGATGGCACCGTTTATCTGTCCCGCCACAGCCTGACCTCCCCTCCCGAGGTCGTACGGCTCGCAGACAGCGGACAACTGGCGGAAGTCAGCACTTTCACTACCGCGGCGATTGCCGACCTGTCGTTCGGGCCGGTGGAGGATCTCGTTGTCAGCGGAGCCGATGGCGCCCCGGTTCAGATGTTCATTATCCATCCACCGGACAATCCCCCAAAAACGCCTCTGCTTCACCTGATCCACGGTGGCCCGCACGGGGTGTTCGGCGACGGGTGGCAGTGGCGCTGGCACGCCCAGGCCTTCGCCGCCCGGGGATATCTGGTGGCGATGGTCAATTTCCATGGCTCCAGTTCGTTCGGTCAGGACTTTGCCATGTCGATCCACGGCGCCTGGGGTGATCGTCCGTATCGCGATATCGAGGCGGTGACCGACCATCTCATCGGCGCCGGACTGGTCGACGAGGAGCGAATGGCCATCGCCGGTGGCTCATACGGTGGATATCTGGTCTCCTTCATCACCGGTCAAACCTCCCGATATTCCTGCGCGGTGGCCCATGCCGCCGTCACCAACCTGACCGGCATGTACGCCTCCGATGTGACCTCCGGTCGCGCTCGGGCTTATGGGGCGGAGATCTGGGACGACCGAGCCTCGGTTGAGCGGTACAGCCCCTCGTCGCATGCCTCCGGTTACAACACCCCCACCCTGGTCATCGCCTCCGAACGTGACTACCGGGTACCTGCCACGCAGGGGCTCGAGTTCTACGGGGTGCTCAAGGCCAAGGGAGTCCCCGCCCGGCTGCTCTATTACCCGGCTGAAAACCACTGGATCCTGACCCCGCAGGCCAGTCTTCATTGGTATGACCAGGTCTTCTCATGGCTAGACCTCTACTTGAACCCTTGACTCACCCCTCAGGAGAGGCTCAACCTCTTATTGACCTTGAAGCCTTACCCGCGCTGGTGTACCTAAGACGATTTTGTCATTTATCGGGACCGTGTTCGACGCCGTTGTGATCCTGGCGGGTGGCTCCCCTCCCCCGCCATGGCTGGCTGGCGAGTTGCCGACTCGGGTCTTTGTGATCGCCGCCGACTCCGGTCTCGAACACGCCCGCCGCCTCGGGTTGGGCGTCAATCTGGTGGTTGGCGACCTCGACTCGGTCAGCGCGACCACCCTCGCCGAGTACCCGGACACCCCGATCCAACGTCACTCGCCGGACAAGGACCAAACCGACCTCGACCTCGCCCTCGAAGCGGCCCTCGAGATCGAAGCCGACCAGGTGATCGTGCTCGGAGGATCGGGTGGACGTCTCGATCACCTCCTTGCCAATGCCTCGCTCCTGACCTCAGATAGGTTCGCCGCTCTGGATTTGTCCTGGCTGACCGCCGAGGCCCGCGTCCATGTGGTGCGCTCGGTGCTTGTGATTCATGGCTCCTCGGGTGACCTCGTTTCGCTCATCCCCTACGGGGGCACGGCGGCCGGGGTCAGCACCGTGGGTCTCCGTTGGCCGCTCGAAAACCACACTCTTCCATCCGGGACCACCCGGGGGATTTCCAACAAGATGACCGGACCCGTCGCCCGGGTGAACGTGACCGAGGGCGTGCTCCTCGCCGTTCACATTCCTTCCGACCTAGCGGCCGGGGCATGACACCGGGCCTGGTCGAAATGCTGCGACGACTCTGCCTCGCTCTGCCCGAGACGACGGAGAGGTTGAGTCATGGCGAGCCGACCTGGTTCGTCAAGAAGACCTTTGTCACCTACGCCGACCATCACCACGACGACCGGCTGGCGTTCTGGTGCGCGGCCCCGCCCGGGTTGGCGCAGGCGATGGTGGCGGCGGAGCCCGCACGGTTCTTCATCCCACCGTATGTGGGTCACCGTGGCTGGCTCGGGGTGTACCTCGATGTTCCCGTGGATTGGGCTGAGATCGCCGAGATCGTCGAAGACGCCTATCGGATGATCGCTCCCAAGAGGCTGCTACAGGTACTGGATGCCCGCCATCAGGGACGTCCGTCGGAGTAGCTCACTGATGATCGGTCAATTGGTGAAACATCTCTTTACCGTTGGCGTCAAAAACCCTTACATCGATGGGAGGTCCAAGATGCGAAGGCCATCCGGCCCAAGCAAAGCCATCGAGAGGGAGCACCGAGATCGTTTGACCCTCGGATGTCGTGAACACAACCTCGACCCCACCATCAGGCACGCCGACGAGAACCTCGTGACCGTCTCCATCCCCCACCATGATCAGACCAACTTCCTCCAGCAGGTCTCGCCCACAGGCTGCCCCGTTTTTGACACCTATGCAGAGGTTGTCGTCGGACCTGAATATCACCAATTCTGCACGTCCGCCCTCCCAAACGACAGAGGCAAGGTGACGCGCTGTCGACGGATCGCCGTTCATTGACCTCATGGATGCCGCCACACCACGGGCCAGGTCGTTCTCGCCTCCTCCAGGGAGCATCTGCAGAAGCACATCGCCCCCAACTACCCGCATCTGAGGGGTTACCCGGCCCGTTGCCGGAATGGCCGAGCCGGAGCAACTGACGATCAACCAAATCGTCAAGGCCACAGTCAAAGGGTGGCGCGACATATTCTTCCCGATCCAACCTAGTCATCAGCATGCGGGTTAGGGCGGTTGGCCGCTGGTGGTGTATTGGTGTCCGAGGCGGCTGGTCCAGTGGTGGTCGCCGTCGGGGAGGGGTTGGTGGGTCCATCCGGCTTGGTGTCTGATCCGATGGTCGTAGCGGCAGGCGGGGACTAGATGATCGATGGTGGTGGGTCCGCCTTCCGCCCAGGGGATCCGATGGTCGAGGTCGCAGTCGAGGGCGGGCATCCGGCATCCTGGGAAGACACAGGTCCGGTTCCTCGCTTGGATATGGCGGCGTTGGGCGGCTGTTGGTCTTCGGCGGGTGAGACCGTTGTCGATGGTGAGCCGGCTGTCGGGGTGGGTGAGAGTCCACCGCCACTCCGAACCGGCTTGCCGTTCGGTTACTTGGCGGGCGATGTCGGCGATCACCGGCCCATATCCGCCCAGCTCGCCTGGAGTTTCGGACAGTCGGGCCAGCATGTCCAGATCGACTCGGATATCCACGGTCCCCCGCCGGGTGTCCTGTCCCGTCTGGGTGCCTTCCAGGAGGTCTAGGAAGACGTCGGCGCGGAGCTGATCCATGGTCCTCGCTTCGCTACCAGTCTTGAGGGTCCGGGCCAGGAGACCGATCCGGTTCAATATGGCTTCGACCCGGTCGGGTGGGAGATCCAAACCGAACAGGTGGGCGGTCCCTTCCACGGTCGGTTCGATCACCACCCGCCGTCCATCGTGAGCCTGCCGATA
>CAYYRT010000209.1:0-6771 GCA_964474055.1 uncultured Acidimicrobiaceae bacterium | reverse complement strand
GAGGCTCTTCCTAACAGGGAATTGCTGCTGCGCGGAATACCCGCTTGGCCAGGTCTCGAAGCAGGCAGCTGGGTGAACAGCGCTCGCCGGGGCTCGCTTCCGTACCGTGTAGACGTCCGTGCAGGGTAGGCGTATTGTCCTCGGACCCGGGACCTGGCTGGCGCTGCCAGCAGAAGCCCGGACCGTTAGAAAGCCCATCCCCTACACTCAGTGGCGGGTGGCCCGACTGGGCGGCTGTTCCGGACAGTGCAACAGCAGTACCGCGGGGGCTGCTTGCCAGGCGCCGTTGCGGACAAGACGTTGCCTATTGAGGAATCGACCCCCCCTCGTGAGGAGGAACCCACATGACCATTCGCTCACGGGCCGCACTGATCGGCGCAGGTGTCTTCATGCTTACAACCCCCGCCGCGGCACAGACCTGGACAACGGAGCAGCAGGCCGTGCTTGCGGTCGTTGAAGAGACGTGGGCCGAGAATGATCCGACGTGGGTGACCCGACTCACGCATCCAGAGATGCTGGGTTGGAGCAACACGATTCCGGTGCCACGCGATCAGGCGACGACACGGCGGTGGGGTGATCACGGAGTTGAGAACTCCACCGCGTTGCTGCACAGCCTCGCTCCGGTTGGGATCGTGATCCGTGGGGACGTAGCGGTCGCGCACTATTACGCCTCGGTGTCCGCGGAGGATCGCGAGGGCAAACGCGAGACCACGACGAGCCGCTGCACCGATACACTGACCCGCGACAGTGGGAGCTGGTTATACCTCGGCTGGTTTTGCTACGACGAGCCCACCGCAGGGAACTGATCACGGGCTGGCCCGGGCGTGACGGCAGCGGGGCTTTCTAACAAGGAATTGCCTGGCCGCGGGTAGCCGTGGTGGTGATGTCTCAACGTAGAGCAGCTCTCCTCGACAACGCTCGACAGGGCTCGCTCTTGCGCCAGTAGACGTGGCGGATAAGTTGTGGGTGAGGTCTTGGACTTGCGTCCTTGTGGCCCGCGCCAGCAGAATTCCGAGGCCGTTAGGCCGCCAAGCTGCGGAACGTGGCGAATGAAACGGGAGGGTCTAAACGATGAACAAGCCGCAGTTACTCATGTTCTCCGTGCTAACTGCGGCGGCCACGTTGGCCGTGCCGGCAGTTGGGCAAGAGACTGCCAGCTATGACGGCCCCATTATCGACATGCACATGCATGCTACGAACGTACAGGTGGGGCCCGACGAAAGACCTCTTCCGGTTCCGTTACGCTGCTATCCGGGTCCTTGCGAGGGTGGACTCGCCGCGGCCACCACGGAGGAAGAGGTTCTTCGGATGACGCTCGCTGCGATGGATCGGCATAATGTAGTGCTCGGTTTCTTGAGCGGTTTTGATGGCTCTGCTGATTCCCTGGTGTCCAATTCCGAACGCGTTTTCACCTGGGTGAGAGCGGCGCCTGATCGGTTCATCCCGAGCGCCTTCGTGAGTCGGCCTGGAGAGCCCTCCTCGGAATTCCTGAGGAACGAATACGCTGCGGGCCGGCTCAGGGGCATGGGAGAGATCGCCACACAGTACTACAACTACCAGCCAAATGATTCGGCCTTGGCGCCGTACTTCTCTCTAGCCGCGCAACTCGACATCCCGACGCATATCCACACACTCGGCATCGGAGCACCGTTGCCAACGTTTCGGCCATCGGCCGGAAACCCTCTGTTGCTCGAGGATGTTCTGGCACGCCATTCTGACCTCAGGCTCTTCGTCGAAAATTGTGGTTTCCCCTTCACGCAGGAATGGATCGCCATCGCTTATCAATATCCGCAGCTTTATTGCGACATGTCGACTACCACGTGGATCGTTAATCGAAACGCTTTCAGCAACCATCTCCGTACTCTCGTTGAAGCAGGCCTTTCGAAACGAATCATGTTCGGTTCCGACCAGATGCAATGGCCGGAGACCATCGCGTTAGCCGTTGAAGCCATCGAGAAGGCAGCTTTTCTCACTGAAGAGCAAAGGGCGGACATTTTCTACAACAACGCGGCGCGGTTCCTTCGTTTGACGGAGGAAGAGGTTGCTAGGCATCACGGTCGGTGATCGAGTCGATAGGTCGGCGGCCTAACAAAACGATGCAGCCACCAAGCTGCGCACAGACACTTCGCGTGATGGAAACTGAACGCCGCGCCGCTTGCGGCTGATCGTTAAGCCGTTAGACCACTGTTGGAGGTTAGCAGGTGATCAACTGGGAGGCCGTGGGAGCGGTGGCGGAGCTCACCGGAGCCCTCGGGGTAATCGCCTCGCTCCTCTACCTCGCGATTCAAGTTCGAAATAACACACGGAGTATCCGCACGTCGACGTATCAAGCCCTGCTCAACACCTCGCTGGACTTTAGCTTCCTGGCCGGATCTGAACCCAACGTTGCCCTAACCTTCAATCGTGGCCTGCGGGGTGACGAGTTGTCTCCCCAGGAGTCCGCTCAGTTTGCCTACCTCCTCCACGGGGTGCTTCGATCCCTCGAAAACGGTCATTACCAGTTCATCAACGGCACCATGGACCCCGAACTCTGGTCGGGCTGGACCGAGACCGCGCGAGGCATCATTGGTAGCCCAGGCGGACGACAGCGGTGGGCAGCGTATCGACCTCGCTTGAGGTCGAGCTTCGTTGAGTTCGTCGAACGCGAGGTTATCTCAATGGACACCCAGACTTCCGTCGAAAACCTGCTCGACGCGGCGGATGGAGGCGAGGTAGTGTGACCTTCCGGCGACAGAGGTCTAACAGGGAATTGCTGCTGCGCGGGTTACCCGCTTGGTTGAGTCTAGAAGCTCATCAGCCGCGTGAGCAGCGCTCGACGGGGCTCGCTCTTGCGCCAGTAGACTGGCGGGTAAGTTGTGAGCGAGGTCTTGGACTTGTGCACTCATTGCCCGCGTCAGCAGAATTCGGGGTAGGTTGGACGGCACTGAGTAGAACCCGTTCCGCACCTTGCGCGGAATCTGTTCCGGCCTCCATGATAGTCCGATAGTGCTGTCCCGTGACCCACGTTTGCGCGGCAACAGGAGGAATTATGGTGCGTAGTCTGATGCGTGTTCTACCCGCGGTGGCGGCGGCGTTCTGCGGTCTGTCGGTAGCGGTCGGTGCCCAGACAGCGGCCAGTGATCCCTTTGTGGGTACATGGAAACTCAACGTGGAGAGGTCGGTGTACGTGCCCGGTCCCCGTCCCCCTGCCGACCTGGTCACACTCTTTCAGTTCTCGGCCCTCGAGGATGGGTGGACACGATTTTTGTCGACGAGCACGAACGCGCTGGGAGAACCAACCATTTTGATCAACATGTTCAAAGAGGATGGCCAGCGGCGCCCCGTTTATAACCAGAACACACTCGGGAGCTTGTTGGCCACTGGCCAGGAGACGAACTTGATGCGGTCTTATCGCCGCATCGATGCAAACACCGTGGAATTCACGAACTACACGGATGGCGTCGCTGCGCTCCCGGTCGTTCGCGCCCTGGCCCCGGATGGCAACACCTACACCATGACGACGAGGGGCACGAATCCTCAGGGCGTGGCCGTAAACAGCGTCCAGGTCTACGAGAGAGTGCGCTAGCCTAGCGGGCGCCGCGTGCTTGTAGACGCCGACTCCGTCTGTCTTCTCGGGAAACAGAAGGGGGCCGCTTACAGCGCGCGGCACCGTGTGACAGGGAATTGCTGCTGCGCGGGGTAGCCGTCGTGGTGATGTCTCAACGCAGAGCAGCTTAAGTGAACAGCGCTCGACGGGGCTCGCTTCCGCGCCAGTTAGCCTTGTGTCGTCACGTTGTGCGGGTAGCACGCGGCTTGTCAACTTGAGGTCCGCGCCAGCAGCATTCCAGAGTCGTTAGGGTGCGCCAGATACCAGATATGAGAGGACAGGATGGCACGAGTTCACCATATGCGCCGCCGCTCACTCTGCGCCGTCGTGGCCGTGTCGTTCGGTGCCGCGGGCTGCCAAGACCGAGTCCTCGATCCTATTGTTGGGACATGGGCGCTTCACGCAGCCATGACGGAGGCCCCTGACGGAACAATTGACAACACACCATACGGAGTCTCACCCAGCGGCTTCCTGACCTATACGGCGGACGGCCAGATGCACGCGATCATCGCCTTCTCGGGGCGGCCGCGCCTGAGCGGTGACTGGAGGAGTTCACCGGCCGAGGAGAGAGCAGAAGCTTTTGCGACATCCCTGGCCTACTCTGGCCGTTACTCCGTGGTCGGCGACCGAGTCCAACACCACGTCGAGGTGTCGACGGAGCCCAACCGCGTCGGCACGACCATCGAGCGTGCCTTCTCTATCTCGGGCGACGAATTGCTCATTGCCACTCCGCCCACGTCGTTGGGCGGTATCCCGGTGATCGCCACCCTCACCTGGCAGCGTGCTGATCTGACCAGGCAGGGTGCACTGTAACAAGGAACTGCTGCTGCGTGGGTAGCCTCACAAGGAAGGTCTCCGACCTCCTAAGGCTCGCAGTCAACGCTCGACTTCGCTCGCTTCAGCACCAGTTGGACGGGTGTGGCGGGTAAGCTTAGCTGCCCCCGGCCTTGCTACCTGATAGCCCGCGCCAGCAGAATTCCAGGGTCGTTAGATAGCCCTCTACTACCTGGGTGGTCGCGGATGGGATCGCTGATATTGCCATCCGCGGTGTGGCTCTTGTCGACGCCGGCTGAAAATGTCCCAGAAGCGGCGGTTGAAAATGTCCCACCCGCCGGGGGAGTCAGACGTTAGCCAGCGGGCACGGCGGCCTCCTTCGTTTTGCGACGAGACTTGCGTTGCTCGTCGGCCGGGTCGGCGGGTGAGTTGAGGGTGGTCCAGAGCTCGGCGTGGTGCCTGAGGCGGTAGCTGTTGCCGCGGATGTTGACGACGTGGCAGTAGTGCAGGAGGCGGTCGACGAGGGCCGTGGCCATGACGTCGTCGCCGAAGATCTCGCCCCACTCCTCGGAGTGGGTTAGGACCACGGCCAAGGGGGTTCGCGTTTGAGAGGTTCCTGAAGGAGCTGTTCGATGCCCATGCACCCTCGAGAGGTCTCGGGGATGCGCCGGTCTTCCCATCGGCTGACGACGCATCGAAGCCCGCGCCGAGGGACACGTTCCAGGTGTGGCTCAGGCGCGCGAAGGCACGATGGCTCAAGGCGACGCCCGAGGCCGATCGGCCCGGGCTGCGGGAGAAGCTCCGGCGCGTGGGGTTCCACTCCGAGAAACGCGCTGGAGTGCGCGACCCGAGGTTTCGGGCCCTGCCCCCTGCCATCCAAGAAGCGTGGGCAGGCACGAGCTACGAGGTCCTCAAGGACGTCTACGACGACGTCACAGCCGAGGACATCCGTGAGGCGATCCAGCAGCAGGAGCGGGCGCTAGGGTCCCGTTAGGTGTCCCCAACGGACACAACGAACGGACACAACGAACGGACACAA
Organism: uncultured Acidimicrobiaceae bacterium; assembly: GCA_964474055.1. Lineage (GTDB taxonomy): Bacteria > Actinomycetota > Acidimicrobiia > Spongiisociales > ZC4RG35 > JAICND01. Next base: position 1,372 of record CAYYRT010000209.1, on the reverse strand, counting down.
CGGCTGCTGAGGGCAATCCGCCCAATCCCGCAAGATCAGGCAGGGCAAGACCTTCAGTGAATGCGCCCGACAGGATTCGAACCTGTGACCTCATGCTCCGGAGGCATGCGCTCTATCCATCTGAGCTACGGGCGCGCGATGCTGCTTGTCCTTTGTCTACATCACCTTAGCAGACTGCCGGGTTCCGGGGCCCGACTGCGGTGTGAACGTCAGTGAGTACGTGGAACTGAGGATCATCGAGCGTCTCTCAGCTCTGCGCCCCCAAGGACGACGCGTAACATAGTGTCTGGGTCGGCCTGCTGGTATGCGGTCTTAAGCGTCTGCACCGTCTTCCAGCCGCCCGCTGCCGCCACGTCCACGTCCGGCAGGTGCTTTCTCTCGGTTGCCCACTTGCGGCGGTAGGCGTGCCAAAGGCTGCCCTCCTGCGGCTCCAGCTTAGCCAGCTTCTCCGCCTCGATGAGCCATTTGTCCGCCAGATACCTCGTGATCGGCTTCGCGGCATCCGCGGGAGAGGGGAAGAGCGGAGCAGCGCCAATACCGGGGCGCTCCCGCAGGATGCCATCCAGAGCGCTTCGGACCTGGGGGGAGAGCGGGATTACGGACTCCCGCTTCATCTTGTCGGTTGACGCAGGCCACCGGATGGCCCCGTGGCGGCCTGCATCAAGCCGAAGGTCCTCGTATGTGAGCTGACACACCGCCGAGATCCGACGGCCGGTGCCGTTCACGATGTCGAGCAGCTCGGAGAGGTAGCTGCGCTGCGTCGCGCGCTTGCCCCAGCGGGTCTGCATCGTCACTTCGTCTGACTTGGCTCGCACAGCCTCAAATCGATCCTGGGTCGCCACGGGACGCCTCGGGTCCTCTTCGCGTGGCGCCTCGTACCCGCGCACCGGGTTCTCTCGCATGAGGTAGTGGCCGGACTGCATACGCCACTTCGAAGCCCAGTTGAAGACCCATCGAAGCCAGTTGCAGTCCGCCTCGACGGCGCGGGCTCTGACGGGGCGGCGCTCCTTGGGCGGCACCTCCCTGCCCCGCGCGTCGATCGCACCGGACGAACGCAGGTCGATGAACCGCTCCCAGTCTGACATCCTGATCGTATGCGGATCACGATCAGCACCGAGCACCGCCTTCCACATCTCCGCGCGTCGTTCGTCCGCCTTCTGCACCCCCTTCGTCTTCCGGGGCGTGCGGTGCTTCTCGTAGGCGGCACACACCATAGAGAGCGTGACCTTGCCTGCGCGGATGGCCGTGTCTCCCTTGGCCAGCTTGGCCGCCTGCTCGAGCGCCCACGCCTTGGCTCGCTCCTTGTCGCGGTGCTTCAGGGACTGGCGGCACCAGCGCCTCGCCTGGGGGTCCCAGACCCGACCATAGATCA
>CAYYRT010000208.1:0-2430 GCA_964474055.1 uncultured Acidimicrobiaceae bacterium | reverse complement strand
TGCAGCTGGGCCTGTTCGCAATGAATTACGGAACATGCGCGGACCCGGCAGCTGCCGCGCGGGTGGCACGGGCGGCCGAGGCGGCAGGCTTTGAATCGTTGTGGACCGGCGAACACGTTGTACTGCCGTATCCCAAGCCGGAGGGGTTCTCAATGCCGCCCGATCTGCCGTTCCTCGATACGATCGCGGCGCTCACATTGTTAGCGACCGCCACCGAGCGGGTACGGATCGCAAGCGGGATCATTGAACTACCTCTGCACAACCCGGTACTTCTAGCCAAACAACTCGCCAGCGTCGACGTCATCTCAAACGGACGTCTCATCGCAGGCTTTGGCGCCGGTTACGTCGAAGCCGAGTTCGACGCTGTGGGTGTCAGTCTGTCCGAACGAGGCGTGCGGATGGATGAGCACCTTGACGCACTGATCGAGTTGTGGTCCGGCGATCCACCCCAATATTCAGGCCGGACAGTCTCGTTTTCCCGGGTCGACGCCCACCCCCGGCCCGTACAACCTGGCGGACCACCGATCGTCCTGGGCGGTATCAAGGAGCCCGCCCGGCGCCGCGCCATCACGCGGGCTCACGGCTGGTACCTGTTTAATACCGACCTCGTCCATGCCGCTGAGGCGATGCAAGTCATCAGCAAAGAACACGAGCGCTGGGAGCGCCCTCCAGAACTCGGCCCCCTCGAGGTGACCATGACACCCGTCGAGACATTCGACGCTTCGACTCTCCACCAGTACGAGGAACTCGGTGTACACCGCCTCGTCCTACTTCCCCGACCAGACGCACCTCGAAGCGAACGACATCTCCCTGTTGCAGAACCAGAGATCCTTCGAAACATCGAACGAGCAGCGGCCCTTCAATAGCGGCGCCACCTGATCCAACGGCTCGAAAGAAAGGAACCCTTTGTCATTCCAGGCATACCTCGACAACATTGAAGACAAGACCGGGCTCACGCCCCGTCAGTTCATTGAACTCGCCACCGAGAAGGAGCTAGATAAGCCTGAGGTGAAAGCAGGTGTGATCGTCGACTGGCTGAAGGAGGACTACGGACTGGGCCGAGGCCACGCCATGGCCCTCGTTCACGTCATCAAGAACGGTCCCAAGATCGACGCCAAACACGTCGGTAGCACTGGCTCCCACCGCGACGAATCCGACACGCTCTGGCTTGACGGCAAGGACACCAGGCCGCGATGAACAGACAGCTCGCAGAACGTTGACCACCAACGAGCAGGTCAGACGGTGCGCCCGACCCAGATGGCGCCTCCTGCAATTCGTAGACGGAGGTCTGTTCGCGCTTCCCGCCCAGGGATACATGGCGGAAGGTCAACTGGATCAGGCTCGAACGGCCATTCTGGGATCGCACGTAAGTGCCGATAGGGGCGGGTACGACCGGGAAGCGCTAGGGCGCGAATCGGTTGTTCTGTATCGATCGAGTTGAACGGCGAGCAGAATCTCTCTTGAGAAGGCTTACTACTGCTCTTGGCGGTGCGGTGGAGGCTCCACGCAGGATGTACCGATGGGCGGCCATTCGGTTGCTTCCCCAAGTCAGGTGAAGATGAGTCACTCGGCGAAACTGTCGCTTTTTGGATAGCGTCGTTCCGTCATATGGACGGGCCTGAGTCACGCCGTGCTGTCGTCGAGCCTCTCGGAGGATGCCCTCCCGAGATTGGTGCCTCTCTTTGGACCCTACAAGAGGCTCGCCGGCGGACCCTGGGGTATGTACAGGGGATCAGCCAGGATGCTCTGGACTGGGACCCTCCGGATCAGCGTTACAGCGCTGCGACCCTTCTCTATCACATTGCTGTCTTTGAGGTCGACTGGCTCTACATCGATATCCTTGGAGGGAAGGATGACGAAGAGCGGCGGATTCCCGAATGCCCCCCTGAGATCGCCGAGCAGCTCCCATACCCGATCCTCATGGAGGACGGGAACTACACCCCCGTCAGTGGCGAGCCACTCGCCGTGCACCTTGAGCGGCTATCGGTTATCCGTCAGGCATTTGTCGATGTGCTGACTGGCATGTCGATGGACGACTTCCGAACTCTGCGGCCCAGCGGGGATGACCTGGTGACACCGGAGTGGGTCATCGAGCATCTGGCGCAGCACGAAGCAGAACACCGTGGCCAGATATGGGAGGCACGGGTCGCTGGTGAAGCCGCTCTCGGGATCAGTGCAACCGATCGGGGCTAGCCGAATTCAGTACGCGAGCGCTCTGGACGGGAGCGCCTACGTGCCGATCCCGGGCGGTGTCAGAAATGTGAGACTTCGCCCGAGATCTGGTGATCTGCGCTCTTCTTGCGGGGCTAATGCGATGGAACCAACGGATCCTGGCCGGAGTCCGTCCGATATTTGGTGATCTGGGCTTGGGCTTCGGATCAAGTCAGGTCGTAGATGGTCATGCGATACTCGATCGATGGCCTACCCGTA
>CAYYRT010000207.1:0-5226 GCA_964474055.1 uncultured Acidimicrobiaceae bacterium | reverse complement strand
GTTGGTTCTGGCGATCGGCCTGGTCGGGTTGGGAGATCATCACCCGCAACTCCGATGGATCGGCCACCCTCGGTTACGACTCCGACGGTGTCCCCGGCGGACCGCTCAATGTCGACGTCACCTATCCGGTGTGCGTATCTGAGCCGGTTGACGGCGATCCCGTTGAGGTCCTCGCCTGGGATCTGGTCAAGGACTACGTGCATCAGCGGCCGGCACCTCTTCTCAACCCAGAGGTCCCGCTCGGCCTCACCGGTGCCGACACCCACGTCGCGGTCGATCCGCCCCCTCCGTTTGGCGACTCGATCGTCTCCCCTCTCGGTCAACTTGATGTCCAGGCCTGGGTGACGGTCCTGAGTATCGATTGGGGAGACGGGAGCCGAACCAACCTTCCTCCCTCAACCTTTTCCCGCCTGAGCGGCTACCCCGACGGACTCGCTCGCCATCAGTACCAGACCAAAACCTGCGACCCGCCCGGGTCGTCGCCACGGTGCCACCCCGATCTCTCGGCCTACGACTTCGAGGTCCGGTACCAGTGGCAGGTCCGATGGAGGGTCGGGTTGGGCCCCTGGCAGGGCCTGGCTGTACCCGACTCGGTCACGAGCGTCGCCTATCCGGTCCAGGAAGTGATCGCGGTGCTCGGCGCGGCTCCTTAGGATCGCCCGATGCGAATTGCCGCCGCCCAAACCTCCCCACGGTGGGGAGACGCCCAAGCCACAACCAAGATCGTCATCGATTGGATCGGCCGCGCCGCCGAGGAGGGCGTTGAACTCCTTGCCTTCGGAGAGACCTTTCTCAGCGGTTACCCGTTCTGGGTGAGTGTCACCGACGGTGCCCGCTTCGACGACGCCGCCCAGAAGGAGGCCTACGCGTTCTATCTCGACTCGGCCGTGGCGATCGACGGTCCCGAACTCGGAGAGATCGTCTCTGCGGTCCGCGACCACCGGGTCTTCACCTATCTCGGGATCACGGAAAGATCCCGAAGCCGGGGCACCGTTTACTGCACGGCTGTTGCAATCGACCCTGATCGGGGAATCGTCGGTTCCCATCGCAAAATGATGCCTACTTACGAAGAGCGCCTGGTCTGGGGCGTCGGCGATGGCAACGGCCTTCGAGTCCACGAAGTGGGTGGATGCCGGGTATCGGCTCTCAACTGCTGGGAGAACTGGATGCCTCTCGCCCGTCATGCCCTCTATTCCCAGGGAATCGATCTGCACGTTGCGCTGTGGCCGGGAGGGAGTGATCTCACCAGGGACATCACCCGGTTCATCGCTAAGGAGGGCCGGTGTTATGTGCTCTCGGCCGGCGCCACCCTGCGGGCAGCGTTGGTCAGCGAGAGCTTCCCCTTGCGACAGCCCGCCCTCGGCGATGACGACCTGCCATACGACGGTGGATCGGCGATCGCTGCCCCGGACGGCTCCTGGGTGGTCGAACCTGTATCGGGTGACGAACGGCTGGTAATGGCCGACATCGATCCATCCTTCGTGAGACGCGAACGTCACAACTTCGATCCGGCCGGTCACTATTTGCGGGCCGATGTTCTACAGCTCACCGTCAACCGGCGCCGCCTCGATCCGGCCACCTTCCAGGACTGACCCTCAGATGGATTGGCCTGTCACCTACGAACGCAAGATCCGTTACTCAGACTGCGATCCGCAAGGCATTGTCTTCAACGGGAACTACTTCACCTACATGGACGATGCCGTCACCGACTACTTCGACGCGATTGGGGAGACCTGGGAGGAACTGCACAAGGCCGGCTACGACATTGTTCTGGGTCATGTCGAGGTCGACTTCCGGTCCTCGGCACGGTTTGGGGAGACACTGGTAACTGGGGTACGGGTTGTCCAGGTAGGGAACACAAGCATCACCTACCAGCTCACCGGGTGGGACAAATCCAGCGGGCGCACCGTTATCGAGGCAACCAAGGTGCAGGTGGTGGTCGATGCCTCCACCCTCCAGAAACGCCCCGTCCCAACTGCGCTGATTGACGCTTTCGAGCAATTGCAGGGCTCTCCGGTGGCCCGAAAGAGAGCCAGCTAGGCCTACCCACCTCAAGAGTCCGGGCCTAAGGCCGATATCAAGTTCACATGGTCTCTACCGTCGGTCCCAGTGTTTGGCGCGGGACTCGCGTCCGGCTGGGCGACTTCTGGAGGTGGCTTCCAAAAGGCACGCGGCTGCCCGATGCCACCTGGTCTGCAAGACACCGTTTCCTGCTGCTGGTCGTATGGATTCAGATTCCCCTTTTGGCGGTGGTAGCGGTCGGGGCCGCGATCGATCCGATCCACGTCGTTGCCGAGCTCGGAGCGGTCGTCGCCCTGGCCTTGTCGGCATCATTGCCCAAGAGCAACGGGCTCAAAGCGATCCTCGTCAGTTTGGCCCTGGTGACTTGTTCGGCTCTCCTGGTGCACTTCACGGACGGGTTGATCGAGTCCCATTTCCACTTCTTTGTCGTGCTTCCCCTCATCAGCCTCTATCGCGACTGGCGACCGCTGATGGCCGGTCTGGCATTTGTGGTGCTGCATCACAGCGTGGTGGGGGTTCTCGAACCGGAGAGCGTCTTCAACCATCCGGCTGCCATCGCCCACCCTGTGCGCTGGGCCCTCCTGCATGGGACCTATGTCTTGATGGTGACCGCAGTCATCCTTGCCTATTGGCGTTTCTCTGAGAGTCTTGAGTCTGCCCTGGCGCATGAGGAGAAGAGGAGAATGCGGGCGGAGGAGGACAAGCTGCGGGCTGACACCGAACGGCTCGAACAGGTGGTCCGCTCCAAGGACCGATTTATCGCCTCGGTTTCCCATGAATTGCGGACCCCGCTGTCAGCGGTGCTCGGATTTGCCGAGATTCTGCGTGATAGCCAGGACGATCTGACTGACGCGGAGCGTAAGGAGTTGACGGCGACCATCGCCCGGGAGGCTTATGACATTGCCGGCATTGTCGAAGACTTACTCGTGGCTGCTCGGGCCGAAATCGACGCCGTCCACGTCAACCAGCTGCCGATCGATCTCCAGGCCAACGTGGCCCAGGTCGTGGAGGTAATGCCCGACCATCAGCGACAGCGGGTCGCGGTCATGACGGGCCAACAAAAGATGCGGGCGAGTGCCGACCCGGTGCGGGTTCGCCAGATCGTCCGGAACCTCATCTCCAATGCGATCAGGTACGGCGGCAATAACGTGACGGTCGACTTTGTCGACTCGGGGAACCAGGTGTCTGTCACGGTCAGCGACAACGGCAATGGCGTGCCTGCTCATGAACAGGAACTGATTTTCACTCCGTATCACATTGCCCATGTCGCCGGGTCACAACCTGGCTCCGTTGGTCTCGGTCTCAGCGTGTCTCGCCAACTTGCCGAGTTGATGGGCGGCAGCCTTCTCTACAGCTTCAAAGCCGGCTCGAGCACCTTCGAACTCCGCCTCCCGGCGGCGCGGTGATCCCGACTTAGGCGGACGGGCGCGGTTCCAGGTCGACGCAGGCCTCGAGGTAGTGCGGTAGGAGCCCCGCCCAACCCCGGCGGTTCCCGTCCCGGCGTTCCTCCCCGTCTGCAACGAGGCGGTCCCAACCACCGTGGACGATTCGCACCGCTGTCCCTTCGGGTGCTTCGGCGAAAGTGATCTCGACTTCAGTTGCGGCGGACCGATCTGCCATCAGGTGCCACAAATACGCGAGACGATGTGGTGGCTCCCACAGCACCACTTCACCCCAGTCGTGTTCGACGCCGTCGGGCGCCCTTTCGTAGATTCGTCCGCCCGATCGCCCTTCGAACGTGATCTCCAAACCCTCGACTTGAGAAACCGTATGGCTGGTGGGCCACCACACGCCAGTCTTCGCTGCGAAAACCTCGAACGCCCATTCGGGTGGGCACGCCACCAAGAACTCGAGTTCGATCGGCGCGATCAAGGTCGGGGAGTGGTGTTCTCGGCGACGAACTTGAGGCGACCGGCGGCTTCGCCCCAGACCTTTTCCAGGTAGGACCGCAAGACCTCGATACCTTCGTTGTGCAGGTGATAGATACGACGGGTTCCCTCCGCCTGGTCGTCCACCAGACCGGCCTCCTTGAGCAGGCGGAGGTGACGGGACACGGCCGGACGACTGATGGGAAGTTGATCGGCTATTTCCTGAACCGATTGGGGGCCGGTGGAGAGGAGTTCGACTATTGCCCTCCGGTTGGCGTCGCCTAGCGCCTCAAACGGATCCTTCAGGCGAACCTCCGATCCCATAACCCCTGACGTTACCAGCGCTCAGTAACTAACCAGTTACGGTCGTCGATCGGTCGATGGCGGCTAAGTTCGCGGTATGGCCTCCTCAGATCCCAATGGGATCTTTCTCAGCTCGGATCTCGGTCGTTATCTATTGGACCATTCGACGTCCCCGGATCAGATTCTGACCGACCTCGTCGACGAAACGAGAAAAGCAGTCCCCGAGCGAATGAGCATGCAGATATCGGCCGATCAGGGCCAGCTGCTGACCATGCTGGTGCAGGTGACCGGTGCCCGGAGGGTTGTGGAAGTGGGGACCTTCACCGGCTACTCCTCCATATGCCTGGCCCGGGGACTCCCCCCTGACGGCCATCTTCTCTGCTGTGATGTCAGCGAGGAATGGACCGCGATCGCCCGCCGTTACTGGGATAGGGCAAGGCTTTCCGATCGGATCGAGCTGAGGCTGGGACCGGCTGCCGATACGCTCAGCAGCCTTCCGAAGGAGCCGCAGTTTGATCTGGCCTTCATCGATGCCGACAAGGGTGGGTACCCGCTGTACTACGAGGAGATCCTCCTACGCCTTCGATCGGGTGGGCTCATCTGCGTGGACAATGTGTTGTGGAGCGGCTGGGTAGTCGACCGGTCAATCACCGACGGCGACACGCAGATCATCCGCGACTTCAACGACATGGTCGTAGCGGATCCGCGGGTAACCGTGGCCCTCCTGGCGGTGGCCGACGGACTCTCACTCATCCGCAAGAACTAATACAAGGGTGCCATCGATTCAGGCCGGAGTGTTGAACTTCGCCTCGGAGATCGATCCGGAGGCGCTCCGGCAGGCAGAACGCACGGCCAGACTCCCGGTGGTCTTCGGTCACGTCGCCTTGATGCCCGACGCTCACGTGGGCATCGGCGCCACGGTGGGTTCGGTCATAGCTACCAACAAAGCAATCATCCCCTCGGCAGTGGGGGTCGACATCGGATGCGGCATGGCAGCTCTCCGCACGAGCCTCGCTGCCAACGATCTCCCCTC
>CAYYRT010000206.1:0-10250 GCA_964474055.1 uncultured Acidimicrobiaceae bacterium | reverse complement strand
GACCCGTACGTCGCGTTGTAGTCCGCGAAATTGGCCACGTAGATGCGCATCCCGAGCGACGCTGCCGCCCAGCCGATGATGGCGACCACGGCGCCGGGCGAAAACCACGTCAGCCGCGCGCGGGCCGCCGGCGCCAGGTGGTACGTGAGATCCATCCCGACGATGCCGAAGAGGATCGCGACCGGCCACTGCATCACCCGCTACACGGCGGTGAAGACCTCTCCGAGGCCGGCCCACGCCGCAACCGCCTCGCCGATCCGCCCGCCGAATGCAAGCAGGGCGAGCGCCGTTAACGTGAAGACACAGAAGGCCAGCGTGAGCAGCATGGCGACGACCTGGCGTCGCCACCACGGCCGCCCGCGCTCGACGACGTAGACGACGTTGAGGGCGACGATCACCGAGCGCACTCCGCGCGAGGCGGCCCACAGAAAACCGATGATGCCCACGGACAGCGCCGCGCGGCCGGGGGCCGCCATGACTTCGACGAGGGTTTGCGAGAGCAGGGACCCCACGCTGGGCGGCAACACGGCCTCGCCGTAACTCATGAGCTCCTCCATGAGGTGGGGCGTGCCCAGCATGCCGAGCAATGCGGCGAGCAACAGCAGTGTCGGAAAGAGCGCGAACAGGAAGTAGTACGACAAGGCCGCGGCGCGGTCGAAAATCTCGTGCTCGGTGGCCGCGGCACCGACGCGCGTGGTGAACTCGCGAAGCGAAAGACCGCCGAGACGCCAGGGGGTTCGTGATGCGTGGCTCATGGTCAGCCGCTCCTTCCGCATTCGAGGATGCGCTCGAGGAGGGCGAGCACGGCGCGGCCGCGCGCTCGGTCGCGCCACCGCGCCGCGGAACGGCCTACTGGATCAATCGCCCGAGCGTAGGCGACATAAAGGGCCCTTATCGGGGGGCCACGGGGAGCGGGACGCGCTCGGGTTCATCCTTGGCCCTACATACAGGGCGGACAAGAGGCCGGTCAAGCAACGGCGAACGATTCGAGCAGGCCGACGGGACCCGGAAGAGACGCGCGGTGCTGGCCGTCGCCCGGTTGAACAGACCGCGAGGCAGACGGCCGCCTGAGGGCGGTCGGTCAGACCTTCGTCGCGAGGAGCGTGGGCTCCATCATGGCAGCCGGGGGCGGGCGATCCAGTAGCGCGGCCGATACGGCGAGGCTGTCGAGGATCGCGCGGATCGCCACCGGATCCTCGATGGTGCCGAGCAAGCGCAGACGCCCCCCACAGCGCGGGCAGGCGAGTACGTCGAGATCGAAGGCCCGGCGCATGAGGTTCGCCCACGCCCAATGACGCGCCCGCGCCGGGAATGCCACGTCATCTCCCGAATCACTCTCGAGATTCGGAGCTGTCGCGGCGATTTCTGGCACCGAGCCACGACCACGCAAAGCCCGAGTGGGCGTCGCGCTCGCTCCACGGCATGAAGTGATCCGAGCAGCTCGCGGCCGTGAAGCCCGCGCGTTCCGCACGCTTGAGCAGGTCGAGCAGCGCGCGGCGACCACAGCTCGTGCGCGCAATGAAATCCGACCACCGGCGTGCTCATCGGGTCGATTCCCGGGTAACGAAAGGGGCTAGCAGCCTGCCGCCGCTAGCCCCTCGCTCATCGTGGTGGTGACGGTTGGAACGCTATCGGCGCCCGTTCGCGTAGCTGACGCACTGACCCTGATTGCGGAAGGCGTCGCCGTTGTCGTCGGTCAGCGTCTTCCAGCCCTCGTTCTTGCAGTCGTCCTTCGACGCGGGCTCGTTGACGAGTTCGAAGTCGTAGGTGTCGTCGTTGATGGTCAGCGCATCGACGTTGCCGTCGAAGCCTCCTGCCCATCCCCCGCCGGCCTTGAGGTAGACCGCGCCCAGCGTGTTGTGAATGCCGGCATTCGGAAAGGCCAGCAGCACCTCAGTCCAGGTGCATGGAGCGGCGATCGAGCATCCGGACGCCGCGGCCAATGCCGCGTTGCTGAACCACCAGTTACCCGCGCCGGCATCGTCCATCGGATCCCACGTCTGCCACTCGCCCGTCGTCACGGTGTGCGTGTAGTACGGCTCGTAGACCAGTCTGCCTTGGAAGTCGTCGCTGTTATCCGTGACGTCGGCGTCGATGTTGAACTGCAGCGCGATGGCCAGCGCGTCGCCACCCGAGGTGCGATACGTGCTGTATTCCAGGTTCGTGATCGCATTGAGTCGCAGGCCCTGGTAGCCGGCCTTGCCGAGAACCACGCCACCGGTGCTGTCGACGACGAGATTTGCGCTGCCCTGGCCAAGCGGAGGATCCTCCGGCCCGGAGACCATGGCTCCGGTGCCGGTCGGAGTTTCCTGCGCAAACCCCCAGCCCTGCATATCACCGGGATGGACGACTGTCGTCGCGGCAAACGCCGGGGCCGCGAACATGGCGAGCGCAATCACTGCCGATGTCATCAATCTCTTCACTCTTTCACCTCGTTTGATTCGTGATCGCAGCATAGCGCGCCGGTCGAGCGAGGCGACATAAAGGACCCCTATCGGTGGGCCACGGGGAGCGGGACGCGCTCGGGTTCATCCTTGGCCCTACATACAGGCGCTTCCCTGCAGCGACTCGATGATCCGATTGCGGTACTGAAAGTGGAGCGGCGTATCCGAGGTCAGCAGCGCGTCGACTTGCATCGCCCCCAGCAAGTCGAATGCTGGCGGGAAGTCCCACTCGCTGCTCGTCGCGGCATGCGCGAGCGAGACCCCGAGGCGGCCCGCCACGGTGTCGAGCGCGCGCATCCAGGCGCCCTGTTTTCCGCCGGTTCGCGCCAGCACGCCTACACGCCGGATCGCGGGCGCGCACTCTTTCAGCAGCTGCAGCCGCTTGCCCCAGATGGCGAGCCCGCCGTCGACGGTCAGGCCGGTCAGGTTCGCGCCGGGACGCGACAGGCTCGGCACGAAACCGGCTGCGACGGGATCTGCGCTGATCATCACAATCGCGATTCCCGTGGTGGCGCGCCTTGCCGCGCTCACGGCGGGATTGCCGGCTGCGAGGATCGCGTCCACGTCGAGCGCGACGAGCTCGCCCGCGAGGGCCGGCAAGCGCTCGAGCTTGCCTTCCGCGTAGCGGGCCTCGATCGCGATATTGATTCCCTTCGCATAGCCGAGCACCTGCAGGCGCTCGCCGAGTGCGGCCAGGTACCGATTTCCATCGGCCGCTCCCGGCGCGCGTCCGCTCGACAGGAAGCCCAGCCGATGCGTCTTTCGGGCCGGCTGCGCTTCGGCTACGAGCGGCGCGAGAACCAGCGTGCTCGCCGCAATCACGAACTGGCGGCGCCTGACTTTGATCATTCGATCACCCGGTCGGCGCGCAGCAGGACCGACTGCGGAATCGTCAGCCCGAGCACTTTCGCTACCTTCAGGTTGATGACCAGTTCGAACTTCGTCGGCCGCTCGATCGGGAGATCCTCGGGTCGCGCGCCCTTCAGGATCTTGTCCACGAAAACCGCCAGCCGCCGGTGGATGTCGTGGAGGTTCGCGGCGTGCGCGAAGAGTACGCCATCGGGCACGCTGTCGACGATGAAGCTCGTGAGCGGGACGCGCAGGCGGATGGCGCTGTCGAACAGCAACTGCCGGTGGCTGAAGAGCAGCGCGGAGGGGCACGGCAGGAGGACATCGGGCGCTTGCTGCCGCATCTTTGCGAACGCGCGCTCGATTCCCGACGTGTCTTCCACGTCGTAGGGCGTGAATACGGCGGCAACCGCTTCCGCGGCTTTCCGCGTCGTCTGCGCGACGGCCACGCAGGCCTTCTGCGAATGGTCGACGAGCATGCCGACGCGCGTCATGCCGGGGAGGATCTCGCGCATCAGCTCGATGTGCTTCGCGGGAAGCAGCTCGTTGAGCTGGGTGATGCCGGTGATGTTGGTGCCCGGCCGCGCGAGGGACTTCACGATGCCCGCCACCGCGGGATCCCCGCTGCTTCGCAGAACGATCGGGATGGCCTTGGTCCTCTCGTGCATGGCGACCACTGCCGGCTCCCACCCCACGAGCACGTCCGGTTTCAGCGCGATGAGTTCCTCCACGATCGCCGGCAACTGTTTGAGCTGCGCATCGGGCACGCGAGCGTCGAGGATGAGGTTCTTGCCCTCGACGTACCCCAGCGTGCGCAGCGCGGCGCGGAAGGTCTCGTGGTACGCCTTTCCCGTGCCCGTGGGCAATACGACGACGCCGATGCGGTGGCTCTCGGCTGAATACGCTCCGGCCGCGAACAAGGCCAAAAGCACGATCGTCAGCCACGTCTTCATTCGATCACCCGGTCGGCGCGCACGAGCAGCGACGGGGGGACCTGCAGCCCGATCGCGCACCCGGTCTTGAGGTTGATCTATTGCGCATGACCCCTTCCTCGCCGGGCCAATCATGCGCCTAGCTGATCTTCTCGTACACCGGAAGGGAGGGGCCCCGACCCCTCCCACACCCGCGAGGAACTGGCGCCGGGACTCCGAAATCGAGGGCGTAGAGCGTAGAGCGTAGGCGACATAAAGGACCCTTATCGGTGGGCCACGGGGAGCGGGCGCTCGGGTTCATCCTTGGCCCTACATACCGGGCGGACAAGAGGCCGGTCAAGCAACGGCGAACGATTCGAGCAGGCCGACGGGACCCGGAAGAGACGCGCGGGGCTGGCCGTCGCCCGGTTGAACAGACCGCGACGCAGACGGCCGCCTGAGGGCGGTCGGTCAGACCTTCGTCGCGAGGAGCGCGGGCTCCATCATGGCAGCCGGGGGCGGGCGATCCAGTAGCGCGACCGATACGGCGAGGCTGTCGAGGATCGCGCGGATCGCCACCGGATCCTCGATGGTGCCGAGCAAGAGCAGACGCCCCCCACAGCGCGGGCAGGCGAGTACGTCGATAGCGAAGGCCCGGCGCATGAGGTTCGCCCACGCCCAATGCCGCGCCCGCTCCGGTAATGCCTCGTCATCTCCCGAATCACTCTCGAGATTCGGAGCTGTCGCGGCGATTTCTGGGAGAGCGCCGCCGGCCACCACCTGGGCGCGCCATCGCGCGTGCGGCGCGAGCACACCGTGATAGAGGATCAGGTTGATCCGCGGGCGCGGGGTGAGGGAGGCGAGCTTCTCGAGGAGCTCCATCGGCGCGAAGAGCAGATGGCGCGTGCCGTCCGCCCAGGGCGTTTTCAGCGTGAGCAGGATGCGGTCGTCGCCCATCCGCCGCCGCTCTTGCGCGACGGGCGGGCGCAACAGATAGCGACAGAGTTGCTCCAGGCGCCTGCGGTCGGGAGCCGGTACGGCGACATTCGCGTGGAGATCGAAGCCCGCGATGTGCGCGTGCCGCGGGGGGCTCGACAGCACCCATGGCGCGTCCGGCTCTTCCCCCACCTGCCACACACGCCTCCCCGCGCGGGGCCCGAGCGCGATCCGGCCCTGGATGGAAGCGCTGCTGATGCCCGCGAGCATCGGTGATTCCTCCGCGATCGGATCCGGGCGTGAGGGATCAACGGCACTCGCGTCGAAACCCTGACGGCGCAGGAGGCGGCACACCCGCACGTAGATCGTTGCGAGGACGGCGCCGACCTGTACATCCCCAGCATGCCGCTCTGGTTGCCCCCGTCGAAGAGCACCGGCACGCTGGTCTCCTTGAGCACGCGCATCGGGTGGCGCGGCGCCTTCGGGGATAGTCGGCGACGTTGAGCAGCTTCGGCAGGGCCGGAATACTCGTAGCCGCACAGCGCCCCGTCGATCACGTGGTCGGCGAGGATCCGGGCCTCCTCGGCCTCGTATCCGATCGCGTCACGGTCGGCTATGCTACGTCACGAATTCACGAGGAGGACGCGATGCCGGACTATATCTTCAGCCCCAGGCAGTGGGTACGCGACCAGGTCGAGCTCTACGAGCGCAGCGGTGGGAAGGAAGGCACCACGCTCCGCGACACCGGGCTGCCGGTGATCATCGTGACGCATCGGGGCAACAAGACCGGCGCCATTCGCAAGACCCCGCTGATGCGCGTCAAGGACGGCCACGCGTACGTCCTCGTCGGCTCGGTGGGAGGGGCGCCCCAGCACCCCGTCTGGGTGTACAACCTGCGCGCCAACCCCGACGTCGAGATCCGTGACCACACGGCGGTGCAGGCGATGCGGGTCCGCGACGTCGACGACGCCGCCGAGCGGGCGCGGCTGGGAACAGCAGGATCAGGCCTATCAGACACAGGTATGCGCCCAGAAAGATCCAGCCCACTCGGTGGGCCCGTGGCTGCTTGTGTTCGCCTGACGGTGTCGCCGCTGCATGGCAACTAACGTATCGCGTTGAGGTGCGCGTGCAAGCGCGTCGCCTGCGGAGGGTCCGACTCGATGATGCGCTGCTCGAAGCCGCCGCCGCGCTGGATCCGGCGATCCTTCGGAGTCTCGACGCCCTCCATCTGGCCGCCGCGCAGGTCTTCGGTGACGAGGTGACCGCACTGGTGACCTGCGATGGTCGGATGGCTCACGCGGCCGTGTTGCTCGAGCTCTGCGTCGACAGTCCACGGTGACCCCGGGGGCGGCGGCGCTGCCCGCTGCGCATCTGCAGCCGCCGGCATGAGCAGAGCGCCGATTGCCACGTTGAGCGCCAGCACCCTGCGGATCACGGGCGGCCTCCGGCATGGCCGGCCTGCGCCACCGCCTCGGTGATCTGCGCTGCGTGCTCCTCGGCGTGCTCACCGACCCGCCGTGCGAGGAATTCGATGGACATCACGCCGAGCGTGGGATGGCGGCCCTCGCGCGACCACTCGGCGTGCGGCAATGTCTGCAGCAGCCGCGCGAGCTGCTCCTGCTCGGCCACGATCGTCTCCAACAGGATGTCCGCCGTGTCGCCACGCGCTAGGCTGGCGCGCCGATGACCCTCCTCGTCGAAATCGACGAAGACCGGCGCATCTTCGTAGAGCAAACGCCGGATGCGCAGCCCGTAGACGTGGACGATGACTTCGCGCACGTGGGTCAGCGTCTCCAGGGCCGACCATTCCCCGTTCCGCGGCGCACGCGCGAGCTGGTCGGGCGGCGCCGTCTGGACCGCTCGCCGCATGATGCCGGCCGACGACCGCATCCGCTCGAGGATGGCGCGATGCTCGGGGCTCATGGGCTCAGTCTGTACCCGCGCGGATCACGCGGCATGGATTGCCCGCGCTGGAGCGGCTGCACGAGCGGCCGGCCGGTGCCGGGCTCGACGAACTGGGGCAGGGGAGCGTAGACGACTAAACGCGGCCTCCACGAGGTGAGCTAGACGGGCGGCGGCAGGCGGAGGATCGTCGCCTCCTTCAGTCAGTCCGAAGGCGCGCTCGAGCTCCTCGGCGAGCTCCTGGGCAAAGGGGAGCGCCCGGTCGTCGAAGACCCGCACCTCACCGTTCACGGTCGCCAGGGTCTCGACGCGCGCGACGAGCAGGGAGCGGTTGCTCGCCCGGTCATGGAGGAAGAGATCGTATGTCTTGCGCGACCAGCCAGTGCGGTCGACCTTGGGCCGTGCTTCTGGGCGAGGTGGGCGATGAGCCCATCGAGGTGCTCGTCTTCCGACTGCTCCTGGCGTATGACGCGCACCATCGTGCCCCCTCCTTGCCCCGTGGTTGCTGACGAGAGCGAACCTGCGCAGGATACCATTCGCCGTCCACGGTCAGACCCATGCCCACGAAGATGCTGGCCTACCTGGAAGGCGGCGCCGCCGCCGTAGTACGATAGCGCCGCGTGGAGTATTTGAAGCCCGGGCGCTCGCTCCGAATCGTCCTGGCGCTCGGGGGGGCCTTCGCCCTCGCGGGCGCGCTTGTGGCCGGAATCGCACGCGGGCAAACGACCACCCAGGCGGCCTCGCTCCGCTTCCGCTACGATGAGCAGTCCGCGCGGTGCCTCGATGCCCAGGGGCGTGAGGGCTACAACCACGGCTCGCGGGAACTCGTGGGGGCCCCCGAGGCGGAATGCGCCGACTTCAGCGGCCGGAGACTCAACCTGACCTACCTCCACCTCACCGGGGCCAACCTCCGGGGGGCCAACTTCGCGGACGTGTCCTGGTACCTGGGCTCGATCACCGACTCGGACCTGACGGGCGCGAACCTCTCGGGCACGAGTGGCCAGATGGACTACCGCGGCTCGCGGTTCCGCAAGGCCCGGCTGTCAGGGGCCAGTCTGAAATGGGCGGACTTCCGGAACGCCGACCTCGAGGGCGCGGACCTCCGCGGCGCCCGCTTCAGCCAGCATACCCAGCTGCCCTTCGACCACGACGAGGCGCGACGGCGTGGGATGGTCTTCACGCCAGAGCCGTAGGCACACAGAGCCGTAGGCACGGTAGACAGCCGCGACGAGTCGAGGTAGGCTTCCAGGCGCGCCCGCGCGCTTCGTATACGCCCGGGCGCCCCACGGGGTGACCATAACGTGAAGGGCTCCCGTACGCTTCTCCTCATTTCTCTCCTTCTGCTCGCCGGTGTGTCGATGTCGCTCGCCCAGTCCGATGCGCCGGGCGTGGGGCCGATCCTCGACAGGGAAGGCGTGGCCCCGACGGAAGAGCAGGCGCAACCCCCGACCGGGCCCGAAAAGCCGGACGCCCCAGGCCAGGTCGAGCAAGCGCGCGAGCACTCCGATGAGCCTGCCAGCACGCCCTCGGAGGCCGGGCCCACCGAGCGGCGCCACACGGACGGCCTGGGCGTGTCCAGGCCGACGCCCGAGCCGACGTGCCGTGAAGTCGCGCGCAAGGCACGGTCTGCCGGCGAAGAGGCTGCGCCCGCCGGCGATGGAAAGCGGCTGCCGGCAGTCCGGGTGACCTCCCTGGCCTTGGACGTGGCGATCAGGGACGCCAATCCCCTGTTCTTCCCCGGCAACGAGAAGGCCTGGGCGGCCGGCGACGCGATCTATCCATCGCTCGCCGGGCCGACGTCGATCGCCCGGCTCGACTACGATCAGCTCCGAAAGCTCGAGGCCAGGCGCATCGGTGTCGCCGCCGACGGTGCGAGCCAGGTGCTGCTGGTCGTGCGCACCAGCGTGCCCGGCACCATCCGCATCGGGGCGACGCCGGCGGCCCCCGAAGGCGGCCACCTGCGTGTGTTCCGGGACGGGCGCACGTGCGACCTGGGCGATGCGCATGTCGCCCTCGCGCTCTACACCGCCCCCGAGCAGTTCGGCCGGGGCTCCGGCATGCAGCCGCCTCGAAAGCGCGTCGGGCCGGCCGAGGCGCGGACGGTGCGGCTGGCAGTCTCCTTCGCTCCCGAAAGTGGGTCGCGGCGGCTGCACAGAGTCTTCAACCTCGAGGTCGTGCGGCCTCCGGTCGTGCTCGTGCACGGGCTGTTCGACAACGCCGTCGACGCCTGGCTCACCCCCGCGACGATCGGCCGGACGCTTCCCTACTATCTGGAGAGCCTCGGCTTCGTCCCCTTCCTCGTCGATTACGAACCCAGCAACGGACGCGGCAGCCAGCCCAGCTCATTCCACGACAACCGCCACGTGGTCTGGACCGGTGGGAACACCTCGTGGCTGGTCCCCCGCAAGCGGAGCACCGAGGAGACAGCGCGCGAGGGAGGAATCCGCCGCGCGCTCGCCTACTACCGCGACGAGCTTCAGATCGCCGCGACGCGGGCCGACGTCATCGGCCACAGCATGGGAGGGATCCTGGCGCGCGTGAACGCGTCGGACTCGCAGCGACCGGCGCCGCCGCCTCCACGAGGGATCCTGGCGCGCGTGAACGCGTCGGCGGCCTACAACCCGCACTACCGGCGTCCCGATAATTTTGGCCAGGGCGACATCAACCGCCTCGTGACGATCGACACCCCCCACCACGGCAGTGGACAGCCGCACGTCTTCGAGGTGCTGACCGTGGACAAGATCCCCGGCGCGAGCTTCTTGGGTACGGTCGCCCAGAAGCTGGCGGAGAAGTACGCCCAGTGGAAGGAGGCGATCACGGCCGGTTCCCAGGCGATGCAGGATCTGAAGTTGTGCAGTGACGCCCTCGATCGAATCGGCGAGACCACCGTTCCCAGCCACGTCGTCGCCTCCGTCACCGCGGACCTCAAGGACCGGACCTACGACGAGACCGGCCGCTATCTGGAGGAGACGAAGGCGGTGGGGGCGATGTTCTACTTCTTCCCCGAGTTCCTCGACAAGCTGATCGCCGACATGGCCGACGAGAAGAAGTGGTGCGGCACTCCCTGGGAGGACAAGTCCCCCGAGACGATCCGGCAGGCTTACGAAGATCTCTTCGCTGTGGAGGCCGAGCACTGGCTCGGGCTTCGCAAAGAGGGGCTCGTGACCGGATTCATGACCGAGGGCCCGGTGACGGAGCCGCTCGTGCC
>CAYYRT010000205.1:0-7417 GCA_964474055.1 uncultured Acidimicrobiaceae bacterium | reverse complement strand
CGCAGCGCCGGGCAAGCTCCCGTACCGCCTCCACCGGACGCAACCGTCCATGAAGCCCGTCGGGATTGCTGATCGCGAGGACTCCGCCTCGCGCTCGATCGACCGCGAGACAGAGCTGCGACAGCCATGCTTCCGCATGCGTCTCGGCACAGGGTACCTGCGTCGTCTGCACGCCGGCAGCGGACGCGTAGACCTCGTAACCGCGATAGTTCGGGCTTGCGACGAGAAGTGAACGTCCGGACAGGCCGAGGCCGATCATGAGCAGGCGAATGGCGTCATCGGACCCTGGCGTGAGCAAGACCTGCTCGGTCGGGAGATCCTCGTATCGAGCGACAGCCTCAAGGGCCTGCGGGTAGTACGGATACTGGCTCGCTCTTTCGGGACGCCACTCGGACAGGAAGTTCCGAATGTCCTCCTCGAGCCCAGGATGGATCACTTCGTTGCTCGACAGATTGAGCAAGCCTTCGTAGCTTCGCTTCGTGCGCCTCGGAGCCGCTCGGAGGGTCGCGGGCGCGAGCACATCCTCGAATCGGTTCTGGGCCGCGAGCGTCTCGGCGTCAACGCGATCGGCCAGAGTCGGGATTCGCTCCATCACGCGGGTCGGCCGATCCTCGCCGTCCGCGTGCAGCAGGCGATAATAGGCCCCCGCTCGGCCCGCCGGCACGTGTCGTGGAGCGAACACCTGCCGGTTGAAGCTCGAGTACTCGACCTCGCTCATCCGATCGCTCATCCGACCGTAATCCGTGTACAAGGTGGGCCTGACACGGGCGCCCAGACCGCGAAGGACGCGGATGGTGCGAGTCTCTTGCTCCGGTTCGTCTCCCGGCAGGCCGAGGATCACGAAGCAATTGAGCTCGATGCCAGAGATGCGGCACCACTCGCTGAGGGCCTCGACTTGGGCGGTCGCGTGTCGCTTTGCGGGCGGGAGAAACCTCGCCGCGGACTCCGTCAAGGTTTCGACTCCAACGCTGATCCGCACGCAGCCGGACGCGGCCATGGCCCGTACGAGCTCCGCGTCGAGATGCCGGACCGTCGTGACGCATTTCCATGGCAACGGCGCAGGCTCCGCCCTGAACGCGCGGCAAAGCTCGAGAACCCAGCCCCGGTTCAGTGTAAACGTGGGCGCGTAGAAGCTGACATACTCGAACGGCCGGCGCGACCGCGCCTGGCGAATGTAGGCGACCGTGCGGTCCACCGACAGCCGCCTCTCCGCCAGCCCCTGCATGGACGGGACATCGCAGAATTGGCACTGGATCGGACACCCCCGCGCGACCGGCACCACCAGTTCGCGCCGCTGGGGAATTCCGCAGAATTTGTCGAGATCGTGACGGTACAGCGCGTCGTACTGGGAGTACGGAATGTCGTCGACATCTGGCAGCACCCACTCGTCAGCAGGGAGCTCCTCCCCAGGAGGCGCCGATCCGAAGCCCTCCGCCGTGGCCACGCGCACACCAGGGAGCCGAGGTGCGTCCGCACGGCGAAGGAGGGCCGGTGGGGGACTGCCCGTCAGCCAGCGCGCGTAGTGCGCCACCGAGCTTTCATGGTCCCCAGACACCGCAATGGCGTCGAACCCATATCGCTCGAAGAATCCGGGTACCTGCTTGCTACCGCGCCCGAAGGTGAGCAACTTTGCCGTCGGAGCGAGCTCTCGCGCATACGCGACGAACCGCCGAAACCCGTAGATCCCGTCGTAGTCGTTCAGGACCGCGATCAGATCGAACGGCTCGGTCAACAGCCGGCAGACGTCTTTCCACGTTGCGCCAAGGCAGGCGAAGTCGCGGCAGACGACCGCGGACACCCCGTCGACTCGCCGGAGGTACGCGCCAACCTGAAATACAGGCAGGTGGTGGCCGGCATTGAAATAGCTGGGAACGTAGGGCGGGATAACCGAGAGGACTCGCATCGGAAGGGCACCCTATCCCTCACGGATTCCGAGACGGTCGATCACCGTTCGCGCGCTGGTCCGCTCCGACAAGCGGAGCATCCGAATCTCCGGCCGCTTTTGGGCGATCGTACGCACCATCGGGGCCAGCACGATGGCACGAAAGCCAGCCACCTTGCGCACGAAGCGCCAGTCGATTGCGGGGCGATGTCCGGAAGGGGCAGCCTGCTTCCGCACACGTTCCGGCAGCGTGGAGAGATCGCCCGAGTTCCGCTGCAACCCGCGATACGCCACCGAGAAGAGACAGCGCCACGGCGGAAGGTCCAGCAGGACCACCCCATCGGCTCGCGCCAACCGATACTCCAGAGTCGAGGCGTGGTTGCCCTCCAGGATCCAGCGTTCCTGGGCGACGACCGCGCCCAAGCGTTCGGCGAAGTCCGCAGGATCTGGCCGCTGCCAGCCGGGCTGCCAGTAGAGATCGTCGAGTCGGTAGAGCGGTAGGTTCGTCAGTCGGGCGAGCTCGCTGGCAAGCACCGACTTTCCCGAGCCTGGACTGCCGAGAATCAGGATCCGCCGTGGCCCCGAAGGCTGGGCTTCCCCCGCTACCAGGCCCCGTCGGCGGTGCCGGCCGCCTCGAGTGCTTTTGCCAGCAAGTTCGTCCGGCCAAGACTGAGCTTTTCGCCCTTTGCGACCGCTTCCCGCAGGCCTTTGAGCTCCGAGGCCAGCTGGTCGAGCTTCGCCAGCGACTTTTCCTGAGCCTGGGCAGCCCATTCGCGCTGCTTGTCTTCGTTCGGTTGTGCGATCGCCATACGGCCCCCGTTCGGAATGAGGTTAAGCCACTGAAACCCAAGCAGGTCACTCTCGCTTCTCTGACGGCCTATATGTATCATGCTTCGGCAACCGATTCCACGGCCGCTTCTTCCACCCGGTCGACGGGAGCCGTATGGGTTTTCGGCGGACTGGCTCGACACCACCGCGTTCCGACGCTCACTCCTTCCTGTCGGATTTTGCGCAGGCTGTTGATGCCGCTCCGCACAACGCCGAGTACGAGCGTCCGTCGATGCAGGCGGCCATCGGCGATCCCACCGGTCTCCGCGTGCTTGACGCCGCCTGTGGCAACGGGTTCTACGCGCGCCGGATGTCAGAGCTGGGCGCCGCTTCAGTGACAGCGTTTGACGTTGAACCGGAGCTGGTCGCGGTAGCGCGGCAGCGCTGCGGGGACCGCGCGCGGGTTTTTTGCGCCGACCTGGAGCGACCGCTAACCGGTCTCGAGTCGGCCTCGTTCGACCTGGTCATCTGCGCCCTCGCGCTTCACTACCTCCAGAGCTGGGCGGTTCCCCTCGGCGAGTTCCGGCGAGTGCTCGACCGACGGGGACGTCTCTTTCTTTCCATCTCGCACCCGATGACCGACTTCGAGCTCTCCCCCACAGGGAACTACTTTGAGCGCGAACTCATCAAGGAAGAATGGCCGAGCTTTGGCGTCGAGGTCTCATCGTACCGGCGTTCTCTGAGCGAGATCTATGGGTCCATCCGCCACGCCGGTTTCGATGTCGAGTCGCTTTGGGAGCCGAGACCGCTCGCGTCGATGCGGAAAGACCATCCCCAGATCTTCGAACGCCTCGAACGAGCCCCCGCCTTCCTGTGTCTCGCCGCGAGGCGACCTTGAGCCGGTCCAATCGGCCGCCAGCACGTCATGTGTTGGTCACTGGCGGAGCGGGCTACATCGGCAGCATTCTCGTGCCTCACCTGCTCGGTCTGGGGTTTCGAGTGACCGTACTCGATCTCATGATCTTCGGTAACCATCTGCCCGGGCATCACGAACTCCGCGTCGTTCGGGGAGACCTCCGCGACTCGGCGCTGCTGGCGTCCCTCCTGCGGGGGCAGCACGCCGTCGTGCATCTCGCCGGCCTTTCCAACGATCCCGAGTACGCGCTGGCCCCTGACGTGGGACGAGCTATCAACTGGCAGGTGTTTCCTGAACTTCTCGAGCTCAGTCATCGCGCCAGTGTGTCTCGGTTCATCTTTGCCTCCTCCTGCAGTCTCTACGGTGCGGCCGAGGGAGCAGAGGTCGACGAAGGCACTCCGCCCGCGCCGCTCACCGACTACGCTCGCCTCAAATGGAAGTGCGAGCGCCACTTGCAGCTCGCCCCGAGCGGCGGAATGATGAAGGTCGCGATCAGAGCCGCCACGGTGTGCGGTCGTTCTCCGCGCCAGCGGTTCGATCTCTTGGTGAACGGAATGATCGCCCAGGCCACGATCGAGCGAACGATCCGGATCTCGACCGCATCCCGGGTGCGCCCCTGTGTCCATATTCGTGACCTCGCGCGAGCCTACGCCAGACTGCTCACGATGCCGTTTGAGGCTGGAACGCGCGTCTACAACGTCGCGTACGGCAACCGGACCGAGCGCCAGTTGGCGGAGATCGTACGCGGGATCGTCGGGACCGACGTGTGCATCGAAACCGGGGCGATAGCCGACAACCGGAGCTACGCAGTCTCGTCGGCGGCCATCCGCAAGGATCTTGGCTTCGTCCCTCGGTATGGCGCGCGCGACGCCGTTCGGGAGCTTGCAGGATCGATCCTGCGCGAAGAGGTTCGTGACCCGCTGGGCTCGCCGGCCTACCACAATCTACTCGGGCAGCAACAGTACGCATGGTGACCTTGAGCAGCAGCGACGTCCCGGCCCCCCTTAACTTCCGGCCGCTACCGATCGGTGCCGGCACGCTCTTTCGAACCGGCGACGTGACCGGTGTCGGCGAGCGCCGAGCGTGCGAGCTCCGGGAGCGCTTCGGCATCGGCGCGTACCTGGATCTCCGCGGGGACGACGAAGTCGAACGCTACGGCCCGCCGGCCGGGTTCCTTCGAGCCGGCATCCGGTGGGTCCGTCTGCCGTTGACGGGCTACAGCTCGGCGGCCATTCAAGGCAGCGGGCCAGGCCCTGCCGCCTACGCTGCCTACTATCTCGAGATGCTCACCTGCGCCGGTACGGTCTCCGAGGCGTTGGAGTGGATCGAGCGCACCCTGCCGGCCCCTCTGGTTTTCGGCTGTCACGCCGGTAAGGACCGCACCGGGGTGCTCGCGGCCTGCCTGATGGAGATCTGCGGCGTTCCGCGGGCCGTCATCGAACGCGACTATGCAGAAAGCGGAGAGCGGCTCCGGCCCCACCTCGAGCACTTCGCCGAGAAGCGTCTGAAGAAGGGCGAAACCATCCAGGCGTTCCGCATGCGCTTCGCCTGCGCGCCTGCTACGCTTCAACACTGGTTCGAAGGGATCGAGCACCGCTATGGCGGCCTCGGCAGCGTCCTGGCAGAATCGGGGCTGTCCGGCGAGACGCCTGCCAGGCTGCGAGACAAGCTGCGCGCGACGTTCGAGGCGCCATGACCTTGCTGGCTCTGGACCGCCTGCGGAACGCCGAGTTCAAGAGCGACCCGTTCAGATGGGGCCATCTCACGGAAACCTTCTCCTCGATCGAGTGTGCAGAGAGGCTCCGGCGAGATTTTCCGGTTGAAGGGTTCCGAGTGATTGCGCAGCCACAAGGAGACAAGACCTATCTGCTCTGCGGCCGCGCTCTGGACCCGGTCGACTCGCCGATCTGGCAAGCGCTGGTCGAAGAGCTGAAGGGCGCCGCTTACCAGGCGGCGATCGAGGCGAGTTCCGGACTCGACCTGACAGGGCTCGATCTCGAGCTCACCGTCTGGCGGCAGTTGCCGGGCGGCTACCTCTCGCCTCACACGGACAAGCCGGACAAGGTGCTCACGCACCTGATCTACTTCGGCTCATCCGTCTGGAGCGAAGGAGCTGGCGGCGCGCTGCGCATCCTGCGGAGCGCGAATCTGGAAGACCCCGCCGCCACGATCCAGCCTCGCCTCGGCGCTTCTGCCTTCATTGTCCGCAGCGACCACTCCTGGCACGGTTATCTGCCGATAGAGCCGCATCAGACGGAGCGGTGCTCCCTGCAGATCGTCTGGCACCGCCGAGGGCTTGCCTACTCCAACGGCTTGCGCCCTCGATAGGAGGGCGCACCTTCACGCGAATCCGGCGCCGTGGCGTCGAGATGCCAGGCTGAAACGGTCTGCCCCAAAGAGGTACTCGCGGTTGACCGGGCGACGGCGTTGGCCGCTCAATTGCCCCGGTTGCTGCCGCGGATGCTGGTGGGGCTTGCGCTACCCACGGGCTTCGGCGCGGTGACTTGTTCGCCTCGCGATGGTGGGCGGGCCGAGACACTCTGCGCCTCGAGGCAGCAGCATCGACGACCTGCCGCGGAAATCATGCGTGCGCGACGCGCGACGGGGCGGCGCTGCCGATGATCCCGAGGAGACTTCCATAGAGAACGTGGCCAATCAGTGATCCCATCGCGGCCGTCGCGCCGCCCATCGCGCTGCTGAACAGACCGGCGCCCATCATTGGGCATGACCACCGTCTGAGCGACGAACCACAGCACTACACCCCATGCCGTCCCTCGGACCGCCGGCGCGCCGGGAAGGTGAGCATACAGGGCATAGACGTAGACCGCCGGAAAGACGACCGAGCCATTTACGAAGTGCATCACCATTCCGGCGACCCAGCTGCCGCCGAGCATCGAGCCGAGCATCGCGGCGATGTCCAGTGCGCAGTCCCATCGTGCTGCCGTCCACTACGCGGCGGCAGCTCGCGGACGCGGTGGCGACTGACCTGATGCACCCTGCGCGCCGCTCTCACGGGCGGCGCGCAGACCCTTGAACCCGCCCGTCGCCCCTCCGATACTCCGAGAGACCACTGCATGCCTCGCGTCGTCCTCTGCGACGTCTCGCGAACTGGGGGCGCTTCCGGGTCGTTGGAACCGTCTTGGCAACGTGCACAGTTGCGGTCAACATGCGGCAGCCTCCCTTCCGCCCGTCATCCAACGGTCGCGCCGACCTCGACATCGATCCCCCGATAGCGGCTGTCGATTGCCAGGTTCACCGAAGAGCGCGGGCTGCTGTCGAAGATGCCGAGGACCTGAACGCGCCGCACGTGACCCGCAGGGAGAGCGGGCCACGGGCGCCGACAGCAACACGGATGTGGCGGCTCAGCCATGCTCTGACCGCCGAGCTCGCCCAGACGGGGAGCAGCGTCCGGCCCTCCCCTACCGCGAGTAGACGCTCTGAACGTAGGGGAAAGCGTCGGCGACGCCGACGAGGTGGCGGCGAGCCTCGACGAGAGGCTGAAGGCCGGTCAATGTACCGGATCGCTTTGAGATCGCGAATGTGAGCACACGGCGGCCCGCGAGCCGCCGTTCGGCCACGGCGTGAATCGCTCCGGTTGGCGACCAGGAACGACTGAGCTCCGTGAGCGGCGGAACGAACGCCGAGGCGTCGGCGAAGTGCTCCGTCATTGCGAATACCGCGAGACCGCCGGGCGCGAGCACGCGATGGACGTCGGCCAGGCACGCGAGCTTGTCGGGAACGTACTGGAGCACCTGCACTCCCCAAGCCAGATCGACGGTCCCGTCGCGAACAGGCAACGCCTGCACATCCGCCAGGACGCGATGGCCGCGCCACGACCCACGTGCTCGATC
>CAYYRT010000204.1:0-39412 GCA_964474055.1 uncultured Acidimicrobiaceae bacterium | reverse complement strand
GCAGTACCGCGAACTGCATGGGATCGATGAACCCTGGGAAACCAAGGAAAGGGTCGTCGTGGCGTTGGCCGGAGCCTCCGGTGGGGACGACATCATCCGGCGGGCCGCCCGGCTGGCAATGCGATCCCGCGCCGAATTGGTAGGGGTCTACGTCCGACCAACAGATGGCCTGGCCGATGTGGACAGCGAGGCACTGCCACAACACCGGGAGCTTCTCCGGCAACTCGGCGGCAGGTATCACGAAGTCGTTGGAGACGACGTGGGCAAAGCTCTCCTCTCCTTCGCCAGGGAAGAGAACGCGACCCAGTTGGTCCTGGGGGCGTCGCGCCGCTCCCGCCTCGAGGAGTGGCTGCGTGGTTCGCCAATGCTCCGTGTGATACGAAACGCCGGGCCGATCGACATCCATGTCATCTCATACGAGGGTGCCCGAAGACGGCGGCGTCGCTTGTCATCGCGACAGCAGTCACCGCTGCGACTTGGCCGAAGACTCGTCTCCTGGGGTCTGGCTTTGGCAGGCCTCCCTTTGCTGACCTGGTTCCTCACCGCTTTTCGTGATCGATTGGATCTGCACAACGTTCTATTGGTGTATTTGCTGGCGGCGGTCGTCGTCGGAGGCATCGGGGGTGCGTTGCCAGCCGCTGTGGCTGCGGTGGCAGGCTTTCTGCTGGCGAACTGGTTCTTCACGATTCCGGTAGGCAGCTGGACCATTGGAAGCCCCCAGGACTTGTTCTCTCTCTTCGCCTTCCTCGTGGTGGCGATGGCGGTAGGCCTGCTGGTGGGTCTTTCCACTCGACGCAGCGCCGAGGCGCTGAAGGCTCGGGCTCAAGCTGAGGCGCTGGCCGCCACCGCCTCACCTGGTCATCCAGCCTTCGGTCTCGACGAGCAGGGATTTGTCAAGAGGATCCGTGATACCTTCGGCCTGGCTGCGGTAAGTGTTCTGCGATGGACCTCTGATGGCTGGGAGACGGTGTCCTGGTCGGGGTCCGTAGAGCTCACGAGGCCCGAGGACGGCAGCGAATCGATCGAACTGACCAACGAGAGCGTCCTGGTCCTTCTCGATGGCAGGTTGACGGCAGACGATCGCCGGGTCCTCAGGGCTTTTGCCGCCCAGATCGTGCAGGCGATGGAGCGCGAGCAACTCGAACAGGAGGCGGAGTCGGCCGGCGCCATGGCCGAAACCGATCGTCTCCGCACGGCCCTGCTGGGGGCAGTCTCCCATGACCTCCGCACCCCCCTGGCCACCATCAAAGCGTCGGTCACCAGCCTCCTCGAAACCGGAGTCGATTGGTCGGCCGAACAGACCAGGTTGTTTCTCGAGGCCATTCTCGAAGAAACCGAGAGGCTCAATCGAATCGTTGGAAGGCTCCTCGATGCCAGCAGAGTGCAAGTCGGGGCTGTCCACGTTTTCTTCAGACCGGTCGGTCTCGACGAAGTTGTCGCGGTCGCCGTTTCGGGTCTTGGACCCGGACGGGAAAGGGTCACCATCGATATCCCCGACTCGGTCCCTGAGGTCCAATCGGATCCAGCCTTGTTGGAGAGAGTGGTGGCCAACCTGGTGGAGAACGCTCTCGAATGGTCGCCGCCCGACCAACCGGTTCGGGTGAGTGCGGGCGAAGTGGCCGGAAGAGTCGATCTCATCATCAGCGACCGCGGGCCCGGCATTCCGCCCCAGGCGCGCGAAGCCGTGTTTCTGCCTTTCCAACGACTGGGTGACTCGCCCCGCCGCGAGGGCGTTGGTCTGGGTCTTGCCGTTGCCAAGGGGTTCTTGGAGGCAATGGGGAACGAACTTGTGCTCGACGACACGCCCGGGGGAGGCACCACTGTCGTCATCGGGTTCAAAATCGCTGCCCGGGCAAAGCACGACGCCGGGGCACGGCTGTGACATCACCCCGCGTTCTGGTGGTTGATGACGAACCCCAAATCCTGCGGGCGTTGGTCGTGAATCTCAAGGCGCTCGACTACGAGATCGACACGGCGGCTAGCGGAGAGGAAGCGCTCCGCAAGGCCGCCGAGCACCGGCCCGATGCTGTGATTCTGGATCTCGGGCTACCCGGAATCGATGGAGTGGATGTGATCCGCGGTCTGCGCGGGTGGACCACCGTCCCGATCATTGTGCTCTCGGTACGTGACGCCGAACGCGACAAGATCGCCGCCCTCGATGCCGGCGCCGATGACTACGTGACCAAGCCCTTCGGCATGGGCGAGTTACTGGCACGGCTGCGGGCGGCGCTGCGACGTTCATCGGATCACGAGGAAGTCGAACCCTTTGTGGAAACAGCCGACTTCACGATCGATCTGGGAGCCAAGCGGGTCCTCAAGAACGGTGAGGAGATCCGGATGACTCCTACCGAGTGGGGAATCGTGGAGGTCCTGGTGAGGCACCGGGGCAAGCTGGTCACCCAGGCCTATCTGCTTAGGGAAGTTTGGGGTCCGCAGTACGGGGAGGAGACCAACTATCTGAGGGTGTTCATGGCCCAGGTCCGCCGCAAACTGGAGCCACAACCAAGTACGCCTCGCTATTTCATCACTGAACCTGGAATGGGTTATCGATTCGAGATGCCAGACGGATCTGAGTGATGACTTCGGATCCGGGAGAGACGGGGCGGAAAGGCGACCGTGTGACAATCGAGTCGGTCGACCAATGGAGCGACTGGCTCGAGCGCAATCATGAGCGGAACGCGGGCGTGTGGCTGGTCTCGTGGAAGAAGGCCACCGGCCGCCCGTCGATCGGCTACGAGGAAGCCGTGGTCGAGGCTCTCCGCTTTGGCTGGATTGACAGCAAAGGCAACACGCTCGACCACGAACGGTCGATGTTGTGGTTCTCGCCCCGTCGTTCGGGAAGTGGCTGGGCGCGCCCCAACAAGTTACGGATCGAAAAGCTGGAGCAGGAAGGCCGAATGACCCCCGCTGGCCGCAGGGTCATCGAGGCGGCCAAGGCCGACGGATCATGGCAATTGCTCGACGCGGTGGAGGACCTCCTTGTCCCCGACGACCTCATGACAGCCTTCGCCGACAATCCCGGCTCGTTCCAAAACTGGGAGGGTTTTCCGAGATCGGTCCGAAAGGCGATCTTGCAGTGGATCGTCCAGGCCAAAAGGGAGGAAACTCGATCGCGGCGCATAAGCGAAACCGCGACCATGGCGGCCCGCGGCGAGAGGGCCAATCAATGGAGCCCTAAGCCGCCCCCGACCTGATCGCCTCCAGCCCGGCTTCGATCGTTACTACTGGTTGATAGCCGAGCAGGCGCCGGGCCTTGTCGGTGCGGATGTAGTGGTCCAACGAAAGCAGCTCCACTGCGAACCGGGTCAGAGGCGGCTTGTGTTTCGGGCGAAACACCCGCCAAATCCCCTCCACTAGCCGGGCGGCCATGGCTGCTAGCGGTGCCGGTACCGACCGGTCGGGTAACTCGATTCCATGGGCGCCGACGTAGCCGGTAAGGAACGAACGCATCTCGACCGGTTCTTCGTCGGTGATGTAGAAGACCTCGCCGGGGCACTTGTGAGTCATCACCAAACGGACTCCGAGGGTCAGGTTTTGGACGTTGGTGGTGCTGATGGTCTGACGCCCACCGCTCAGCCATAGGAATTGACCCTTTTCGACCATGGTCTTGATTTCGGGCACGATCGTGGTGTCTCCCGGTCCCCAAACCAGGCAGGGCCGAACGGCGGCGGTCTCGAAAGATGGGGGGTCATTGGCGGCGAGCACCGCTCGTTCGGCCGCGGCTTTGGTCGCGGCGTAGCGATGTGGGGTGCGGCCCGGCAGGGGGGCGGCCTCGTTGACCTCCCGCAAAGGCCGGCCCGCCAGCAGCACCGAGTCGGTGCTGATGTGAACGAACTTGGCCACCCCGCCGTTGCGGGCTGCCTCCAGCAACCTGGCTGTGCCCAAAACGTTGGTCTCATGGAACTGGCCTGGTGGCGCCCACTCACCGGTTTCGGCTGCACAGTGCACGACCGTTCCACAACCTCGGATATGGTCGGGCCCGACACTGTTGAGAGAACAGAGAACCGGCTCAGCTCCCAGCATCGTCACCTTTTCAGCGGCAGCCGCCGACCGGGCCATCGCTTTTACCGGGTAGTCACGAGTAAGCGATCGGATGACGGCTCCTCCGACGAAGCCAGATCCCCCAGTGACAAAAACCGGTGGTTCCACGCTCCAATACCCTACCGACAGGTTCCTGCTGGGCTGTATCGAAACCTAGCGAGGATCCGCGAACCCGGGGTTGTGCCGTCCGTTGGTGGACGCCACAACCCCGGGTTCGCCCTCCTGTTCCGGAGGCCGTTGCAGGGTGAGGCGAAAGACCGATTCCGAGTCCTCATAGGCGTAAACCAGATCTCCCCCCATCATCCTGGCCAGGCTGCGGGCCACGGCGAGTCCCAAACCAACCGAGTTGGGGGTGCGCCCGCCATCGTCGGCATGATCAAAGGGTTCGAACATGGTGCTGACCCGGGGCGGCGGGATCGGACCTCCCGAGTCGCGAACCTCGATCGCCACCATCTCGGACTGAGGGATCACCTCGAGGTGGATCCGGGGTCCCCCGTACCGGAACGCATTGGTGACGAGATTGCGAACGATCTGGCGGAGCCGGGTGGGGTCCGCCCACATCGTTGCGTCGCCGTTGAGCGGTACCTCACGTCCTGCTTCCCTTCCCAACGAGTCGACCATTCCTTCCAGGCTCCCGATGGCATCGATCGTTATTGGGTACACGAACATCGTGCCGGCTTCGACCCGGGTGATCGTCAAGAGGTCGTCGACGATGCTGGCGATGTCGGCGGATTGCCTTGCGATGAGACCAACGATTGCACGGGCCTCGTCTGCATCGAATCGGTCCCAGGACTCCGCTAGCTCGGTGGCGAAACCCAGAACCGCGGCCAACGGGGTGCGCAACTCGTGACTGACGCTGGCCAGGAAGTCCCGCTTGTCGTTGTCAAGAGCTTCCAATTCTGCAACCCGAAGCTGGGCGAGTTGGGTTTCGCGGCGAGCCCCCTCCAGTTGGAGCCGGGCAGCTGTCAGCCGGGCGCGGCGGTCGGCAGCATCGGTGTGGAGTGCGCCTTGGAGGCGATGGAACTCCCGATAGGCTGCCAGGGCATCCGCGTGGTCGCCGCGTTTCTCGAGGATGTCGGCCCTTAGTTCGGCTGCCCTGGCGGTCGCCCGGCGGTTGTCGCCCTCCCAGGTCACTGCCGCCATCTTCTCCAAGAGGTGGTGGGCCTCGTCCAGACGGCCATCAAGAGTCAGCCAACCAGAGCGATCCAATCCGACTTCGATGCCGAGCCAGTCGAACCCCCCGGCAAAGGCCACCTCCTGGGCCGCTTCGGCTTCGATCAAAGCCTGCGGCCTGCGGTTGGAGGCCGCATAGACCCGGGCCAGCAGCGAACGACCGTAAGCCACGGTGTTGCGGCCATCGTCACCAAGCGCCAGGCCCCGCTCAATCACCTCGGCCGCCAGTTTCTCGGTTTCGGCCACGAGATCGCTCCCGTCGGCGGCAGACTCGGCCATGGCCAGCAACTCAAAGCCCCGGTTGATCTTGGTCATGGGAACTCGAACCGGGTCGTTCAAACTCTGGAAGACCTGCTCCGCCTGCTCGAAGAGGGCCGCGGCCTCTTTGTGTCGTTGCTCGTAGCTCAGGGCGATGGCGGTCAGGTTGAGGACCACACCTCGTCCGATTTCATCGCCGGCAGCCTCCAGACTGACGGAAGCCCGCTCGAGGTAGTCGAGGGCGGTCGACGTGTCGCCGGCGTCTCCATGAAGGTCGCCGATTGCCATGAGCGTATGTCCGATCCCCCTGACCTCGACGTGTTTTTCGAACTCGGCGAGAACCTCCATCTGCTCGGTCAGGGCCTCGTCCAGCCTCCCCAACGAACTCAATGCCCAGGCTCGGTGATGGCGGGCCCACGCCATCGATAGACGGTCAGAACGAGACTCTGCCAACAAGATTGCCTCATCGGCGATTTTCACCGCCTCGGTGGCGTCGTACTCGTACAGGGCCGAGGCCAGTTGGATGAGACCCTCGAGCCGGTCCTGATCTGACCCGGCAGCGAGGACTCTTTCCCGGGTGGCGGCCACTGTGTCCATTCCCTGATGATTTCGGCCGTCCGGAGGGGGTCCTTGACGCCCTCGTGCCGTCAGGACCGACGAAAAACCCGCACACCGTCCTCGTCGATGAACATGATCCAGGGGGCGCTCGTCCCCGGCCGGACACCCAAATGGGCCGGGCTTCCGGGATCGGCGGGCGTGAACGGGTCGCGCATCGGCTCCAAGGGTCCGAGAGCTCCGTTGCTCCCGATTGTCAGGTAGCCAGCAAGCTGGAGCGACTCATCCCGTTCGGGAAAGCCGAGGATGAACAGATGGAGGGTTCCATCTTCACCAGACGCGACCTCCAGGGCCAGAAAGGCGCTGCCGCCGACCTCGGCCGCTTCGAAGGTGAGAGTGTGTTCGATCGGCGGAGTCGCGTCCGGCAAGGAAACCGTCAGCTCGCCGGGCGCCGCCGTGATGCGATACCGGTTGCCGTTCCTTGCCTGAAACCATTCGGTTTGTGCGGCTGTGCCCGTGGCAAGGTCGAACATGAGAGGCGTCGAGGTGTCCTCGAGGTCGAACCCGTAGAGCAGAACACCGTCATCGGAACGCGGGATGAATTGTCGATCGAGAAGTGTGGTCTCGAAGTCTCCTTCGTAGAGCCGGAGGATCGTGGTGTCGGCAACGCCGAGCCGATTCGCTATGAGGGAGCCGTCGTCGAGGACCCGGGGAAGCTGGAACTGGAAGTACAACCCGTCGGTTAGGAGTTCTGTGGGCACCTCGACGGCGTCGATGAATTCACCATCGTCGCCGAAGTGAGCCATCCGTTGCTTAGCGGCGTCGAGGAACCACCACGTCCCGTCCGGAGCCTGCGCTCCGTAATCGGGACCGAGCTGGAAACCCTCACCATCGCCGGCCAGGGAAGTGCCCAGTGTGTCGGGGGTGTCACCGTATGGGATCAGAAAGACCTCCGACCAGGTGGCAGGCATCTCCCCGACCGCCACTGGCAGGACAAAGGAGCCCTCAGGCAATGAGGTTGTAGTGGTCGCAGTGGTTGCCGATGGTTGGGAGGTGCTGTTGGAGGGTGCGGTGGTGGCAGTCGTGGTGGCGGTACCACCCCGACAAGCGACGATGAGCACAAGGGCGACGGCAGCCGCATTCCAATCGGGCTTTGATTGCATCCAGGCGAATCTACCGGGGACAGATCAGGCGCGGATTTCTTTCTCTATTGGGGTGCGAAAGCGGGGAGTGACGGTGGTCGCTCCGATCCATTCCTGCAGGGCGGCTGCCTCGTTTTGGATCTCGGCGAGAGCATCGACCCCTACATCCTCAAGCAGCCGATAGGCAATCTCGCCAGTGGCCAGTTGACCCCACCCACCCACCACCCGTCCCTCCCACCACACCGATGGCCCGGCATTTCCATTCGTATCAAACAAACGGTGACCGTGCTCACCGAGGTACCAATTGCGTTCTCTCCAACCCATGATCGTGGAATCAAGTCCCGGCAGGAAAGCCGCCCAGGACGCGGGCAGCGGGGTCGGATGGTCGTCGCCCTTTGCGAGGTAACCGCTGCCTTCGGGAATCTCGACCTGAATCGCACCGGCTTGTTCCACGGCCTTACGGACCGCGGCAAGCGGCCAGCCTGTCCACCACTTCAGGTCGGTAATCGTCCCGGGTCCGTATGACCTCAGCCATCGCCTGACCAACTCCGCCCGGGCCTGATCCAGATCGATCGGCGGCAGAGGCTTACCCAGCCAATCGGCGGTGGCGGACCAGCGGTATTGACCCGATATCCAACTGCCCCGGGGCCGGGTCCGCACGATCTGCGCATTGGTGGCGAGAAGAAAGAGAACGCGGGTCGAGACACCAACCGTTCCCGCCCATTTACGCCCCTCTCCGAAGCTCATCTTGTGGGTAAGAGCCGGAACCGCCTTCGCGAGTTCTGTTGCCGCCGCCTCCCCATAGGCCCGGATGGCGGCGAGAGTGTGATCCATCACCTCCGCAAGCCAGGGGCCCGGATCGTCCGTGATCTCCGCCTCCACCAGCATCTTCTCGAGTCGGCGGGTTTCGGCCGGGGCCATGGGTTCGGCACAACCCGAAACCACCAGGGGAGCCAGGTCGAGGGGAACAACGAAGAGGGTGCGTCGCATCCCAAGCACCCGGATCACCGTGCGCTCTTCATAAAGGGCGTGTTCGATCTCAGAAACCGAAAGGGACTGATTCCGGGCCCGCGCCGACAAATACACAGTGACAGGATCGGACGAGTGGATACCCACCAGGTCACCGGCTATTTCATCCACTCTCCCGGTTCGGGTCTCGTGGGCAAGTCGATGGCGGACAGCTAGGCGAGCTCTGCGCTCCTCGATGGAGACCGTGCGCAAGGCAGCTCAGACCCTGGCCTTGCGGCGGTCGAGGAGCCGCCGGGTCAACTCAA
Organism: uncultured Acidimicrobiaceae bacterium; assembly: GCA_964474055.1. GTDB lineage: Bacteria > Actinomycetota > Acidimicrobiia > Spongiisociales > ZC4RG35 > JAICND01. The sequence goes on along the minus strand of CAYYRT010000204.1, from coordinate 30,969 downwards.
CGGCGATAAGCACACAACACCGCTTCGATCACCGACCCAACCTACGTGCACGGCCTACATATGACAATCGGTGATGACCCTGAACCGACCCACCGCGAACCAAGGCCCTTTCTACTCCCGTAAACGATTCTGTCGATAACCAGGAGGGCTCCAAATGCGAAAGACTTGTCTGATATCGGTGGTCCTTGGGGCCCTGCTTGTCGGCTGTGCTGGCGAGGACCGGGCTCCCACCGCCACTATCACCATCGAGGGGCTGAGTTTTGGGGCACCAGTCTCGGTAACGGTGGGGGAGACGCTCACGATTCGCAATGCCGACACGGTCTCTCACACCTGGACGGCCGTGGACTTCTCGTTCAACTCCTCCAACATCAGCCCCGGCGACGACCACACCCACACCTTTGACGCTGTCGGTGAGTATCCGTTCTTCTGCGAGATCCACCCGACCATGTCAGGCTCGGTGACGGTGACGGGTTAGTCAAAGCCGGGGTCCCCGTGAACCCATCGATCGGGACCATTCGTACTGTTCTCAACGAGTCCTGATCGGGGGACCGTCGAAAGACAGAGGAGACTGAAATGAAACGACTTCTGGCCATTTTGGCCGCGCTCACGCTCCTGGCCGCCTGTGGGGGCGACAGCACGACCACCACCGCCGCAGCTGGGGACACAACCACGACCGCTGCGACCGCCGCACCGGCCACGTCACCTTCTGACATCGTCGCCGAGGATCAGAGTTCAGACGGCACCACCCTGACGGTGGCATCGGTGACCCTCCCGTCGCCTGGCTTTATTGCGATCCATGGCAACACCGATGGGGCGCCAGGCCCGGTGATCGGTAATTCGGATCTGCTCCCGGCCGGAACCTCGACCGATGTGGTCGTTACTCTCGACCAGCCACTTACGAGCACCGACATGGTGTTTCCGATGGTCCACATCGACATCAATGGGAACGGTGTGTACGAGTTCTTCCCGCCCGACGAGACCATCGATGTGCCGGGTACCTTCGCCGATGGCGGGGTGGCCGTGGTGGGTTTCGAACTGACGGTGGCTTGACCGCGGTCCGCTAGGCCCTCGTGGGATCTGTTGCCTTAGGTCTCGTGGTGATGTTGCTATCGGGTTCCGGATCCGGTTCGGAACTCGTGGTGGAGGCGTTTGTAGCGGAGGCCGCCGATCCGCTGCTGGTCTCGTACGCGGTTTCGTCAGACGGGTCCGGGGTGTCGCTCAGCTTCACCTCGGACTCGTCCGAATCCATGCCGACGGTCCAACTCGGGCCCGGTCAGGAAGGAGTATTCCTGGCGACGGTGCGCTATCCGGCTTCGGCTCTGTGGACGGTGACGGTCGAGGTCGACGGAGCCGAGGTCGTGTTCATGGAGAATCTCCCCTGGCCGCATTACACCACCGAGGCCGGCCACCCCAAGGTGAAATTCGACTCGTCTGACCCGGGGCGCGCCGGTGTCCTGGTCGCTCCTGAAGACTCGATCTATCTGGTCGCGGTCGCAGCGGACCCAGGCTGGTTTAAATGGTGGCAGATTGGTCTTGGCGTTCTTGTGTTGGGTTTGGTGACGTTCAGATCGCTGCGGCGCCAGAGGTCCAAGCGACATCCATAGATCCGCTCTCCTTGCTCCGTCGGTGAAGTTGACACCGAGTCGGGAAACCGCCAACGTCTCCGCCTGCGATCAGGAAGCAGATGTCATTAGCCATTGAGGCCGAAGGCCTCGCCAAACACTACGGGTCGGTTGTCGCCCTCGAGGGTCTCGATCTCGAGGTGCCGGAAGGAACCGTGATGGGTCTGTTGGGTCCCAACGGCGCCGGCAAGACCACCTCGGTGCGGATCTTTACGACCCTGTTGAAGCCCGACGCTGGGAGGGCGATGGTCAATGGGATCGATGTCGCCACTCATGCCGCCGAGGTCCGCAGCATGATTGGTCTCTCCGGTCAGTATGCAGCCGTTGACGAGAACCTCACCGGCTTTGAGAACCTCGACATGGTGGGCCGGCTCTATCACCTCGGCAAAGCGCCGAGCCGGGTCCGGGCGAGGGAACTGCTCGACCAGTTCGACCTTGATGAAGCGGGTGATCGCCAGGTCAAGGGTTATTCGGGAGGGATGCGCCGTCGTCTCGACCTGGCTGCCGCATTGGTGGCTCGCCCGAGCGTAATCTTTCTCGACGAACCCACTACGGGTCTTGACCCCCGGAGTCGCATCGCCTTGTGGGACGTGATCGCAGGTCTCGTATCCGAGGGTGCCACCTTGCTTCTCACGACCCACTTTCTCGACGAAGCCGATCGGTTGGCCGACAAGATCGGAGTGATCGATCACGGCCGTGTCATCGCCCTGGGAACGGCTGACGAGCTAAAGGCTCAGGTCGGGGGCGAACGGCTCGAGCTCACGGTGGCCTCTTCTGATCAGATCGCGCCGGCGGCCAGTGTTCTGGCGGCCATCGGATTGGGCGCAGTAACTATCGATGAACACACCCGGCATCTGACCGTTCCCGTCTCGAGTGAAGGTGAGACGCTGGTCGAGACCCTCAGGGCGCTTGACCTTCAGGCGGTGAAGGTGCTTGACCTCACCTTGCGACGCCCCACTCTCGACGATGTCTTCATGACATTGACCGGTCACGTCGCCGGGGAGGAGACCAACCAGTGACGTCAATCACCTCAGCCCTGGCAGACGGCGCGGTGGTGGCCAAGCGCAACCTCCTCAAGATCACCAGAGTCCCCGACCTGTTGGTCTTCTCGACCATTCAGCCGATCATGTTCGTGCTGCTATTTGCCTACGTCTTTGGAGCCGAGATCGAGATTCCGGGTGTTCCCTACCGGGAGTACCTGATGGGCGGGATCTTCGTCCAGACCTGCATTTTCGGGGCGACCATCACCGGTGCGGGTCTGGCCAACGACATGAAAAGCGGCATCATCGACCGCTTCCGGTCACTGCCCATGGCTCGATCGGCGGTCTTGATCGGTCGCACGACGAGCGATCTTCTCAACAACACCCTGGTAGTGGTGATTATGGGTCTTACCGGTCTCTTGGTCGGTTGGCGGATCCGAACCTCGTTTCTCGAAGCTGTCGCCGGGTTCCTCCTCTTGCTTCTGTTCGCTTATGCCCTCTCATGGGTGATGGCCACGGTGGGGCTGTCGGTGAGCAGTGTTGAGGTTTTCAATAACGCCTCGTTCATTGTGATCTTTCCACTGACCTTTATCGCCAACACCTTCGTCGGAACCGACAACCTGCCTGGCCCGCTCAAAGTGGTGGCGGAGTGGAATCCGGTGTCGGCCGTCACCCAAGCGGTGAGGCAGTTGTTCGGCAACCTTCCCTCAGAATCGGTTGCCTCGGACGCGTGGCCCCTGCAAAACCCGGTGCTGGCGTCGATCCTCTACATAGTTCTTATCCTGGCGATCTTCATCCCTCTTGCGGTGAATCGTTACAAGAAGGCAGCCAGTCGCTGAGATCGGCCTCGGGATCGGCCACAATTGGAGCCATGAGGTTCGGTCGCCCGGAGAGTGCGAGGTCCTTGATGGCCTCTCTGGGCCTGGTGGCCAGCTTCGCGACACTGCCACTGGCGGCATTTGATTCCGCCCCTGTTTCGGAAGCGACGTTTCTCTTCACAGGCGATGTGCTGCCGCATACGCCGGTCACCAGCAGCGCCGCTCGGTATGGCCGGCAGGGCGGCACCGCTCACGACTTCGCCCCCATTTTCTCGGAAGTTGCACCAGCGATCGCCGCGGTTGACTGGGCGGTCTGTCATCTCGAGGTAGCAATTGGGGTGCCCGGCGTGGTGTCGTCGCCTTTCCCCTTGCTCGCGGCACCTGCCGCAGTTGCGACTGGTCTGGCGGCGGCAGGATTCGATGCTTGCTCGACCGCATCCAACCACTCTCTTGACTTCGGTGTTCAAGGGGTGAACTCCACCATCGCAGCCCTTGAGCAGGCGGGACTGGCTCATACGGGGACTGCCCTCGACGCCGGAAGCGCCAATGGGATTCTCTACACAGTTGACGGACTGGTGGTGGGTCACATGTCATACAGCTACGGGTTCAACGGATTCTCGGTGCCCGTTGATCAACCGTGGTTGGCCAATCAGATCGACCTGGAGCGGATCCGGGGCGATGCAGCGCGGCTACGACGGGTCGGGGCAGAGTTTGTGGTGGTGTCGCTTCATTGGGGTGCTGAGTACAACACCAACCCGATCGCCTATCAGACCGAATTGGCGCAAAGCCTGGCATCATCCTCCGAGATCGACTTGATCGTCGGCCACCACGCCCACGTCGTCCAGCCTCTGTCATGGATCGGGGGCAAACCGGTTGCGTTCGGGCTGGGGAACTTCCTCTCCAATCAGACCGATTTCAAGACCCAGGATGGAGTGATGCTGATGGTCCGGGTAATCAAAGACGGTGGAAACTGGGTGCTGGACGAAGTCGTGGCGGTGCCCACCTGGGTAGACCGGCGGAACGGTCACATGATTCTGTCGGCGGTCGGGACGCAGTCACGAATCCTCGCCGCGTCGGCCACTCGCACCGCGGATACCCTCGGGATCATGGGTGCAACCGTCCAGGTCTTGTCGGTGGAAAAGGCTAGAGAGTGGGCGGTGGGCCCCGAAGTTGCGGCCCGGGTCAGGTCCATCTGTCAACGGGGCGGATGCTGAGTCGCTATGGATCCAGACACAATTGTGGGTCTGGCGGTGGCCATGGGCATCGGCCTGCTCATCGGTCTCGAACGTGAGCGTTCCCAAACCGAAGAGCGAACATCAACGGCGGCCGGGCTTCGCACTTTCTCTCTAACGGCTTTGTTGGGTGCCCTGGCGGCTCTCTCTGGCTCTGTTCTTGTGATCTCGGCGTTTGGGTTGGTTGTCGGTGCCTTCGCCACCGTCTCTTATCGAGTAAAGGCCGAGCGTGATCCCGGACTGACCACCGAGATGGCTCTAGTGGTGACCTATCTACTGGGCGTGCAGGCCATCAACCAGGCAAACCTCGCCGCCGCGCTTGGTGTGGTGGTCACCGTCTTGTTATTGGCGCGGGGATGGATGCACGAGTTTGTCCGCAATCGATTGACGCAGGCCGAGGTAAGGGACGGCGTTCTGCTCGCGGCAGCTGCCCTGGTGATTCTGCCCCTGATTCCTGACTCGACGATTGACCCGTGGGGTGCTCTCAACCCCCGGGACATCTGGACCCTGGCCGTGGTGTTCATGGCTATCAACGGCGTCGGATATGTCGCGCTGCGAGCCTTTGGCCCTTCCCGCGGGCTGCCGCTGGCGGGTCTTGTGGGGGGTTTTGTTTCCAGCAGCGCTACCCACAGCGCGATGGGGGCAATCGCTCGCCAGCACTCTGACCTGCGGGGAGCAGCCGTAGCAGGCGCGGCGCTCTCATCTGTCGCAACAGTCATTCAACTGGCGTTGGTCATCGCCGTGACCTATCCCCCCCTCCTGACTCGATTGGCGCTGCCTCTGGTGTTCTCTGGGATCGTGGCGGTTGGATACGGCGGATTCTTTACGGTGCGCAGCCTCCGACGTCAGACCGACAGCGAAGTAAAGGCGGGACGGGCCTTTTCCCCACGGACGGCACTCGCGTTTGCCGCAGTCATGAGTGTGGTGATCCTGATGTCTGCGGTTCTGGTCGAGTGGTTGGGGTCGCGCGGTGCACTCCTCGGGGCGGGTGTGGCGGGGTTCGCGGATGCCCATGCCGCCGCGGCTTCGGCCGGTGCTCTGGCCCGCGCCGGGGCGATCGGACCTGGTGACGCCGCGGCTGCGGTTCTTCTCGGCTTCTCTACGAACGCGATCACCAAGTCGCTGCTCTCGGCCTGGTCGGGAGGTCGAGGGTTCGTGGTCAGGCTCGTGCCCGGTCTCGTATTGATGGTGCTCGCGGCGTGGGTTGGATACTGGGTGGCGGCGTGATGAGGTCTCTAGATCGCCCGGTACCAGGCGGCGATGGCAGCCCCGATGTCTTCGCCCGAGTCTTCTTGCAGGAAGTGGTGACCTGCCACCTTTACCGTTACCTGGTTTGGCCAGTCAGCGGTTGCCCGGGCGATACCTGAGCTGAAGAACCCGGGTTCGGCATGAACATAGAGCTTGGGAATCGGGCTCGATCGCATCCAGCAGTGGTAGCTGGACACGATCTCGTGGACATCGGATGGATCACCATCGAAGGGGATCTCACGGGGCCATGTGAGGGTTGGCCGTCGTGACTCACCCGATTCCAGGTATGGCCGCCGGTATTCGTCCAGCACTTCTGGCGACATCGGCGTGAGTACCGAAGCTGGCAGAACCCGCTCGACGAAGTAGTTCCTCTGCAACACCAATTCCTCACCAGCCTCGGAGCGAAAGCCCCGGAACATCGAACGAGCCTGCTCGGGCCAGTCATCCCATCGCACCGGACCAACCAGAGCCTCCATGTATGAAATCCCCTTGACCGCTCCGGGGTGGCGTTGCGCCCAATCGAACCCGAGAGCGGATCCCCAGTCATGGATCACCAGCGTGACAGCATCGTCTACCCCAAGTGTGCTCAATAGGGCATCGAGATATTCGCGGTGCTCGACAAACCGGTAGCGGCCGGGGCCGCTGTCTGAAAGCTTGTCCGAGTCTCCCATGCCGATCAGGTCGGGCGCAATGCACCTTCCCAGGCCGGTGAGCGAGGGGATCACCTTTCTCCACAGGAACGACGAGGTCGGGTTGCCGTGCAGGAAAACAATCGGGTCACCCTGACCAATGTCGAGATAGGCCATCTGCTTTCCCGAGGCCAAAGCAAATCGCTTCTCGATCAAGCCGAACTCTCCTGAGATTCGGCCAGCCGGTTTGCGAGAACTTTCAACATCGCCCTTGCCAGTTGTGGCTGGGTATCGACCAGTTCCTCGAACTCGCGTCGGCCAATTGCCAGACCGCTCACCTCGGTGACGGCATGGACCCGGGCCGTTCGAAGGCGATCGGTGAGAAGGGAGAGCTCCCCAAAGAACTCACCTGGGCCCAATTCGATCTTGCGACCGTTGTCGAGATCCACCTCGACAGTCCCGGTCTCTATGAGGAACATGCCCGAGCCCGAATGTCCCCGTTCCACCAGCAGGTGACCTGGACCCACCGTGAACGAGGCTGCCAATGAAGCAATCCCGGCTAGGGCTTCGGCGGGAAGATCGGTGAAAAGGGGGATGCTGCGGAGTTGGTCGGAGCCAGCGTTGTCCATGTGCGCTCACGATATCGGTCTGACAAGGAATTCGGGCCCCGTCGTTGCGACCTGAGCCCATCCGCCGGGGAGGAGATTCGGCGGATGGGCTCGTGATCGGGTCGAAAGAACTCAGGCGTCGGGGTCGTCGTTCGGGGGACTGAGCCAGAAGCCGCGACGGATGCCAACTTCGGAGTTGACGAAGTTCTCGATCCGCTCTGGGGCGTTCTCCTTGATTTCGGCTGCCTGCTCGTCGGTGATTCGGCCGTTGTCGACCAGTTCGTCGACCTTCTCGTTGAGGGCTGCGACCAGCCCATCCACCAGCGTTTCGACCGTTACACCGTTTTCTTCAGCCACCTCGGCGAGGGTCGCGCCATCTGCCAACGCCTCCCGAAGTTCCGCATTCTCGATCCCAATGACCTCGGCAGCCGCTCCGAAGGAGGCCAGGCCCGGGCGGCGCCCGAGGAAGTGCCCCCGGCGTCCCGGCAGGGTGCTGGTGAGGTGTTCGGCCACCGTGTCGGCCTGTGCCTCAGTCAGCGTGCCGTCTTCGACTAACGGATCGAGCACCTCGCGCCAATGTGCTGAACGGTCTTGAGTCTCCTCGACCGTCTCGGTGTTTGATTCCTGGGCCGTCGCCGATCCTGGCCCGAACACTGTTGCCCCGAGGATCAACCCGAGGGCGACAGCTGCACCGGCTAGGGGCAAAATTCTCCTGAGTTCCATGATGGACTCCTTTCGTTCCTGGTCTGCCATCACCCATAAGCCTGGGGGATGGATCTGAGAAGCCGCCGCGTACGAACTGAGAGTTCACTGAGAGTTCAGACCGGAGCCGAAGGCAGCCGGAATGTGATCCGGGCACCGCCATCGGCGCCGTTGGTTGCGCTTGCTTGGCCGCCGTGAGCTTCGACGATGGCGGCAACTATGGCAAGTCCCAGGCCCGAGCCGCCGCTGCGACGGCTCCGAGATGGATCGGCTCGATAGAAGCGATCGAAGACCAAGGGAAGCGCTTGTGCGGGGAATCCTGGCCCGTTGTCGGCAAGGCTCACGATCACCCATCCTTCCTCAGTCGCGAGGTCCAGGGTTGCCCTTGTGCCGGGGGGAGTGTGGATTCGGAGGTTGGCAAGGAGGTTGACAAGCACCTGGGTGAGCCGTTGGTCGGCCCCCATCACCACCAAGCGGTCCGGTCCCTCTAGGCGGACCGGGTGGTCGGGGTCAATCGCGTCGTGGTCGGCGACGGCATCGCGGGCAACCGCCGCTAGATCGACCGGCCGGTGCTCCACCAGCGTCCCGGTAGCGGCCTGATCGCCGAGGTCGAACCGGGCCAACAGCATCAGGTCGTCGACCAGTCGGGACATACGTTTCGACTCTGCCTCGATTCGACGCATGACCCGGTCTCGCTCGCCTGGGTCGGCGAACGCGCCGCGTCGTTCGAGCTCCGCGTAACCCGTAATAGCTGCCAGGGGCGTGCGGAGTTCGTGAGATGCGTCCGCCACGAACTGTTTCAGGCGGTCGTTGGCCCGGTTCTCGGCTGTGAACGCTTCCTCGACGCTGGACAACATTTCGTTGAGGGAAGTTCCCAGCCGCCCCAACTCGGAGGCGGGGTCAGCTTCCGGCACTCTCTTGGAGAGATCGCCGGCGGCTATTGCCGCGGCTGTATCGATCATTTCCTCCACAGGCTGCAGCCCGCGAGCAACCGTGAGCCAGACCCCACCGATGCCCAGCAACAGAACCAAGCCCCCTCCGGCGAGGAGCCGACGGGTCAGAGCCGCCTCGGCGGTCGACACATCTCGCAAGGTGTGGGCGAGAACAAACACCCGGCCATCGCCAGACTCGGCGACCAGTGCCCGGTACTGCTCATCACCACTTACCGCTGGCAGCGTGAAAAGCCGCCCCCGGCGACCTGGCAAGTCGGCGATATCCGAAGTATCAGGGAGCGGGTCGAGTCGGCCCGGAAACCCGGATGGAAAGGATCGTTCCACACTGCCGTCCTGATCAAGGATCACCACGGCCAGGGAGCGGCCGACTGGTTGCTGGTCCCTCCCCAGTGCAGGAAAGACGTCGGCGGCAGACGCTGTCCGGAGCCGGTCCTCGATCTGATTGAGCAATACCTGTCTGGTCGAACGGACTGCGACTACGCCGAGCAATGCGACCACCACCAGGACGAGTGCCGTGAAGGCAAGGATCAGCTTGGTCCGGAGTTTCATGGTGGGTTGGGAGAACGGAGCACGTAACCGACGCCACGAACCGTCTGGATTCCGGCGCCGTCGCCGAGTTTGCGACGCAGGTATCCGACATAGGTCTCGACGATGCCGGCGTTTCCGCCGAAGTCGTACTCCCAGACGTAGTCGAGAATTTGATCCTTAGAGAGGACGTGGTCCCGGTTCAGCATGAGGTATCTGAGAAGGCGGAACTCGGTGGGGGAGAGTTGCACCTCAACATCCTTCACCCAAACCTGATGCGCATCCTCGTCGAGGAGGACCTCACCGACCGTAAAGCGACGGGGCGTTGCCTGGTCGCCGACTGTCCGGCGAAGAAGTGCCTCGACCCGAAGCGTCAGTTCTTCCAGGCTGAACGGCTTGCGAATGTAGTCATCGCCCCCCTGACGGAATCCCGTGCGGAGGTCGTCGAGGGCGTCGCGAGCGGTGAGGAAGACCACGGGCATCTGGTGGCCGTCGCGGCGCAAACGCCGGCAAACCTCGAATCCGTCGATGTCCGGCAGGTTGACGTCAAGCACCACCAAATCGGGTGGTTCGGCCTTGACGGCCCGGAGGGCATCAAACCCGGTCTGTTCGGTTCGGACCCGATACCCCGAGAATCGCAAGGCGCTGGCCACGAGATCGGCGAGGGAATCTTCGTCGTCGACTACCAATAAACGCATCGGTTCAGGCATTCGGCTCCAATTATCCCAGTGATATCAGGGGATATGCCCAGAACTTCCTGAGAATTGGCCGAGATTTCTGCCTAAGAGCCTTTTCATCATCACCTCATGGAAGTCTCACCGGGGTTGGAGATGATGTGCCTACGCCAGAACAAGGAGAAGGCGATGCAGACAAGAGAAATGTGGAACCGGAGCAAATGGCGGGTGGTAGCGGGCGCAGCCACGCTGACCGCACTGGGAATCACGGGTTTGGCCCTGGCCGAAACCGGCGACGACGACGGCGGCCCTGGCAGCAATATCGAGCTTGATGATCTGGTGACAATGGACACCTTTGACTCGCCTGACGTCGGGGTGGTCGACGGCGAAACAGACGCGGTCAGCGACCTCGACTCGCCACTCGACGACTCGCCTGACGATGCGGTGGCTGGCGTTGAGGATTCGCCGGACGATGGGGTGGCTGGCGTTGAGGACTCGCCGGACGACGTCGATTCACCGGACGACGCGACCGAAACCGACTCACCGGACGACGTCGATTCGCCTGCCGAAACCGATTCGCCCGATGACGTCGATTCGCCTGCAGAAGCCGACTCTCCCGACGTGGAGAGCCCGGATTCGCCCGACGACTCGGCCTGAGTTAGACCCTCGAGCGGTACGGCCGGGTTTTGGACCTGGCCGTACCGCTTCTCTTGACGTAATCTGTGGGTGGGATGGTGTGGGTGCGGTGGCTGGGGTCATTGTTGGTGTTGTTGACGGCAGCGGTATGGGCCGTCTCAGTGACTGCGTCCCCCGCGCCTCAACTACCCGTACCGGTGGTCCTGGTCGGTATCGCCCCACCGCAAGCACCGCCCGCCACCGGAGCCGTCGTTGTGCCGCCCCCGGTGGTTGACCTGGCCGATCCGGTCGCGGTCGATGGGGACGGCAATTCTGATGACGGAGACGTACGGGACGAGGACATCGACAATGACGATTCCGACGGTGACAGCTCAGCAACACCTCCCAACTCCGACCAAAATGGACCCGGTGGAGGAGAGGACGACGCCGGAGATCCCGATGACGACGCCGGAGATCCCGATGACGACGACGCCGGAGACTCCGATGACGACGACGGAGATCCCGCGGGTTAAGGGCCGGCGCGCCCCTTCAGCAAGACGTCGAATTCTCGGTTGGTACGTAGGCCTACTGGGGATTGCCCTCGTTGCCGCCCTTGTTCTGCAGAGGAGCCTCCTCCTTGCCCAGGTGAGCTCCGAGGTTGACGAGGCCATCCAGCAGGAAGTGGGCGAGCTGCGTCAGCTCTCATCAGGCAACAACCCCGAAACTGGCGAGCCCTTTGGTGGCGACGCTGCCGCCATCTTCGACACCTTTCTCGCTCGCAATGTCGGCATTGTCGGTGAGGCTGTTGTCACTTTCATCAACGGGGCCCTGTACAAGTCCGACTTGCCGGGGGCCGGCCTGGCCAGAAGCGAACTGGTGACAGAGTGGGCCCAGATCACGGACACGGACCGCAAGGATGTCGAATTGGAGGGGATCACCATCCGATACCTGGCGGTGCCACTCATCTACGAGGGTCGACAGGTGGGGACGTTTGTGGCTGCCGTCGATCTTGGCGCCCGCCTCGACCGGGTAGACGAGGTAGTGCGCCTCGGGGCCCTGGTCTACGGCTCGATTTTTCTCCTCGCTTCGGCACTGGCGTGGGTAGCCGCCGGCGGTGTTTTGCGACCGCTGCGTCTCTTGACGGACACTGCCCGATCGATAACGCAGAGTGACCTGTCGCAAAGGATTCCTGTCGACGGTGACGACGAGGTCGCCGAACTGGGCAACACTTTCAACTCGATGCTCGACCGGTTACAAGAGGCGTTCTTGGTACAGCGCAGGTTCATCGACGATGCCGGTCACGAACTGCGGACCCCCATCACGGTGATCCGGGGGAACCTGGAGTTGATGGAGGTCACCAACGACGAGCGCGAGGAGACGATTCGACTGGTGACCGACGAATTGGACCGGATGGCCCGGATCGTTGACGATCTGCTCGTTCTGGCCAAGGCGGAACAACCCGACTTCATCCTGCGGCATCCTCTGGATGTCGCCGAGTTGACAGCCGACCTGGCGAGCAAGGGGAATGCTCTGGATGGCAGGGTTTGGCAGATCGATGAGGAAGCTCATGTAGTGCTGGTGGCGGATCACCAAAGGCTTACTCAAGCGATGATGAACCTGATGAGGAATGCCGTAGAACACACCCCGAAGTCCTCGGTTCTGGCCTTGGGAAGCAGAGTCGAGGGCTCCGATACGGTGGATTCGGTGAGGTTGTGGGTCCGGGACGAAGGTCCCGGGATAGCCGCCGAGGACCAGGAACGTCTGTTCGCCCGCTTTGCACGGGGACGAATTGGCAAGCGGACCACCGGCGGGGCTGGACTAGGGTTATCGATCGTCAAGGCCATTGCCGAGGCTCACGGGGGAACCGTGGAAGTCGAATCTCAGCCAGGCCAAGGCTCCACATTCAGCGTGTTGATTCCGCTCGAAGCGCGGGGGGAAATGTGAACCGAATTCTGATCGCCGAAGACGAACCGGGAATAGCCTCATTCCTGGAGAAGGGTCTTCGGGCGGCAGGCTTTACGACTCTTTCGGTGGACGACGGCAACAGCGCCGCCGCAGTAGCTCGGGACGACACTTTTGACCTGGTGATTCTTGACCTTGGCTTGCCCGGACTGGACGGTCACGAGGTCCTGGCCGACATCCGGAGGCGGGGCCAACGCATGCCGGTTGTGATCCTCACCGCCCGCAAGGGGGTGGGCGATACGGTGGCGGGTCTGGAGGGAGGGGCCGACGACTACATCACCAAACCCTTTCGCTTCGAAGAACTCCTTGCCCGGGTTCGGGTCCGACTTCGGGAGAAGGGCACCCCCGATGCGACGGTGCTCGAGGCAGGGGGGGTCAAACTCGACCTGCGGACTCGTTTTGCCGAGGTTGGAGGGAGAAAGGTGGAGCTTTCCGCCCGCGAATTCTTGCTGGCGGAGACGCTGATCCGACATCGCGACCAGGTGTTGAGTCGCGAGATCCTTCTGTCAAGAGTCTGGGGATACGACTTCGACCCCGGGAGCAACGTCGTCGACGTCTATGTCGGCTACCTGCGCAAGAAACTCGGCAAAGACCTCATCGAAACCGTGCGGGGCATCGGCTACCGCCTGGTCAACCACGCTTAAACAGCGAACCCCGGGTTCCAGAGCCCGCTAACGGACGCCACAACCCAGGGTTCGCGTAATCGCGGCGACTTAGACCTTGACGAGCTCGGTTTCGATCTCGATCCGTGCGGTCTTGGAGACCAGGAACCCGCCTGCTTCGAGCGGCACGTTCCAGGTCAGACCCCATTCCTCGCGGTCGAGGTCGGTCCACGCCGAGAAGGCAACCCGGGTGTCACCAAACGGACTGGCGGGCGCACCGTCGTAAACAACGTTCAACTCGACGGGGCGCGTTATGTCTTTGATCGTCAGATCTCCGGAAAGCACCCAGCCTTCACCCTTGCGAACGACACCGTTGCTGATGAAAGTAAGCGTCGGGTAACTCTCCACATCGAAGAAGTCTGGCGACTTCAGATGAGCATCGCGCTCAGGCGAGCCGGTGGTGACACTGTCCGCCTGGATGAACACTTCGACCTTGCTGTCGGTCAGTTCGGGCGAAATCTCGATACTGCCGTCGAAGCCGGCAAAACGACCTCTCACCTTGGTGACCATGAGGTGACGGGCGACAAAACCGATTGTCGTGTGGGCTTTGTCAAACACCCACACCCCGGTGGGGATGGTGAGTTCGGCCGACTTGGTAATCACGGACATGGTTCTGACCCTCCTGGGTTGGTTGATTGAAGAGAACAATAGTTGCAAAGTGCAATAATTGCAAGTGACAACCCTGGCCCGGTACAATGGCCTGGTGACTTTCCCACCTTCCGACAACCAATTGCGGGCCTGGCGCAACCTGATGCTGGTCCACGGGGAGGTGGTTGAACGTTTGGAGGCCGATCTGGCTTCAGCCGACAAGCTGCCCCTTGCCTGGTACGAGGCCCTGGTCACGCTCCGTTTGGCGGGTGGGGGGATGCGTATGCACGAACTGGCCAAGGAGATGACTCTCACCCGCAGTGCCGCGACGAGGTTTGTCGATCGTCTCGAGGAGGCCGGCTTGGTGGAGCGGACACTCTGCGAGACAGATCGAAGGGGGATGACAGTCACCTTGACGAAGGCCGGGCAGTTGGCACAGGAGCGCGCTGCACCAGTTGCCCTCAACGGGCTTCGCCAACACTTCGCCCGCCACCTGACCGAAGAACAGGCCGCCGCAATTGCCGCCGCTCTGGAGGCGGTTCTGGTGGGTGAAGGACGCCTGCGCACCTAAGCTCCGGCGTCAGTCGCAAATGTTGAACAGGAGATGAGATGGACAGTCGCGCTCACGCAGTTTGGCTGGGAAACCTGGCCGAAGGCTCGGGAGAGGCAACCCTTGGCAGCGGGGTGGCAGGAGCCCTGCCGATTAGCTGGCCCAGCCGGACGGAAGCGTCCGACGGCAAGACCAGCCCCGAGGAGTTGATCGCGGCCGCTCATGCAGGCTGTTATTCGATGGCTCTTTCGGGTGGACTGACGCGGGCGGGAACGCCTCCCACCAGACTCGAAACCGCGGCGGTGGCCAGCTTCGAGAAGACCGAGCCAGGCTGGCGGCTGGTCCGGATGGCCCTCAGTGTGGTCGGCGAGGTCGCAGGAATCGACAATGCAGCCTTTCAGGCCGCCGCGGCCGCCGCCAAGGACGGGTGTCCAGTCTCCAATGCCCTCAAAGGCAACGTCGAGATAACTATTGAGGCGGTGCTGCGTTAGCTGCGGGTAGCTCAAGAAGCTGCACAACGTTGCCGTCGGGGTCAAGGTAGGTGGCCACCCTTCCACCCCAGGGCTCCTCAGCGGGACTACGAACACAGGGCACGCCGGCATCAATCAGGTAACGATGGGCGCTCTCAAGGTCCTCCACCTCCAGATTGACCATGACCCGCAAGGGATCCTGACTCGTGCCCGCCACCCCGTCGTGGACGGCCAAAGTGAGGCGTACGCCGGCCCAGTCGAAGTTAACCCGTCGGGCCCGATCGGAGTGCGGGCGTAAAAGCAGCGTCTCGACGTAGAAGCGCCTCATCTCCTCGAACCGATCGGCCTCGGTCCACACGATGACTCCGGCCAGGCCGGTGATGAGTCCGTCCACCGGGCGCAGGCTATAGGTTCAGATCCGCCCTTCAAGTGCTTGATCCGCGGGCCCCACCTACCGATGGAATAGCCTGCAATCATGCCTTACGCCGGAATGCTGGCCCTGGACGGGGACGAAAAGCCGATTCCTGGTCGGGTCGAGTTCACGTCCGCCGAACTGATCGTTGGCGTCGCGGGCGGGACCCTGGGTTCCTGGCCCCTCTCGAGATGTCGGATCGACCCAGATGGCCACCGTTTCCTGATGAACGTCGATGGTGACCTCGTCTGGTTCGAACCCGATCAACCGGCCGACTTCGCCCGGGATGCTCTGGTTTACGGGCGGTCTGCCAGTCTCGCATCGGTAGTCAACACTGCGCGGATGGCGACGCACCCGAGTCCGAGTCAGAGTCCGATTCAGAGTCCGATTCACCACGATGAGTCCTTCGAACAGGAGTCCGAGCCGGCCGAGTCCTCGGTCCTGGCGTCGTGGCGGACGCTGTCCGATGGCCGCAAGAACCTCATGCTGTTGGGCGCAGGGTTCCTGGGAGTCGTGGTTGTGATCACCCTGTTGTCCGGAGGCAGACCCGAGCCCGCCCCGAGCCCTACTTTCATCACCTCGACCACCGCCCCTCCGCCTGCGGTGTTCGAGCTGAATCTCCAGCAGGTTTCGATGCGATGGAACGACACTGCCGCCGACCTCGGCCTCGATGTTTTCATCGCAGGGGTTCCCACGGGTCGGAGGATGCAGGTTGATCTCGGTGCGGGCATCGTTCTCTATGCCACGTCGGACCCGACCAGTGAACGAGTCAGGACTCTGATGGTTGGCGCCGGGCCCGGTCAGGGCGAACAAGCCGAAGCGGTGCTGGCGGCTTGGGGGACCATGATCGCCATGGTCAACCCCGAACTCGATCCGGAGGAGCGGCGCGAGTTGCTCGACCGCCTGGGAGTGGACGTCGAACGTCCGCTCCAACTCGGCCTTGGCCTTGAGACCGAGGAGGGGGGCAACCGTTATTGGCTGCGATCAGGTGTATTGGGGACCAGGGTCCTATTAGGGGTGGAACTCGCCGGCTGATCGACGCCGGGGAGGGCCGAGGACGTTCGGATCGGGCACAATGAGCCCATGACAGCGGTATTTGTGGTTGACGCTTGTCGAACTCCGATGGGCCGCCTGGGAGGTCAACTCGCCCATGTCAGGCCCGACGACCTGGCATCTCACGCCATTCGCCGTCTGCTCGATCGGAATCCAATTCTCGACCCGTCCGCAATTGAGGATGTGGTGTGGGGAGCCGCCAACCAGGCGGGTGAGGACAACCGCAACGTTGCCCGAATGGCAGTCCTCCTGGCTGGCCTGCCGATAGAGGTCGGTGGCGTGACGGTTAATCGGCTGTGCGGGTCAGGCTTGCAGGCAGTAATCCAGGCAACCCACGCTCTCGCCGCCGGTTGGGGTGACGTGATGGTGGCAGGCGGGTCCGAGTCGATGAGCCGGGCGCCTCTAGTGATGGCCAAAGCCGAGCGGGCGTTCCCGACCGGAACACCCGAAGTGTTCGACACGGTTCTCGGATGGCGATTGGTGAACCCGAAGATGACCCTGGCCTATCCGCCCATCACACTGGGCATGACGGCCGAGCGCGTCGCCGAACGTTTCAGTGTCTCCAGACAGGATCAGGACGCTTTCGCCCTGCACAGCCACCAGAAGGCCCTGGCAGCCTGGCGGCTTGGCCGCTTCAAGGCCGAAGTGGAGCCCATCGATGCTCCCGTTGATAGTCGCCGCCGTGAGTTCCAGACGATCGAAGAAGACGAAGGCCCCCGTCCCGACTCCACGCTCGAGGCATTGGCCAAGCTCCCGGCGGCGTTCATGGAGGGAGGAACTGTGACCGCTGGCAACAGTTCGCCGATGAACGATGGCGCCGCGGCCGTGCTGCTCGCAACTGAATCCGGCCTCCGTCAGCATGGCCTCACCCCATTGGCACGCATCGTTTCGTCCGCTGCGGCCGGAGTCGAGCCGGATCTCATGGGAATAGGGCCGGTGCCTGCCAGCACCAAGGCTTTGCAAAGGGCTGGTCTCGGGACTGAGCAACTCGATCTGGTCGAACTCAACGAGGCGTTCGCGTCGCAGGCAGTAGCCACTATCCGGCTGCTGGGGCTCGACCCGGATGTAGTGAATGTCAATGGTGGTGCCATCGCCCTGGGCCATCCCCTTGGAGCATCGGGAGCCCGAATTCTGACCACACTGGTTCATGAACTGGTGCGCCAGAACCTCAGATATGGCCTCGCCGCCATGTGCATCGGGGTTGGCCAGGGGGTGGCGGCAGTGGTGGAGCGGGCATGACCGGGCCCCTGGCGGGGGTGCGCGTGCTCGAATTCGGAAACCTCGTGGCGGCTCCCTACTGCGGGATGTTGCTCGCCGACCTGGGGGCGGATGTCATCAAAGTCGAGCCGCTGAACGGCGACCTGGCCCGCCAGATCGGTCCTTTCATTGGTGATGAAAGCGGCTTCTTTCGGGCGGTGAACCGGGGCAAGCGCAGCATCGTCGCCGACCCCAAACACCCCGACGCGCGTCACCTGCTGTGGGAGCTGGCCCGGTCCGCCGACGTCGTAGTGCACAACCTGCGACGGGGAGCCATGGAGCGAATGGGCCTTGGTTACGGCGAGCTATCTGCCAAACATCCCGGGCTGGTCTACGCCGTCATATCTGCCTTCGGCACTTCCGGTCGCGACGCCGACCGGGCGGGGATCGACCTGATTTTCCAGGGAGAGGCGGGAATGATGTCGATCGGTGGGGAACCCGGCGATGGTCCGCAGAAGACCGCCACCACCATCGCCGACTTCGTCGCCGGGACCAACGCTGCGCTGCTGGTGTCTGCGGCCTTGGCGGCGAGGGGAGCCACGGGTTTGGGCCGGCTGGTTGAGACCTCGCTGCGCGACGGGCTCATCGCCGTTCAAGCAGGCTGGAATTCCCTCTTCTTTGCCAGTGGACAGCAGCCCGAGCGAACCGGGACTGCCTCTCCCGTAACAGCCCCCAATCAAACCTTCAGCACTGCTGATGGCCACCTGAACCTGGCAATCGTGTCCGATCGCCACTTTCACCAGACGTGCGGGCTCCTTGATCTGGAGGATCTGGCGGACGACCCGCGCTTCACCTCCAACGAGAGGCGGGTGGTAAATCGTCAGGAGTTGGCCGGGTTGCTACAGGAAGTGCTGGGGACCAAACCGACCGAACACTGGCTGGCGCTGTTAGGTGATGCCGGCCTGCCGGTTGGCCGCATTCTCACCCTACCGGAGGTGTTTGCCGACCCTCAGGTCTTGCACAACGACATGGTCGTCAATCTTGATGGCCGTCAGAGCCAGGGGTCACCTTTGCGCAGTGGTGGGAAAAGCCTGATTTCGCATCGCCCGGCTCCCCGGTTGGGCGAACACACCGTCGCCATCCTCGCCGAGTTGGGCGTCGCCGCCGAACGGATCGAACGGCTGACAACCGAAGGGGCCCTGCGCGGGCCTGGACGTTGATGGCCCTGCGGTGCCCCATTCCTGAGATTGCCGCCACGTTGCAGACGTGGCTTGAAGATGGAACCGGTCTGGTTTTCGTCGCTGACCCCGGAACCGGGAATGAGTGGCCCGATGTATTGGAAGAAGTGACCGAGATCTTCCGTCTTACGAAACAGACGCTGGTAGCCGGCCTGCCGGTGGTCTACGTCGTGCACAACGACGATCTGTTGGGGCGGAACGGTACGGGGCGGGCGATGGTGGCGACCGGGGTTCTCTCGGGGGCTCGAACGGCCGCGGTCGAGCACTCCAAGCGCGGGATTCCGGTGAACGTGATAGCCCGTGAGGACGGGACCGATCCCGCCTCTATTGCATACTGGTGCGCCCTTCTCATGGACGGACCGGGTCCAACCGGCGAGCTCATCCATCTCGGCTCTGACCACATCGGCAAGGCGCTCCCGTGACGGCTGTCGTCACCGGCGCGGCCGGAGGAATCGGCCAGGCGTTATGCCGGCGGCTGGCCCGGTCCGGCCACGTTGTGATCGCCGTCGACCTATCTCCACGCCTCGAGGCGGTGGTCTCTGGTCTTGAGACCGAAGGCTTCATCGTTGTCCCTGTGCAAGCCGACCTGACGACTGCCGCCGGCGTCGAGGCGGTGAGTCGGGCGGCCGCTACCAGCGGCGACCTGGAGGTCCTGGTCAACAACGCTGGCATCACGAGAGACAACCGGTTGGTCAATCTCAGCGAGTCCGACTTCAGAGCGGTGATAGAGGTCAACCTCGGTGCGGCCTACCGCCTCACACTTGCCCTGCTCGCTCAACTCCAGAGAGGGAGCATCGTCAACATCGCTTCCAGGGCGTATCTGGGGAATTTCGGGCAGTTCAATTATTCGATGTCGAAAGGCGGCCTGGTCGGCCTCACCCGGGCCCTCGCCCAATCGCTGGCACCATCGGTGAGGGTCAATGCCGTTGCGCCCGGTTTGATCGCGACCGAGATGGCGATGGGAATCCCCGAAGATGTCCGAACCAGGATGATTGGCGCCATCCCAGCGGCCAGGATGGGTCGGCCTGAAGAGGTCGCCGAGCTGGTGGCATTCCTGGCATCCGATGTCTCGTCATATATGACAGGTGAGGTATTGGTCCTCGGCGGAGGACGTAGCCTCAGTCGGTGAGGATCAATAGACGAGCCTGGTAACAGTCTCGGCGGTAAGAGCCACAGAGCCGGCTTCGTTTTCGATGGTTGCCCTGCGTCGCACTTGCACCGCGTCACCGATCCGCTCGACACCTGTCACGGTTGTCCGGGCCCGCACCCGTTCCCCGATGGTGACGGGGATTCCTCTTTCGACCTTGTCGAGCCCGTAGTTAACGGTGGCGACCGGGGTGGCCACCGGCAACTCGATTCCCGACAGGAGACGGGGCAGAAGCGAGAGCAACAGAAGTGGTGGGATCAAGCCATCCGGCTGCCCACCGGCGGCGTGTTCGAAGAGGGCGACTCTGCCGGAATCCACCTGTAGCCATTCGCCCACTCCGATCTCCTTGCCCACCAGCGCCTCCAGCCTTTGGATCGAGATCACGGCCGGTCGATGGTGATTGGTTCGGTACCAATTGTGACGGTCTGGCCCCAGACCTCGGCTGTTGCAAGTTCGCCCCCTTGGCGATGGAGTGTCACCGAGGTCGGGGTGGCGCTGACCGACAGCGGAAAGCCATCGACCAGGACCGAGAAGGTGAGAGACCCCCACCGGGGCGGAACCCTCGGTTCGACCACCAACATGCCTCCGCGTCGTCGGAATCCGCCAAACCCTCTGATCAGGGCCAGCCACACCCCTCCCGCAGCAGCCAGGTGAACGCCGTGATCCGTGTTGCCTGCTAGATCCTCCAGATCGACCATCGCCCCCCGCCGGAAGTACTCAAACGCCAACTCCGGGTGCCCGACCATGGCAGCCACGGCTCCCTGGACCGGGGCAGACAGTGATGAATCACCGGTTGTGATGGGGTCGTAAAAGTCGAAGTTGGCCAGGGCGAGGTCAGCTGCGAATTCGTCGGGGAGATTGAAGACTGCCATGACGACGTCCGCCTGCTTCAACACCTGGTGCCGGTAGATCACGAGCGGATGGAAGTGGAGGAGTAACGGATACTGGTCGCGGGGTGTAGTCCAGTCCCATGGCTCTCGATCCAGAAAGCGGGCATCCTGGGGAGTGATGCCGAGGTTCTGATCAAAAGGCACATACATGTCCGCCGCGATCTGCCTCCAACTTTCGACCTCTGCCGCGGATAGCTCCAGGCGGGCGGCGAGGCCGGCGAAATCCTCGGCGGATTCGGCGGCGAGTTGGTTGGCCCAATCCACCGCCCTCATCAGATTGAAACGGGCCATGAGGTTGGTGTAGGCGTTGTCGTCGGCGAGCACCGTGTATTCGTCCGGTCCGGTGACCATGTGTATGTGGAACCGGCCGTCCTGGCCGCAAAAACCGAGGTCGGCCCACATGCGGGCAGTCTCCACTGCCATCTCCAGACCGCACTCCCACAACAAGCTTCGATCGGCGGTGGCATCGAAGTATGTGGCCAATCCATAGATCACGGCCGCATTGATGTGATATTGGGCGGTCCCGGCCTCGTAGAAGGCGGAGGCTTCCTCGCCGTTTATCGTCCGCCACGGAAACAACGCGCCTCTCAGGTTGAGCTGGCCGGCGCGTTGGCGGGCCTTGCCAAGCATTGAATATCGATACCTGATCAGGCGGGCAGCGGTAGCTGGGTCGGTGTGAGCGACGAACGGGAGCGTGAAGACGTCCATGTCCCAGAAGACATGACCTTCGTAGGCCTGACCAGTCAGACCCTTGGCAGGAACCCCATACCCGCTGACCAGAGCGGCTGCCTGGTGAAGCTGGAAGAGGCTCCAGTTGATGGCCTGTTGCAGGTCCGGATCGCCACTGATCTTGATCTGATGTTGCGCCCAGAAACTCCGCAACCGATCGGTTTGCGCAAGGGACAACTCTGCGAAGCCGAACCCCTCGCTTGAGGCTCCGGACGCTCCGTAGGTGCAGGTTTTTTCGATTGCGACTGTGGCGTTTTCGTTCAGGTCGGCGCGGAAGAAGGTGTTGGTCCCTGCGGTAGCGACCTGCATCTGCCCGTCAAAGCGGTGCCTGCACTCGCAGGTCATCGCCATGGCCGATGTCCTGGTCCGGTACTTGATCGAGAACGAGAGGTCGTCCGATCCGCGCCCGAGGAACTCCTCGATCAAGGAGTTGTGTTGGAGGGTAGGGGCCAGCCGCGGATCGAAGCCAGTTCCACTTCGAGGCTCGCTTCGCTTGACCCAACCCGATTCGACCTCGAGTGCAAGTGTCCTGTGAGCCGTGACTTCGACTTTGGCGGCCATCAGTTGGGGATGTACCAGTGATACGAGGCGGCTCCATTTCACGGAGACCTGTGGCCAGTTGGCCCTGGTCACCACCGACCCGGAACCAAGATCGAGAACCCGTTCCACCTCAGCGTCGAGAAGGTCGAGGGCGACGCCGTCGACCGTGACCCGCCACAAGGTGGCATCGGGCAGATACACGATGGTCTGTCCGGTGGTGGCGAATCCGAAGGCACTTTCGGGGTAGACGATCGGCCAGGTCTCGTGAAACCCGTTGACCAGGGTGCCGGGTTCGAAGTGGGGTGCTCCTTGCTCCCACGCTCCCCGGACGCCGACCCAGCCATTGGAGAGCGCAAACAACGCTTCTTCCCGCCCGGCCCGGTCGGGGTCGACGCCACCAACTCGGAGCAGGAAAGGATCGGTGCCGTAGGTGGCCTTGGGCTGGAGAGTCACGGGTCGATTATGCCGCCCGGCTCACGCCAGCTCCGCAAGGTCCTCAACCACCAGATCGGCGCCGGCCTCCGACAGCTCGGTCTTGTTGCCGTGGCGGGCGACCCCGATGACCAACCCGAACTGTCCGGCCTTTCCGGACCTGACCCCGCTGGTGGCATCCTCCACCACCACAGCCTGGGCCGGGGGGACGCCTAGTTGCCGGGATGCCTCTAAGAACGGGTCCGGGTGGGGTTTGCCTCTGAGACCTTGTGCCGCCGCCACCTGTCCATCAACCCGCACTTCGAACAGCTCGCTGATCCCGGCGGCGGCCAGGACCGACTCGGCGTTGGCCGAGGACGTGACGACTGCCATGTGAAGACCATGGTCCTGGAGTTTTCGAATCAAGAGCATCGTTCCGGGATAGGGTGTCACTCCTTTTTCTGCGAGCACCCTGCCCACGAGCTCGTTCTTGAGGTTCCCAACCGCGCAAACCGTGCCGTCCCCGGCGGAGTCGGTAGCTTGGCCCCAGGGCAGACTGATGCCGCGAGCGCGCAGAAACGTGTCCACTCCCTCAAAGCGGGGTCGTCCATCGACATGCTTCAGATAATCGGAGGTCGAGTCGAACGGTATGAACCCGTCTCCCTCCCGGCGACGCAGGAATCCGTCCAGCGCTTCCTTCCAGGCGATCGCATGGATCGAAGCGGTGTCGGTGAGCACACCGTCGAGATCGAAGAGGACAGCCTGGAATTGGGACCAATCGATCATTCTCCGATTCTGGCGCCCAGGATCGGGTTAACCGAGACTTAGTCCCGTTTATCTGGCTATTAGGCGAAGGCCGTTACCGTTTCGATGATGCGCGTCCTCGTTGTCGAAGACGAATCCGATCTTGCCGAGGCTTTGGCGCGTGGCCTTCGGCGGCAGGGTTATGCCGTCGATGTTGCCGCCGGTTCAAAAGTCGGCGAGGAGAAACTTCGCTCCAACGGGTATGACCTGGCCATTCTCGACTGGAATCTTCCTGACGGATCGGGGCTCGATCTATGCCGGAGAATGATGAATGGTTCCCTCCCAACTTTGGAGGGTGATCGACCGCGGGTCTTGCTGCTCACCGCTCGTGATGACATCGCTGACCGGGTGGCGGGCCTCGACGCAGGGGCAGACGACTATCTGGTCAAGCCATTTGCCATGGCGGAATTGGCCGCCCGGGCCCGGGCGTTGCTGCGACGCGACGATGTGTCGTTGCCGATCCTCAACGTGGGTGACATCGTTCTTGATCCGGCCCGGTTTGTAGCTACCCGCGCTGGACTACCCCTGCAACTCACCGCTAAGGAATTCGCCCTGCTCGAGTACCTGATGCGCCACGCAGGCGAGGTTCTCTCCCAGGAGCATCTCCTGGAACACGTTTGGGACGAGATGGCCGATCCGTTCACCAACACGGTGAGAGTGACGGTTTCCAACTTGCGCAAGAAGTTGGGATCACCTCCACCGCTCCAGACAGTGGCCGGGCGCGGTTACGTCCTGCGACCGTTGGGTCGTAGATGAGATTTCCCCGTTCGATCCGGTTCCGGCTCTCTGCCCTCTATTCAGTCGTGGCCTTTGGTCTGGGCGGTGTTGTGCTTGGCCTTGTATACGCCGCCACTCGCTGGCAGCTAACCCGACAGACCGAGACCCGGATGATCGTCCGGGGCCGCCAATTGGTGTTGGGGGAGTACACCCTGGTTATCGACCCCAGGCTGGAGGAGGCGCAGGTACGCACCCTGGAGAGTCTCTTCAACCAGTTCGTGCTCGACCAGCTCGCTCGCTACATCCTTCTGGCTCTGGTTCTCCTGTCAGTGGTCAGTCTTGTCGTTGGTTGGGTGATCGCTGGTCGGGCCCTGGCACCGGTCAGCAACATCACCCAGGTGGCACGGGAGATCGAGGCATCCGACCTGTCCCGGCGCATCGACTTGCAAGGTCCCGATGACGAGTTGACGAGACTGGCCTCGACGTTTGACGGAATGCTCGATCGGCTGGAACGTGCCTTTGGTTCGCAGCGGAAGTTCCTGGCCGACACGTCTCATGATCTCCGCACTCCGTTGTCCGTCATCAGGAGCAATGTCGAAGTCACGCTGGAGGATCCCACCTCATCGATCGAGGAGTGGCGATCCACCGGTGAGATCGTCGTGCGCAATGCAACCCGGATGGGGACGATGATCGATGGCCTTCTGGCCGCGGCCCGTTTCGAAGTGGGCCAAGCGGCGATGGTGACAGTCGACCTGGCGAAGCTGGTTGAGCTAGTGGCGGTGGACCATTCCCCCACTGCGTCCGCAGCCGGGGTTTCAATCGAGGCGGTGGCGGCGACGGCCGAGGTACAGGGTGAACCGGTCGCCTTGAGCAGGGCTTTGACCAACCTGGTGGACAACGCTGTCCGGGTCTCGCCACCGGGGGGCCGGCTGCGGATCGCGAGCGGTCGCGCCATGAACGGATGGAGTTACCTGGCCGTATCCGATCAGGGTCCTGGTTTCGATCCCGAACACACCGGGACGGGTCTTGGGCTGAGCATCGTGGAGCAGGTCGTTCAACTCCACGATGGCCAGTTCCGGGTTCACTCCGAGGAGGGCCGTGGATCGACGACGATCATCTGGCTGCCGGGCGGGGGTGAGGGAGACGCTCCCTCAACCAGCCCTTTACCGGCCCTTTAGTAGCTCCTCCATAGCTTGTGGGCGGAGGTAACAATGATCGGTATGAACCAGCCGCCGAGTCCTTTCTCGGATCCGGACGACACCATCCCTGTTGAGGGACCGCTTCGCTCCGAGATTCCCAGCTCAACGCCGCCGCTGGCTCCCCGACGGTCGCTGACCCGTGTCGTTGGGGTGTTCTTGCTGGCAACTGCGCTTGTTGCCGGTGGCGCGGGGGTCGGTTATCTGATAGCCAACGATGACGCGGCGCCGATTGCGACCACGCAGCCACAGACCGCATCAACTGCCCTGACGCCGGTGATCATTCCCGGTGACGAGCCGGTCGCCGATGTCGCCGCGGCCTTGCTGCCTTCCATGGTTCAGATCGAAACTAACTTCGGTCTGGGCTCAGGGTTCTTCTATGCGCCGGGCCTGATCCTCACGGCAGCTCATGTCGTCGAAGGCACCACAGATGTCTCGGTCCGGTATTCCGATGGGCAACTGGGTGAAGGGACCGTGCTCGGTGCGAACGTAGCCAACGACATCGCCGTCATACAGGTGGACCGCACCGATGTTCCGCCAGCCCCATTGGCCCTCGACGAGCCACTCCGGGTCGGTCAGTTGGCAGTGGCGATTGGCAGTCCATGGGGCTTGGAACAGACCGTCACTTCGGGGATCGTCAGCGCAGTCGATCGCCCGGTCCGATCTCAGGCAGGGGCTCAGGTGTTGGTGCAGACCGACGCCTCGATCAACCCCGGCAACTCTGGTGGTGCCCTCGCTGACCGGGAGGGACGGGTCATCGGCGTCAACAGTCAGATCTTCACCACCACTGGCTCCAACTCCGGTGTGGGCTTTGCGATCCCGATCAGCCTGGCGTATCAGCTTGCCGGCCAGATCGTTGCCGGTACGCCCATCCAGACGGCATTCCTGGGCGTGTCCGGCGAAGACGCTACAGGCGACCGGGCGGGAGCAATTATCACCGATGTGGAACCCGGAGGGCCGGCCGAGGCTGCCGGCATCCAGCCAGGGGACATCATTGTGGCCGTAGACGCACAATCGGTGCTGTCAATCACCGATCTGGTTGGTCGGATTCGCAGCTACATGCCAGGGGAAACCGTGGTCCTCGATGTCATCCGTGATGGCCAGACCCTCACGATCGAAGCTGAATTAGGAGTGCGACAGGAAGGTTGACACCCCTCAGGCGTGGGCGTTCACGACCTGCCAGAGGCGATCGACATGTTCGGCGGCCGTCATGGCCTGGCCGATGGAAACCCGGATGAAGAGCACGTCGTCGATGACTGACGGCGTTACATAACTGTGACCCGACGCGTTGATCGCGTCGGCGATGGACCTGGTTGCCTCGTTTCCATCAACATGACGGAAGCAAACCAAAGAGAACGGGACTGGAGCCATGATTCTCAGACGAGGGTGCGCTGCCACCCTGTCCGCCAGTGATGTGGCAAGAGCGACATGGCTACGAATCACCGAACGAAGCCCCTCGGCGCCGTAAGAGCGAATCACCCACCACAGTTTCAACCCTCGAAAGCGCCGGCCCAGCGGCACATGCCAGTCGCGATAGTCGACCACCACCGCTCCATCGGCCGCGGACCCACGCAGATAGGGCGGGAGAATGCTCAGAGTTTTCAGGAGCGGTTGGCGATCGGCCACGTAGAAGACCGAACAGTCGAAGTTGGTCAAGAGCCACTTGTGCGGATTGAAGACGTAGCTGTCGACTAGCTCCAGGCCGTCCTGATGGTGTCGGAACTCCGGACAGATCATCGAACTGCCGGCGAAGGCAGCGTCGACGTGATGCCACATCCCCTGGTGACGCGCGATCTCGCCTATCCGGCGGACCGGGTCGATGGCAGTGGTGCCGGTAGTACCTACGGTCGAACAAACGAAGGTAGGTTTCAGGCCAGCGGCGAGGTCAGAGTCGATCGCCTCTTCTAAGGCCGCCGGCTGCATTGCGTAGCGCTCGTCGACCTCGATCAGACGAATGTGGCGGTAGCCCGCAACCCTTGCCCCTTTTTCAATCGAAGAATGGGCTTGGGCGGAGACGTAAGCCACGAGATCATCCAGGGAGGCGCTTTCCTGCGCTCGATATCGGGCAACGGCCAGCGCGGTATGGCTGGCATCGGAGGCACTCATCTGGATCACGCCGCCGCCCGGTCCGGACATCTTCCAGGCTTGCGGAAGGTCCAACAGGTCCACTAACCAGTCGAGGACCCTCATTTCCACCTCTGTGGCCACCGGGCTGGTCGCCCACATCATTCCCTGTTGCCCGAGGCTGGCTGTGACCATTTCGGCCAGGACGGCGGGCGGCGAGACGTTGCCGGGGAAGTAGGCGAAGAATCCAGGATGTTGCCATCCGGTGAGGCCCGGCTTGACGACCCGTTCGAGGTCGCCCGCTAAGGCAGAGAAGTCCTCGGGTTGTTCGGGTGCGCGCTCGGGAAGGAGGTCGAGGATCTCGCCCGGTTTCAGATGGGGAACGATCGGCAACGAGCCAACCTGTTCCAGATAGTCGGCCATCCAATCGGCCATTTCGTGAGCGTGCCGTCGGAATTCGTCAGGTGACATGTGGGTGGGGTGAGCCATCGGACTTATGGTGCCACGCGGCCGATCTGTATAGTTCGCTTGCTGGTTCAAGGATGAACCAGGTGCTGCCACGACAGCGAAGTCCGGTGAGAGGCCGGCTCTGTCCCGCAACTGTCAAGCCCCAGAGGCCATCGGCCCGAAGGGGACAAGTCAGGTCGCCTGCGTGGTGGTCACGAACGTACCTCGGATGAAGGAGGAGTTCGTGCGGAATGCCGCCGAGCAAGGACTTCATCCTCCGAATAGGAGGATGTTTTGTTGAGCAACCGTTTTCGCCTGGTGCCGATCGTGCTGCTGGTAGCTGCCTGCAGTGGCGGCACCGCCAGCACCACCACAGGTGTTCGGACGACGTCCACCGTGGAGGCCACCTCTACAACCGCTGATCCGGGGTTTCCGGTGACCGTGACCGCGGCCAACGGTGTCGTGGACATCAGCTCGAAACCCGACGCCATCGTCTCGTTGTCGGCCACCGCCACCGAGATGCTGTTTGCCATCGGAGCCGGCGACCAGGTGGTGGCTGTCGACACCCTTTCCAACTATCCCCCGGAGGCACCCGTCACCGATTTGGCGGCCTTCACCCCGAATACGGAGGCAATCGCCTCATACGCACCGGACCTGGTGGTCATCTCCTTCGACACCAACGATCTACTGGCCGGATTGACGGAGTTGGAGATCCCGACCCTATTGATGCCGGCCGCCGGCACCCTTGATGATGTCTGGGCCCAATTCGCCGTCCTGGGTGCGGCCACCGGACATATCGAGGAAGCGGCTGCGGCGGTGTCCGGGATGCAGGCCGAACTCGATGGGATTGTCTCGGGAGTGGACCTGGGCAGTGACCCCCCCAGTTACTACTACGAACTGGACCCGACCTACTTCAGCGTCACGTCAGCGTCGTTCATCGGATCGGTGATCGGGTTGCTGGGCCTCGAGAACATCGCCGACCCGGCCGATGTCGACGGAGCCGCGTTCGGTTACCCGCAACTGACGGCCGAGTTCATCATCGCCGCTGATCCGGATTTGATTCTGCTCGCAGACACAGTCTGCTGTGGGCAGAACGTCGCGGTGGTGGCGGTTCGACCTGGATGGGAGGCGATGCGGGCCGTGGTCGGTGGTGGAGTGGTCGAACTGAACGACGATATAGCTTCTCGCTGGGGACCGCGCCTCGTTGACCTCCTGGCGCAGATTGCTGATGCAGCGTCCTGAGCAGGCCCTGGTGCGACGGCTTTTGCCGGCGCGGGTCTCGCCCGTTGCCTGGTCGGTAGCGGCGGCGCTGCTTCTGATCACAACCCTGACCGGTTTCCTGGTCGGTCCGGCCGGGATCAATGTCGGGGCTGCGTTGAAAGCTCTGGCCGACGCCATTCCCGGCCTCAACCTGACCAGTGGGTTGACGGGACAGGAGAGCGCGATCTTGTTTTCGATCAGGGCACCGCGGGTCGTTCTGGGGGCTCTGGTCGGGGGCACACTGGCGGTTTGTGGCGGCGCCTATCAAGGAGTGTTTCGCAATGTCATGGCCGACCCCTATCTGCTCGGTGCCGCTGCCGGCGCAGGAGTCGGTGCTACTGCCGCCATCGTGGCAACCGACGGCCGAGGCTGGGTGACCCCGGCGGCGTTCGTGGGAGCGATCCTGGCCGTGTACCTCACCTACCTGGTGGGGCGGCGCGGGCATGACCGATCGCCAGCGGCCCTGTTGCTTGCCGGGATCGCTGTGACTGCCTTCTTGACTGCTGTCCAGACGTTCATCCTCCAGCGCAACTACGGGTCTTTGCAGGAGGTCTATTCGTTCATCCTCGGACAACTCGGCACCGGGGGTTGGGCTGAGGTTCGGTTGATGCTGCCGTACGCAGCCGTGGCCGGGGGAGTCATCCTCGCCCATCGCCGCGTCCTCGATGTCCTGGCGGTGGGAGATGAGGAGGCAGCGACCCTCGGGGTGGACCCGGGTCGCGTGCGTCGGCGGCTCGTGGTGGCCGCCAGCCTCGGCACCGCCGCGGCCGTGTCGGTGAGCGGGTTGATCGGATTCGTGGGTTTGATCGTTCCCCACGTGGTTCGACTCGTCGCCGGGTCCTCCTACCGGGTGGTCGTGCCACTATCGATGATTGGAGGGGCCGCCTTCATGATCGGCGCCGACTTGATCGGACGCACGGTGTTGTCCCCGGCCGAGCTGCCAATAGGTGTTGTTACTGCATTCTTCGGTGCTCCCTTCTTCCTGTTCGTCCTTCGCAACAGCCGGAGGGATTTGTGAACCTCGAACTGCGTGGCGTCAGTGTGAGCATCGATGGAGCGAGGTTGCTCGATCGGATCGATCTCCGGGTTGCTCAGGGTGAGTGGGTGGGCCTGATCGGGCCCAACGGCGCTGGCAAAAGCACATTGCTCAAGGTGGTCGTTGGCGCTGTCGGCGCGGCGCAGGGGAGCGTTTCTCTAGGTGGCCGCCCGTTGGATGGAATGGATCGTCGCGACCGCGCCCGGCTGGTGGCGATGGTGCCACAGCGTCCGATGATCCCTGCGGAGATGACGGTTTTCGAATATGTCTTGTTGGGTCGGACTCCTCATCTAGGTCCGCTGGCGGTGGAGAGTCAGCATGACCTTGCGATCGTGGAAGAGTGCCTATCACGTCTCGATATCGAAGCCTTTGGCAGGCGACGGCTCGGGACCCTCTCCGGCGGAGAGTTGCAGCGAGCTGTCCTTGCCAGGGCCCTGGCCCAACAGGCGCCTGTGCTGCTCCTGGACGAGCCGACGGCGGCCCTCGATCTGGGTCATCATCAGCAGGTGCTGGAGCTGGTCGAGGAGATGAGAGTGCGCGATGGCCTGACCGTCCTCACCGCTTTGCACGACCTGACCGCCGCCGCCCAGTTCTGCGACCGAATCGTCTTGTTGTCGCGTGGCGTGATCGCCGCCGAGGGTAGCCCCGAGCAGGTGATCAACGAGGAGTCGATCAGAATCTTCTTTGGGGCCCGGGTCCAGGTTGTCACCGGCCCCGACGGTGAGCCTGCGGTGATCCCGAGAAGAACCAGAGACTTAGAGACTCAGAGACTTGGAGATTGAGAGACTTGGAGATTGAGAGACTTGGAGATTGAGAGACTTGGAGATTGAGAGACTTTGAGACTTGGAGACTTGGAGATTGAGAGACTCGGAGACAGGGATCCAGTCTCTTTGTCTCCCTGTCTCTTTGTCTCCCTGTCTCTTTGTCCCCCTGTCTCTTTGTCTCCCTGTCTCTCTGTCTCTTAGTCTCTTCCGTATGGACTTCAACCTT
>CAYYRT010000203.1:0-13938 GCA_964474055.1 uncultured Acidimicrobiaceae bacterium | reverse complement strand
TGGGCCCTCAACCTTGGGGCGCTGGCCGGCCTTGCTGCGATCACAGTCGGCGGAACCCTGCAAAGACCCACTGCAGGCAAGCTTCAGCGGCTCGGAGCCGTGGTGGCTGCAGCCGGCTCTCCTTCACCTGAGCAGGCGGCCGAGATGGGCCAACTTCAGATGAAGCTCGGTGGGGTCGCATCCATCACTGCGGCGCTGGTTGCCGCCGCCGTCGTTGGCATGGCGCTTGGCGGCTGACATGACCGTCGTCATCGACGGTGGTCCGCTGACCATCGACCAAGTTGTCGCGGTCGCACACCGCAGATCCGCTGTCGAAGTAGCGGCGGGGGTGGCTGCACGGATGGCCCCGGCGCGCGCTGTTGTCGAACGAGCCCTGGACAGTGGTGCGGTCGTATACGGCATAACCACCGGATTCGGAGCGCTGGCGAGCACCAGGGTCGATGCCGACCAGGCTGCCGAGCTTCAGGTCAACCTGTTGCGCAGTCATGCCGCCGGTGTGGGGCCACCGCTCGATGATGAGTTGGTGCGGGCGATGCTGTTGCTCCGGGCCCGCACGCTTTCCCAGGGCCATTCCGGCGTGCGGTTGGAGATCGTCGAGCGCCTGGTGGAGATGCTGCGCCGCGACCTTTTGCCGGTTGTGCCGTCGCAGGGTTCCGTGGGAGCTTCTGGTGATCTGGCTCCGTTCGCTCATCTCGCTCTACCGGTGATCGGAGAAGGACAACTGCGGGTGGATGGCCACGTTCGGGAGGCCTCAGCGGCGCTGCGAGCCGCTGGCTTGGAGCCCATCAAACTCCTGGCCAAAGAGGGCCTCTCGCTTCTCAACGGAACCGAGGGAATGTTGGCGATGGGGGTCCTCGCAGTCGACCGCGGCTGGCGTCTGGCGCGGGCGGCGGACGCCGCCTGCGCCCTCTCGGTAGAGGCACTGATGGGATCAGCGCGACCGTTCCTGCCCGAGGTGCATGGGTTGCGTCCCCACCCCGGCCAGGGCGAGTCGGCGATCCGGATATTGGGTCTGCTTGGCGGTTCCGAAATCGGGGAGAGCCACGCTGACGACTACGTCCACGCGGTGCAGGACGCCTACAGCCTGCGGTGTGCTCCCCAGGTCCATGGGGCGGTGGTCGACACCCTCGACCACGCGGCCGCCGTCCTTGGTCGCGAACTGGGATCGGTGGTGGACAATCCCCTGGTCTTCCCGGATTCGGATCATGTCATCTCGGCTGGAAACTTTCATGGTCAGCCACTTGCGTTCGTCCTTGATTTCATGGCAATCGCCATCACCGAGCTTGGTTCGATATCCGAGCGCCGGACCGACCGGATGCTCGATCCTCAGCACTCTTCGGGTCTCCCCGCCTTCCTCGCTACCCGTCCCGGTCTCAACTCGGGGTACATGATTTCCCAATACACCGCGGCCGCCCTGGTGGCGGAGAATCGCGTGTTGTCCCACCCTGCGTCAGTGGAGTCGATCCCCACCTCCGGCTCGCAGGAAGACCATGTGTCGATGGGTTGGGGGGCAGGGAGAAAACTCGTCCAGGTCCTCGACAACACCTCGCGGGTACTCGCAGTAGAGATCCTATGTGGTGTGCAAGGGATCGAACAGCGGCGTCCCCGGCGTCCCGGTCAGGGCACATCTCGGATCTGCGATTCGATTCGCAGCGTCATCCCACCCCTCGACGCCGACCGCTCGGTGGGGCCCGAAATAGAGACAGTTGCTGCAATGATCGAGGACGGTGTCATCGACCGGGCCGCAGATTGGCCCGTAAACGGCTGAAGGTTTCCGGCCGTCACTCCGATACAGACAGGAACCACCCAACGGGACTTGGTGGGGGAACTGTTCGCCGCTGCCGGAGGAGTGATGAGATTTAGTGGACGCTTGCAGATAGAAGCGGATCCCCACAACTGGCTAAAGGCCGACCTAATGGTCG
The DNA here is from genome assembly GCA_964474055.1 of uncultured Acidimicrobiaceae bacterium. GTDB lineage: Bacteria > Actinomycetota > Acidimicrobiia > Spongiisociales > ZC4RG35 > JAICND01. Next base: position 12,016 of record CAYYRT010000203.1, on the reverse strand, counting down.
CCAAGGGCCGGGTGGAGTTGGTTTCCGGGTCTGATCTGTTGGGAAGTTGGTCGACCGGACAGGTTGTTGCCGAACGAGTCGAAGCGGATCGTTTTTCGCTCCAATTGGGAGAGGATCGTGCGTTGTTCATCGCCGACGACGCTCTCAGCTTCTCCTATGAGGCCATGCCGCAGCTCAATAAACGCCAACTCCTTCCAGTGGGCGTGATGGACAAGCTCAAAGCGGGGCTGCGGGGAGAAGATGCGCGAGAGCCAGCAGCTGCGATCGAACCGGCGGTTGCCAGCCCTTCGGAGTCTCCGGCAGCCAGCGCCGGCAAAAGACTGCGAGAGTTGATCAAAGAGGCATCTGGCCAAGCCTCCACCACCTCCGAAACACCCGCCCTGGGCGCAGTCGAGAAGAGGTCAGGACACAGCCTTGAAGGTTTGCTCCGCGGCCGTGCCGCCGATCATGGCGACGTCCCTCAGGTCGAGAGGGTTGTTGATCAGGCTGCCCTGGAGATGGATGGCGAACTCAGCACCGAGGACCTTCTCGAGAGGTTGTTCGACGCGCCTGATGCTCCGGAGCCTGAACTGATCATTTCCGACCACTCCCCGCTGCCCGGATCCTTCTGGGCCGACTCGGTGGTAAACGAGTCTCCAGTTGAGCCAGCAGAAGAGTCTCCAGTTGAGCCAGAAGAAGAGTCTCCAGTTGAGCAAGGAAAAGAGAGTCCCCCGGTGGTCGACCCCTGGCGCTCGTCAGAGGAGCCCGTAGATCTGTCTTTCAACGAGACGCCCGGTTGGGGAGGGTCGTCATTGTCCTCGCGCCTCTCCACCCGTCCGGCAGAAAAGCCATCCTGGGCATCCACTTTCCAACCTGAAGAGGCGGCGCCGGCGGTTGTGTCGACCGAGGTAGTCGACGCCCTCAACCAGATTGTCGTCGACGTGAAATCCGGTGGATTGTCGGCAGAGCAGGTCGACGCAATCACTGCTCTCGTGCAAGCCGTGGCAGAGGCGGTCCGCCCCAAGATCTGAACACCCGGTCTGTCCGACCGGGGGTTATGGTGCCACCGATGGTGCGCGCCAACCGTGGCTCCGAGTTGACCTGTAAGGGTTGGTTGCAGGAGGCGGCCCTCCGCTGTCTACAGAACAACCTCGATCCCGAGGTGGCCGAGTACCCGGAGGAATTGATCGTCTATGGCGGCACAGGCAAGGCCGCCCGCAACTGGCCCTCGTATCGCGCCATCGTTGCATGCCTGACGGAGCTCGCTGACGACGAAACGCTGCTGGTGCAGTCAGGAAAACCGGTTGGTGTGCTGCGTACCCATCCGCTAGCTCCGCGTGTGCTCATCGCCAACTCCCTTCTGGTTCCCGAATGGGCCACCTGGGAACACTTCTGGGAGCTAGAGGCCGCCGGGCTCATGATGTACGGCCAGATGACCGCTGGCTCCTGGATCTACATCGGGACCCAGGGGATACTCCAGGGGACCTATCAGACGTTTGTTGCCCTCGCCGAGCAGAGGTTTGGCGGCACATTGGCTGGAACCGTGACCCTCACCGCGGGTTTGGGGGGCATGGGTGGGGCCCAACCGCTGGCCATAACCATGAACGGCGGAGTCGCCCTCGTGGTCGAGGTTGATCCATCTCGTATGCATCGACGACTCGAGGTTGGCTATCTGGATGAAGCGGCTGATGATCTCGACGATGGACTGGCAAGGGCCGATGCAGCCCGACGAGATCGCCGAGCCATCTCGATCGGCATACCTGGCAACGCTGCTGACGTTTTTCCCGAGATTCTGCGCCGGGGCTTTCCGGTCGACATCGTCACCGATCAGACCTCCGCGCACGACCCGCTCAACGGGTACATACCCAATGGTTTCACACCCGAAGCGGCCGCCGAACTCCGCAAGGCGGAGCCGGCGCGCTACATCGCCGAGGCGCGCAGGGCGATGACCGAACACTGTGAGGCAATGGTCGGTTTCCAAAACGCCGGTGCCGAGACATTCGACTACGGGAACAACCTGCGGGGAGAGGCGTCGAAGGCGGGCTTCGCCGATGCCTTTGCGTATCCCGGATTCGTCCCGGCCTACATCAGGCCCCTCTTCTGCGAGGGTCTCGGCCCGTTCCGGTGGGTAGCGCTCTCGGGCGATCCCGCCGACATTGCTGCCACCGACCGGGCGGTCGCCGCCCTGTTTCCGGACAACGACCCGCTTCAGCGTTGGCTGAGCCTGGCTCAAAGGCGAGTCCCCTTTCAGGGTCTCCCCGCCCGCATCTGCTGGCTCGGCTACGGAGAACGTCATCTTGCCGGCCTTGCATTCAACCGTCTGGTGGCCAGCGGCGAGGTATCGGCCCCGATCGTCATTGGCCGGGATCACCTCGACTCGGGCTCGGTCGCTTCCCCGTACCGGGAGACCGAGTCGATGATGGACGGGTCCGATGCCGTGGCCGACTGGCCCATCTTGAACGCCCTGGTCAACACCGCGTCCGGGGCAGCCTGGGTGGCGGTTCATCACGGTGGCGGTGTCGGGATGGGAAAGTCCATCCACGCCGGCGCTCAGGTGGTTGCCGACGGGTCCGCTGATGGCGAGATGAGAGTCGAGCGAGTGCTCACCAATGACCCGGCGATGGGGGTGTTGCGCCACGCCGACGCCGGATACCCGCGGGCCCAGGAGGTCGCTCGCGAGCGAGGCGTCAGGGTGCCCATGTCCGGTCCCGACCTCCATTAGCCTCGCCGGGTGACCCGTTCGCTCCGCTGCTCGTTTTGCGGTCGTGGCGAGAACCAGGTGGGACGACTGGTTGCGGGGCCTGGCCGGGTGGCGATCTGCGATGAGTGTGTTGCCCTGGCCCACGATGTTGCGTTACCGGCAGCGATACCACCCACCGGTGACCTCCTGCTCTCGGGGATCGCCGAGTTGGTCACCAACGATGCGCGCCGTGGGGGTCTGCTGGGAATAGTCAACAACGCCGCGGTGGCCATTCGCGAAGGAAAGGTCACCTGGACAGGGCCCGAAGCGGAGATGCCGCGGCGATATCGCGACCTTCCGGAATTGATCTGCCGGGACCGGGCAGTCATGCCCGGGTTTGTCGACGCCCACACGCATCTCGTTTTTGCCGGTCACCGCGCTGCTGAGTTCTCCCGCCGCCTGGGTGGCGCGACCTATCGGGAGCTTCAGGCCGAAGGAGGGGGGATCAACGCCACAGTCCGGGCCACCCGGGCAGCCACGCCAGCCGAGCTGCTGGCCGGAGCTACCGAGCGGGCAGGATTCATGCTGGAGCACGGCACCACCACGGTCGAAATCAAGTCGGGATACGGGTTGGAAACCCGGGCCGAAATCGCATGCCTGGAGGTGGCCCGTCAGGTCGGTCGCCAGCTCCCGATCGACGTTGTACCAACCTTTCTCGGGGCTCATGTGGTGCCCCCCGAGTTCGGTGACGATCCCGAGGGCTATATGACGCTGTTGGAGCAGGAGATGCTTCCGGTGGTCGCACGGCTTGCCTCCTATTGCGACGTGTTTTGCGAAGACGGAGCCTTTTCCCCTGCCCAGGCGCGCCGGATTCTCTCGGCCGCCAGCCGTTACGGTCTCAAACCGAGGATTCACGCCAACCAGCTCGGGCCTAGCGGGGGAGTCGAAGTGGCGGCCGAGCTAGGTGCTGTATCGGCTGATCACCTTGAACACGTTGATCAGGCCGGGGCCGAGATGCTCAAGGCGGCCGGGGTGGTGGCGGTCTTGTGCCCCACGGTCTCCTGGTCGATGCGGCTGCCCCAGGCACCGGGCCCGATGCTGTGGGACCAGGGGGTCAAGGTCGCATTGGCATCTGACTGCAACCCCGGTACGTCCTATATCGCCAGCATGCAACTCGTCATCGCGGTCGCTTGCCTGGATATGGGGCTATCCCTGGAACAGGCGGTCTGGTCGGCAACCAGGGGCGGAGCTCTGGCCCTCGAGGAGCCCGCCAAGGGCCAGATCGCACCTGGCGCAACGGCCGACCTGGTGGTTCTGGGGGCCGACTCCTACCGCCATCTGGCGTACCGCCCTGACCAGAACCTGGTCGAAACCGTTGTCAAAAGCGGCGGGGTAGTAGTGGGAAACCTGCAATAACAAGGGTTTTCTGCCTAACCTGGGCTGGCGGCGCCATCGGGAGGCCGCTTCGGAAGACCCATAAGGAGGGGTAATGAATAAGACGGAAATGGCGCAGAAGCTCGCCAAGCAGACTGGTTTGAGCCAGACAATCGCAAATGACGTAATCGATGCAATCTTCTCAACCGATCCCGGCAAGGGAATAATCGCCGTCGAACTGGACGCCGGCGCCAAGGTGACTATCTCCGGATTTGGAACGTTCTCGAGCAAGAGCCGGGCTGCTCGCAAGGGCCGTAATCCCGCCACCGGTCAGGAAATCAACATTCCCGCCCGTAAGTACACCCACTTCTCGCCGGCCAAGGGCTTGAAGGATCGCGTCGCGGTCTAGCCAACAATGACCGCACGTGCGGACTCTGGTAGGGCCCTTTCGGGGGCCCTACTTTGGTTTTGGTGATCGACAACCCGTTCTGGAGCAACCGCCCGGTTGGCATCGCCCACCGGGGATCACGGTTCTTGTGGCCCGAGAACACGCAGACCGCTTTCACCGGGGCGGTGGAACTCGGATACCAGTTCCTCGAGACCGACGTCAGGGTGACCGCCGATGGGGTCCTGGTGGCCTTTCACGACGCTCATCTGGACCGGACCACTGATGGCACCGGCCCGATCACCGCTTTGAGCTGGGAGCAGGTATCCCGACTCGACGCCGGCTACAACCACCGGCTTGGGGGCACGTTTCCATTCCGGAGCCAGGGCATCGGAGTTCCCCGGTTCGAGGACGTTGTGCGAGCCCTGCCTCGCCAATGCTGGATTGTCGACTTGAAGGCCGACGGTTCCGTGGAGGCTCTGGCCCGGACGGTGCAGGAGATGGAGTTGACCGACCGGCTGATCGTTGGCAGCTTCTCCGGCGACCGAGTGGCGAGGTTCCGGCGGCTGACCGGAGGGAAGGTGGCCACCTCGACGTCACCACAGGAGACGATCGAGGCGGTTGTCGAAGGGTCGTTACGAGGCCTGTTGACGGGTCCGGCGATGGCATTGCAGATTCCGGTCACCTGGTACGGCGTGCCGCTTCTGACGGCCGGTTTGGTCAGAGCTGCCCATGCGGCCGATCGGCTGGTCCACGTCTGGACCATCAACCGAAAAGAGGACATGGAAACCCTGCTCGAAATGGGCGTTGACGGACTCATCACCGACCGGCCCGATCTGCTCAAACCCTTGCTTGGCTGAGCCGCTCGGCCTCTTCAGTGGGCCCGGGAAACAGCCGATGCCATCCCATGGCCATCAAGCCTTTGCCACCTGGTGCCTGGGTCCTTCTTGCCTGGGGCCTTTACATCGTTTCGTGGCCCATTGGTCACGCCAGCGTCTTAAACGACATGTATGCCGTCGCTGCTTTCGGTCCGCTATTGCTGGGCGCCTGGCACTTCGGAATCCGGGGGGCGTTGACCTCGGTAGCCCTCTTCCTACCACTTCAGATATGGCTCTATCTCGCCAGTGGCCATCGCTGGGGCTGGGATATGGTGGCGGGCGAATCCGGCGCTGCCGGCTTGACGGTGATGGCCATTGTGACCGTCTGTGCCGGGATCACATCCAGCGCGTACCAAGACATGCAGCGAGCCTTGCGATCCCAGGCCGAGCTAGTCGCCGCCGTTTCGCACGAGGTTCGAACCCCCTTGACCGCAGTGGTTGGTCTCGCCCGTGAACTTCAGGACAGCTGGCTGACCCTGCCCGATGAGATGAGACGGGAGCTTGTTGGTCTGGTCGCCGAGCAAGCCGTCGACATGTCGGCGATAGTCGAGGACCTTCTCACCACAGCCAAGGCCGATCAGGGCCAGTTGGCGATTGAAGCTTCGGTCGCAGACCTGAGCGAAATCGCATCATCCGTGGTGGACCAACTGCGTTTGGAATCGGAGGTGCAGGGACGGGCAGTTGCCTGGGCAGATCCCGGGCGGGCTCGTCAGGTGATCCGGAATCTCGTCGTGAACGCCGCCCGCTACGGCGGCCCCATGCTCGAACTCAACGCGGGCGCCAACGGCTCGATGGTGTGGATCGAAGTAACCGATGATGGAATGGGCGTGCCTCCCGAACAGGTCAAGACCCTGTTCAAGGTCTATGGCACCAACAACGATCGGGTCGACTCGCATGGACTCGGTCTGGCGGTCTCCCGCCAGCTGGCGGTGTTGATGGACGGCGACCTCACCTATTCGCGGACCAACGGCAAGACCGTGTTCCGTCTGAGCCTTCCGAAAGCGGTGGTGTCGGAACCGCTGGCGGCACGCGTTAGCTGAGCATCGGGCGATAGTCGGGGCGGGTGGCCTCAAACGAGGCAATCTCTTCGGTGCGTTGCAACGTGAGGCCTATGTCATCGAGCCCGTTCTGGAGGCGCCACTTCGTATATCCGTCGAGCTGGAAGATCGCCTCGAATCCGGGGGCCGTCACGGTCTGTGCGGCCAGGTCGATAGTCACCACCGCCGTCGGATCGGACTCGGCCAGTTCGAGCAACCAGGCGACCTCCTTCTCTGACAACTCGACCGGAAGGAGCCCGATCTTGGTGCAGTTGCTGCGAAAGATGTCGGCAAAGGAAGGTGCAACGATCGCCTCGAAGCCCCAATCTGCCAGTCCCCAGGGAGCGTGCTCACGCGAGGAGCCGCTCCCGAAGTTAGGTCCGGTGACGAGGATCGAGGCTTCGGCGTACTCCGGCCGGTTGGTCACGAATTCAGGGTCGGCCCGCCGCCAATCCCAGAACAGGAACTCGCCATAACCTGTGCGCTCGATCCGTTTCAGGAATTGTTTCGGCATGATCTGATCGGTATCGACGTTGGCTCGAGGAAGGGGGGCAAGGGTTCCCTCGATGATGCTGATGGGTTTCATCGTTCGAACCGAAAACGGGTTGGTGTGGCCGCGAACTCGTCCAACGACGTCATTCCGATGGCAATGATGACTATCGGGGCGACCCGGTAGAACTGGTCGGTGGTGGGTTTATAGGGGTACTTGCTGACGTAGTTGTTGGCCAACGCCTTGAAGTCGGGTCCGGCGGTGGTGTACTCGACGACGCCGCGCCCGCTGATGTGGAGACCCTGGCTTTCCACTCCGAATCCAACCCGGTAATCGCCGGCGAGGTTGCGGGCCCAGCGGGTGGTGTCGCCACCCTCGAAGTAAAGGTGCTGGCCGACCCACCCGCCCCAAATCGGGTGGAGGTGGGGACCCCCATCGGGTCTCCTGGTGGCGATCCAGTACAGGTTGGCGGTTGTCAGCGCGTCTCGCACGCGTCCCCAATCGAGCATCCCTTCCGGTTCGGTCGAGTATCCATAGCCCCCTGGGGCTCGGGGTCGGTCGACCACGGGTTCGGTCACGACCAACTCCGGATGTCGACAAAGTGACCGGCGATGGCAGCAGCGGCAGCCATCACGGGCGAGACGAGATGGGTGCGGCCGCCCTGTCCCTGCCGTCCCTCAAAATTGCGGTTAGAAGTCGAGGCGCAGCGTTCGCCCGGTGAGAGGATGTCGGGGTTCATCCCGAGACACATCGAGCACCCGGCGTCGCGCCATTCAAACCCGGCGGCTTTGAAGATGAGGTCGAGGCCTTCGGCCTCGGCGTGAAGTTTCACCAGACCCGAACCTGGAACCACCATGGCGCTGACGGTCGGGGCCACCTTGCGGCCCTCCACGATGGCGGCAGCAGCCCGCAGGTCCTCGATGCGGGCGTTGGTGCACGATCCCAGGAACACCCGGTCGACGGTGATGTCTGTGATGGGTGTCCCGGGTCGGAGATCCATGTACTTCAAGGCCCGTGCGATCGAATCCCGTTCGCCAGGATCGTTTGCCTCGTCGGGAGACGGCACCTTGCCCGTGACCGGCACGGTCTGACCCGGGTTGGTGCCCCAGGAAACATACGGATCCAGGTCCGTTGCAGCGATGAGGAGTTCCTCATCGAACTCGGCCCCGGGATCGGACGGGAGCCGGCGCCACGCATCCAGAGCGGTCTCCCAGCTAGCCCCGCGAGGAGCGAAGGGTTTCCCCTCGATGTAACCGAAGGTGGTTTCATCGGGGGCGATCATTCCAGCTCGGGCACCGGCCTCGATCGACATGTTGCAGATCGTCATCCGGCCTTCCATCGAGAGAGAGCGGATGGTGCTTCCCCGATATTCGATGACTTTTCCGGTGCCACCTCCGGTCCCGATCCGGGCGATGATTCCCAGAATCACGTCTTTGGCCGTCACCCCGGTTGGCAGGTCGCCTTCCACGGTGATCGCCATGTTCTTGGGCCGGTTCTGGGAGAGGGTCTGAGTCGCCAGGACGTGTTCGACCTCTGAGGTGCCGATGCCGATCGCCAAAGCTCCGAAGGCACCATGGGTCGAGGTATGGGAATCGCCGCACACGATCACCAGGCCGGGTTGGGTCAGACCCTGTTCGGGTCCGATGATGTGGACAATGCCGCTGCGCGGGTCGTCGAGGCCGAAGAGGGTGATACCGAATTCGGCACAGTTGCGGATCATGGCTTCGATCTGGACCTTCGACATCGGGTCGGTTATGCCGAGGTGGCGGTCCCTGGTCGGGACCCCGTGATCGATGGTTCCCAGTGTCAATTCGGGTCGACGCACAGTTCGACCATGCATGCGAAGTGAGTCAAAGGCCTGGGGTGAGGTGACTTCGTGCACGAGATGAAGGTCGACGTACAGGAGGTCGGGTTCACCGGTTACGGATCGAACCAGATGGCTGTCCCAGACCTTGTCGAACAGGGTGGCTGGCTTCATTCGGTTCGCAGATTACCGGGGGTCGAAAACACTCCGATTGGAGTAGCCTCACCGACAGGGATGCGGCTCAACTTTGCGCCCGCGCTGATTTGGGGGCCGTTGCTGACCGTCGCCGTAACCATCGGAGGCGTTTTTGGTGAGGCTTCGGCAACCGGTCGCCAGGCAACCGCCGCAACCATCGAGGTGGACCTGACCGTCGAGGCGAGTGACGCCGACACCCTGGTTGCCCACCTCATAGAACCTGGCGCCGATCAACGAACGGTGCCATTGGTCGACCGGGGGGGAGGGGTCTACGGCATCATCATCGAACTTCGCAAGGCCGACTATGTGGTTGTCTTCGAAGCACTCAAAGCAGGAGTTTCCACTCAGTCGCCGCCATTCAGCCTCACCGACCTGGGGCTGGATCCTGCCCTGATCGGGGTCGTCCCGGTAATCCCGACCACTGCACCCGAGATCTCTTTTGATACCGAAATGTGGGGTTGGGCTGGTCTGGGTCTGGCCGCCCTTGCCCTGGCTCTTCTGGCCTGGTGGGCCCTGCCGGATCGGACCAAGAGTCCCAACGACCAAACACCGGTCGGGGAGCCGTCACCAGAGGAGGTCCAGGTTGACGGTACTCAGTAATCATGTAATCATGTAATCATGAAGATTGAAGAAGTAGCGGCCTGGTTCATCGGCCGTTTGCCCCAGGATTGGGCCTCAGGCCCGATCGAGGTTGTTGGCGATCGGGACGAACTGATCGTGACCGTTCCCTTGAGTGAGCCAGTCGTTGGCGACGACGCCACCGATGAGGCGAAAACGACGGCCCGCGAGGCGAGGATCAGCGGGTTCAGAGAAGACACTCGCGGTAAGAGGATGAAGATCGCCGCCGAGGCGGAACGCCGCTTTGGGCGCACCGTGAGTTGGGCCACAAGGTGCGGAACCGATGAGGTTCTCTTCACTCATCTCGCGGCTCCTGCCATGACGCGTCTGCGCCTTTCAGAGCGCAAGGTGCTCGACACCCTGGTCGAATCCGGAGTCGCCCGGAGCCGGGCTGACGCTCTCGCCTGGTGTGTCCGTCTGGTCGGCAAACACGAGAGTGATTGGCTAACCGAACTGAGAGACGCCCTCGGCGCAGTCCGCGCAGTCCGCCAGGAAGGCCCGGCGGCATAGCCCCAAACCGCGAACCCCGGGTTGTGGCATCCTCCAGCGGACGCTACAACCCGGGGTTCGCGGTTTCTTTAAACTCGCTGGGTGCCCAACCCAGAGCTTCCTACCCAGTTTGACCCTGCGGCCGCCGAGGGTCCGCTGTATCAGAAGTGGGTTGACGCCGGCTATTTCACGCCCGATCCCGAACCACGGCCCGGTTCCGAGCCGTTCGTGATTGTCCTCCCGCCTCCCAACGTCACCGGCTCCCTGCATATCGGCCACGCCCTTAACCACAGCGCGCAGGATGTTGTTGTCCGCCGGCGCCGCATGCAGCGCTACGACACCCTCTGGCTCCCCGGCATGGACCATGCCGGCATCGCCACCCAGAACGTGGTGGAGCGGGAACTCGCCAAAGAAGGCCTTTCCCGTCACGACCTGGGACGGGAAAAATTCGTCGAGAGGGTCTGGGAATGGAAGGCCGCCTTCGGAGGCGAGATCCTTGGACAGATGCGCCGCCTTGGCAACAGTGTGGACTGGACGAGGGAGCGATTCACACTCGATGCCGGCCTGTCCCGGGCTGTCCACACCATGTTTCACCGGCTCTATCACGACGATCTCATCTATCGGGCCGAGCGAATCATCCACTGGTGCCCGCGATGTATGACCGCACTCTCCGATATCGAGGTCGAGCACGAAGACGTCGAAGGCGAGCTGATATCCATCCGTTATGGATCAGGCGACGACTCGATCGTGGTGGCAACCACCAGAGCGGAGACGATGTTGGGCGACAGCGGTGTCGCGGTTCATCCCGACGACGAGCGTTATCGCCACCTGGTCGGCAAGCAGGTCGAACTGCCGCTCACCGGCCGCCTGATACCGATCGTGGCCGATGACTCGGTCGACCCCGACTTCGGGACCGGCGCCGTAAAAGTCACACCGGCCCACGACCCCAACGACTTTGACATAGGTCAGCGTCACGGTCTGCCCGCGGTGGTAATCCTTGACGAGCGCGGGATCGTCACTGCCCCGGGTCCCTTCCTCGGACTCGATCGGTTCGAGGCCCGCCCGGCCGTCGTGGCTGCTCTGAGGGAGGATGGTCGCATCGTCGCGGAGAAGAGGCCCTACACCCACTCCGTTGGTCACTGTTCACGATGCGGCACCGTGGTGGAGCCGCGGCTCTCGCTGCAATGGTTCGTCAAGGTGGAACCGCTCGCACGTGAGGCTGGTCTGGCCGTTCGCGATGGTCGCACCGAGTTTGTCCCCGAAGACATGGCCCGGCGTTACTTCGAATGGGTCGACAACATGCATGACTGGTGTATTTCGCGCCAGCTTTGGTGGGGGCACCGGATCCCGGTTTGGTACGGACCCAATGGCGAACAGGTTTGCCTCGGTCCGGACGAAGTCCCCCCGGAAGGCTGGACCCAGGACGCCGACGTCCTCGACACCTGGTTCTCTTCAGGTCTGTGGCCGTTCTCGACCCTCGGCTGGCCCGACGATACGGCCGATTTGAGGAGGTTCTATCCCACGACCGTCCTGGTCACGGGATACGACATCATCTTTTTCTGGGTGGCCCGGATGATGATGTTTGGCATCTACGCCCTCGGTCAACCTCCGTTCGCCGTCGTTTCCATCACCGGGTTGGTTCGCGACCAGCGCGGCAAGAAGATGTCGAAGAGCTCAGGCAACGTCATCGACCCCCGGGAGTGGATGGACAAGTACGGCACGGACGCGACCAGGCTCACCCTGCTCCGAGGCGCCCATCCCGGAACCGACGTCTCGGTCAGTGAGGAATGGGCGGCCGGCTCCCGGGCATTCTGCAACAAGCTATGGAATGCCACCCGGTTTGCCCTTCTCAATGGCGCAGTGGTGGGCGAGCTGCCCCCTTCCTCTGAGCTGTCCACGCCGGATAAATGGATTCTCTCGCGGCTCAACGCCACTCTCCAGGAAGTTGACCGTCGCTACGAGCAGTTCGAGATCGCCCGGGCATGTGAGCTCCTCTACCGGTTCACCTGGGATGAATTGTGTGACTGGTACCTCGAGCTTTCCAAGGGACCGCTCGCCCGAGGGGGCTCCGAGGCCCACAACACCCG
>CAYYRT010000202.1:0-3917 GCA_964474055.1 uncultured Acidimicrobiaceae bacterium | reverse complement strand
CTCCGGAAGGAGGTACGGGTGTTGGCCGAGAAGTAAGTAGAAGACCGAAGCGTGGCTCCGCAGCTACTGTCTACGGCACCAGGACCATCCTAGCTCTTCACCGGTCCGTCAGGATGGCTGAGCTGACCCTAGGGCCCGGCTTATGGGCCGGTTCGGGGACCCAAGACGTTAGATTGCCAGAGCAATACCGAGCGAGCCCTACTGCTCCGCCGAAGCTGTCCCATAGTCCCTCCGAGCCTCAGCGACCATCCCCAGTTGTGCGCGCTCCACCCGACTACGCACGAACTGCTCAGTGCTCTTATCGAGGAAACACACGTAGCAGCCCTTCATTCCGCGACTCAATAGCACTCGATACGTGTTCTTTACCAGCTCTACAAACTTCTCCTTCGACCGCTTCACGACCTGATCCGCCGATGCTTTCTTGTCTCCGAGCCACTGCTGTTGATCCAGGTCGTACAATAAATCTCCTCCCCAAATCACCCCCACATAGTCAAGCTCGAACCCTTGAATGTTGTAGATACACCCAACTTGGTTGATCCCATTCGGGTCAGTGGCCCACAGAGCCGCCGAGGGAATCCCCGGCGCCAGCCTCCAACTCCCCGGCTTGGCGTCCCATGGACGCTTGTAGTCCCCGATGACTATGTCGTCGACCAGCGTTCCGTCGGCCTTAGGCTGCGACCAGGGCCAGCAGAACCCTGCCGCCACTCTTGCCGTATACCCCTCTGCCGCCTTGCGCCGAATCGCTGCCTCTAGAGTCCACGGGGAATCTAGAATCTGAAAGTCAAACCCGTCGGAACCATCCCACAAGATATTGGCAGTCCGCGCGATACCGAGCGTATTGTCGATCCAGTTCACGAATCCGTCAGATCCCGCGCAGCGGAACTGGACTTCGAGCTCGTGCTCCCACAGCTCACAGTTCAGATGCGCTGCATGCTTGCGAATGTGTGCTGTCGACCCAATCTCGTTTGGCCTAACGCCCTGCCGATCGTCGATGAAGAACACCGTCACCTTCGAAGCATCGAGAATCTCGCGGATTTGGGCCTTCCCTGATCTCCGTTCTCTGGGCGTAAATCGACTATTGCTTGACTCGCGGATCCGATGTGCTTCATCGCATATGAGAACGTCAATCTCGTTGAACTCCGCTCCCGCGTAGCTGTTAAAGTACCGCATCGTCGGTCTAGCCCGGCTTCCCACAATGCTCCACAGCGTCTCGGTAAATGCTCGCGAACCCGTCGCGTAGTGGGCTGTATGACCCCGCCGGAGCAACTCCGCAAGTAGATTGATTGCGACTACCGACTTGCCGGTTCCAGGACCTCCGTGAACTATGACTACTTGCTTACGTCGTCCAAACAGACCAGATCGAACCGCCGCCAAGATCCGATCAAAGACTACCAACTGTTCATCCAAGAGAATCCACGGCGACTGGTTCGCAATCGCTTCCGCCACGTGGTCCATAAGTTTTCGGCTCATCCTATAATTGCTTCTCTCAATCCGATCGAGTACAGCCCTCCCCTGGCCCACTGCCACATGAGCCTTCAAGAACTCCGCTAGGCCATCCGCCCCGTCAGCGCTGAATAACGGACTGCTCCCCAACGCGGCAGAAAACTTCGCCGCGAGGATGGGATCCTCGTCTACAGGTAAGTAGTTGTGCAGGTATGAACAGGAACTCAGTCCGACTGGAGCATTGCCCTCAAAGAACACTGAGTGGGTGTCTTCGAGATACTGCCGGTACTGATCAACCTGGATCGAGGGATGTAGGACTTCCCTCTCACGCCCGCCGACCCAGCTTCGCACTAGCTTGTCGGCATCGGATACCTGACACTGCTCCCACTGCTTCAGCTCAACGATGACCGCCTGATCCGTTGCAGTCTCGTCCCGCCCGCACACTAGGCAGTCAAGGCGCTTCGAGGTCAACGGCAGTTGATACTCCAGCATGACCCCTTGGTCCTTGAGCTGAGCATACTCAAGCATCTGTGCCATAGCGCGTAGCGAATTGTGCCAGGAAGTGAGTTCACCGGGCGACGGGCGGCACCGATAGTAGGAGAAAAAGGCAGACCCTAGTTTGTCCGCAATCTGGTTCCTTGCAGAGTCTTGAATGAAGTCGGACGACATTCCTGAGTAGAGGCGCACGTCTACAGATCCGTATACTTCCTGGCGTTGCCCTTGGCGAGGGCAATCGGATACTTCTCTGCATTAATGTCGATCTTCCGCTGCGCTAACGCGATCAGGTCGAGATCTAGCTTATCTGCGAGCCGGACCAAGTAGAGGAGCACGTCAGCTGCTTCGAGGCTCACGGCCTCGCGTACCTCCGGTTGTAAGGACGTGCTCTCTTCATCGCGCAGCCATTGGAAGTGCTCGAGCAATTCAGCCGCCTCCACGGCAAGCGCTGTTGCCAGGTTCCTTGGAGTATGAAACTGATCCCAATCTCGAGCTCTCGAAAACTCCCGAAGTTTGTCCCGCAAGTCCTGAAAGGCAATGGTCATGTCGCCTGCCTCACATAAAGACGTGTTCACCGACCACCGTTCCATCCCTTGAGCCGCCTGGGCAGAATCCTCTCACATCTTGACGCCAGTTCTTCCCTTCGCGGCTCGTGGTCCATCCTCTAGCTCGCCCGCCGGAACTCTTCGTACCGCTCCGCCAGGAAGTCCGAACGGGGCCAGAGCACCAGCGAAGTCGGGCGGAGAATGGTCGTGCCCTGGAACCCCTGGAGGCCATGCTGCAGCATGGGGCCATCCTTCTCGTTCAGAATGTCCAGCCGAACTTCGACCACGAAGTCCGGTCTGATGCCGAGGATGTTCCGGTCGAACGCGGCGTGATGGAGTGCGCAAAGGGCCAGGCCGTTGGGCACGATGGGCTCCCCTTTCGGGTGGCTATCCGGCAGTATGTGTGCCGCATCGAGCAGCTCATCGTGACGGAGACGGCAGATCGCGCACTGCTCCTGATAAGCACGCAGCACGCGTTCTCGGAAGCCCTGCTGATGCAGCCGCCGCTGGGTCACGACGGTAACGTACGCGCGCCTGGCCTCGAGGCTATCGGGATCCTGCTTGAAGTTGGACAGCACCGGCATATAGGGCGCATCGACCGCCACCGAGAAAGACAGCTCCGCCGGGTGATCCCGCACGATGTACACGGGCCACACGGGCATGTAGCGCCCCGGCATCACCCCATACAGATAGATAAGTGGGACCTTGCGCTCCATGGCCAGGCGCAACCCCTGATTATCGCGGTGGCCCGGATCCGTGCCGCGATAGCGGTAGAGCAGGAAGCCGTCCGGCCCGACGCCGTCGTCATATGGCCGCGCCTCACCTTCCTTGACCGGCACCGTGGTGATACTGATCGGCATATCCGCGAGCAAGGCCGGCTTGAAGATGCCCTGCGGCCCAATCAGGGGCACCCTCCGGCCCTCGAAATCGAATCCGCGTTCGAGGAGATCGCGCGGCACCACCTCACCGTGCAGGCGCGTCTTCTCGGTCAAGAATTCGAAGGCTTGCGTTCGAACACGGGTGTCGAGGTCGGCTTTACTCATTCGCTCGGCCCGGGACCGCCAAACAGGCGCGCACGCCGGTATCCTAGCAGAGCCCTGGCGCGACAATTGCTTTCTAGCGTGTGCTTACTGCGTAGCGGCCAGGACGAAGACGCCCATGGCTTGCGGGATTCGCCGAGCCCCCAGAGTAGGATGCTTCCATGGCGTTCACGGTCCCCGAGACGCTCCCCTCACACGACGGGCGCGTGATGCCAGGAGAGCGTAAGGTCTTAGTCGCCCTGCGCGACCACCTCCCCGAGGACTACCTCGTGTACTACGACATCCCCGGGCGGCACCTCGACTTCATCGTTGTCGGACCAGACCTGGGGCTGGTCATTTTGGAGGTCAAAGACTGGCGGCTCAACCGCATCGCGGAGATCACGGCCGATGAGAT
>CAYYRT010000201.1:0-7661 GCA_964474055.1 uncultured Acidimicrobiaceae bacterium | reverse complement strand
CACCAACATCAGCTGAGCGTTCGATGAATGGCCGATTTGGGTGCGTCGTGTGACCGTCGCAGTACACATTTCGGGCGTCGATATCACTCGCCGCGCCGAGACGACGTCGCGACACGAGCTCGACGCGATGAGCGGATCGTGGCCGACCCCGGGCTGCCCATTCAGGCCTGCCTGGTGCCACCGCGAGCGCGACCACCACCGCGGCCGTCAAGCACACCGGACCAATCCGCGCGAAGTCGGTGCGACCGTGCGCGCGTGCTTGTCGGGGCTCCGGGCCGGCGCTAACCGTGGCCTTCAGTCGCGATGACGCGTGCGGCCACAGTCCCGCATCATGGTTCCACGATGTCCGACGTGCAGAACTACACAACCCCAGAAGCCGAGCACCTCCCCGATCGGGCCGCCCGCAATCGCCATGTGATCACAGTCCTCATCGTCGACGACATCTTCGAGACCAGAGACCACCTAACGAAGCTCCTTGGGTTCGAGAGCGACATCAAGGTGGTCGGAGCAGCCTCAACTGGCATCGAAGCCCTGGAGCTGGCGCGCCGCCATAGTCCCGACGTCGTGCTGATGGACATCCTGATGCCGGCTATGGATGGATTGACGGCAACGAAGATCCTGCTCGAACGGATGCCTGAGGTCGCGGTGGTCATGATGTCGATCATGGGTGAGGATCTTGACCGTGACTACGTTGGCCGCGCGTTCCACGCAGGAGCTCGCGAGTACCTTGTCAAGCCATTCACCATGGACGAACTCACGACTGCTATTCGTGATGCGCGGTCGCCTCACGCGCCTGTGATCCGAGGCTATGGAACGGAGCGCACTCCGGGCGGCGGGACTTGAAGTCGTCTCGCGTGACGTCCGCTCAGGGGTTCCGACTCGGCGAGTGCGTTGGGAGCTCACCGAGCTCACGGCTACTCGGCTGGCACGCCGCCAGCGCCGACACTATGAGCGCATCGTGTGTGATCGCGTCTCACTCCGGCACAAGGGTCATGCACGCGCGACGACGGAAGCTGAGGCCGGGCTCACCAGGGCTGCGCCCCTCGCTGTTGGCGGTGCTCTCCTTGATATCGCGAACTGCGCGGTGCTCTGTCGGTCGTGCAACTCAGCGAAGGGTGCGTCGACGGACGGGGTGGGGTAGACCCTAGGGCGCCACCGTTGGCCCACGCGCCGCGACGACCGGGAGCGTGGCCACTGACGCCACCGCACGGGAGCGGACCGGGTTGCGGGCCGAGGGGTCCGAGAGTCCGCGTAGGTGCGGGTCCACCTCCCGTCGGGACCATTAACCCATTTCCCCCACGGACGAGCTACCGATAGCCTGATCATCTTCGACGGGACCCGTACCCAAGACGAGCATGACGAGTCAGGCACTCACGCGCGTTCAACGGATCGAGCTGGCAGGGGAGACGCCGAGCCTGCCCTGGATTCGGCTGGCCGGCGTCGCGGCGATCGCCGTCGGCGGCCTCCTTGCGCTCGTGCTGGTTCGCCTGACCGGCGGCTCGCCGAACCCGCTCAATCACCTCGGCTACCTGCCGATCGTTCTCGCGGCGTATCTCTTCGGCTGGCGAGGCGGCCTCGCGACTGCCGGGTACGTCGCCTTCCTGCTCGGGCCGCTCCCGACCCTGGCTGGCCTCGCCGGGGGGCTCGAGCGACCGGACGCCTGGGCGATCCGGGCGGCCGCATTCGCGATCGTGGGCGGCCTGATCGGCTACCTCTTCGACCACGCCCGGCTCGCCATGCTCGGCTGGAGATCGGCCGCGGTCGAGATCGCGCAACGGCAGCGTGACGGCATGGTCGCCCTGGCACGTGGCGCCGAGGCCAAGGACACCGACACCGGCGACCATGTCGTGCGAGTCCAGCTTCTGGCCGAGGAGCTTGCCCGCGCCACCGGCCTAGACCCCGAGCGAGCCGCGGACATCGGTTGGTCGGCGATGCTTCACGATGTCGGCAAGCTGCACGTGCCCGATCGGATCCTGCTCAAGCCGGGACCCCTGTCGGCGGACGAATGGGAGATCATGCGCCGCCACCCGGTCTGGGGCGCCGAGATCCTGGCACAGGGCGATGGGTTCGAGGTGGCCCGGCGGATCGCCCGTTGGCATCACGAGAACATCGATGGCTCGGGCTATCCCGATGGACTGCAAGGGGAGCGTATCCCGCTGGAGGCGCGGATCGTCCGGATCGCCGACGCGTTCGACGCGATGACGCATCCCCGCCCCTATCAGGCGGCGCGCTCGGTGGAGTGGGCACTCGAGGAGCTGACCCGTTACGCGGGCAGCCAGTTCGATCCCGAGCTGGCGGCCCTGTTCATCGATCAGGTCCGTAACGACGGCAGGTTGCGCGAGCGCCTCCTCGCCCATCGCGTCGCACATGGATCGCTCGACCTCCGAGCCTCGTAGGCGCCGCGCGGTCACCGAAGAGCGAGCCATCCCGAGGCAAGGGAGACCGCCATGGTGCGGAGCCGTGGCAGGCCGGTAGGAGACATCGACAAGGCGGTTCGGCGATCGCTCGTCGAGACGATGTTCCGTGGACACTTGGTCCTGGGGATCAACGTTGCGCAGCCAGGACTTCCTGGATCGGGAGGGTCTCATCTACGTGGCCCTAGTGAGCCAGGTCGCAATGGCGCTCAACGTGCCAGATGCCTCGCTGGAAACGACGCCGCTCGCTCGCCTCGTCCAGGCTCGTGACCTGCTCATCGGCAGGTTGACCGAGCTCCATGCGTTCGATGCCGCTCGAAGCCGTGTCGAGGCGCGCTATCTCGACGGTGTGGCGGCTGACTCTCCAGCCGCTCGCCGCGCATGGGATCGGCAGCGCCGCGAGTCTCTGAGGAAGCGGCCGTCATGGCCATGCGGCTGGCCGAGCTCGACGGAGCGCCACCGGTGCCGCCGGATCCCGCGGGCTTCGAGGCGAAGGTCATTGCCCTGGCTGCCGACCTTGTGGAGGCGGCGAAGTCAAAGGCATACAACCGAGCTCGGCGACGGTCGGAGGGCGCAGACGATCGCGGCGGCTCGGCTGCGTGCAGGGCCATTGGCGGTTCCCTCGACCTTCTCACCGTGAGCGGTTGGTTGCTCCGCAGCCACCCACCGGCTCCGACTGATTCGCCAGTCCGGCGGTGCCTTGGACCCCGGGGTCACGGCGATAGCCACGGCCCTCATTCCACCAGGACAGTCACCGTGGCCTGCACTCGTCCAGCGTTGTTGTCGTAGGCGCCTGGCGGTCCCTGATAGGCCGGGGCATCGGCGAAGCCCAGGAAGAGCCGCGTGGCGTCGGGCGGCGCCCGGAACCGACGACCCGCACCGTCGCCCACGAAGAAGACCTGGCCGATCGCCGGTTCGATACTGTCGAAGTCCTCGGCGTCGGTGAAGTCCAGCGTTTGGGGCGCAGGCTCACGGGGCTCGGCGTTGGTGACGAAGACCCCGACCAGGAACATCCCGTTGCGCTGGTGAGTGATGCCGGAGATCCCAGCGTAGGACTCGACCAGGGTCGGACCCACTCCGTCACCGCCTGGCCCGTGGAATGGGGTCGACCCGCTGATGGGCGTCACGCAACCGGCCACGCCAGAGATCGTGACGACGCGGACATCACCGTCGGGAAGATCCCACACCGGCGGCAGCTTGCCGGCGCCGAGCCCGCCTGGCTCGACGGGCGCCGCCCGACCGGCGGCATAGATGTTGGCGCGCGCATCGACCACGCTTGCGGGATCCGGCTCACCCACGATGGCGGTCGAACAGAGCGGTGGCGCGGTCCGCTCGATCGTCGCGACCGGCGCAGGTGATGATGGCGTGGGAGCCGCCGCGAAACTTGGCGACTCAGGTGTGGCGGTACTGCATGCGCTCAGGAGCAGCATGGAGGCGATGAGCGCACCGCGCGTCATGGATCGCAACATGGCCACGACCTCATTGCCGGCTCGAGGGACGAGGATACATGGCCTGCCGGCCGCGAGGCCTTGGGGCGCGCGACCCGGGTCCCCGGTCGGGAGGGAGGCGTCGTCAAGTTTGTCGGCTCCGACGCTATGAGTGAATAGCGGTCGACTCCTCGCCCAAGCAACTGTGAGGGGGCTTGCCTCGGGGCAAGCGCCTCGTGTAGACGAGCAGGCGGGTTGAGCCGCCGCGCGCCTGGCTGCCGCCACCACCCGGGCCGCCACCACCCTGGCTGCTGCCGCCGCCCTCGTTGCCGCCACCACCTTGGCTGCCGCCGCCGGGCGTTCGACTCCAGGTTCCACTCAGGCGAACGCGCCCAGCAACAGTACAGTTGAGCAAATGGATCCCGAGCCACGCGACATGGCGCCCGGCCAGCAGCCGACCCTCGACGCTCGCTGGGGGAAGTCCTCGCCGGAACGAGCCGGGAGCTTCGTTACGGCCGACGGGTCTTCAAGCACCTCCCCAGGCACCCACGCTGCAAGCTGTGTGCCGCGCCGTTTCAAGGCCCATTCGGCGCAGTCATGCGGCTCGTCGGCAAGGGGCCGTGGCCGAAGAACCCGAAATACTGCAGCTCCTGCTTCAAGCAGCTGACCCAACACCACGGCGGCGCAGAGATCGACTGCAGCCTTCTCTTCGCCGATGTGCGGGGCTCGACACCGATGGCCGAGCACCTGCGCCCGAGAGAGGTCCGGGACGTCATGGAGCGTTTCTTTGATTCCGCTGCCCGAGTCCTGGTCGACCATGACGCGATCGTGGACAAGTTCGTTGGTGACGAGATCATCGGGATCTTCGTTCCGGCTCTCAGCGGCCATCGCCACGCTCTACGGGCGATCGACGCTGCCCGAGCGCTGATGTCCGAGACCGGCAATGCCAGCGGTGATCCATGGGTTCCAATCGGTGCAGGAGTCCACACGGGCCTGGCATTCGTGGGGTCCATCGGCACGGGACCGCACGTCGAGCTGACGGCGATGGGTGACCGGGTCAACGTTGCGGCGCGCCTTGGTTCGGCGGCCGGCGCCGGCGAGATCCTTGTCACCGAGGAGGCGGCCCGGGCGGCCCGTCTGGACGTGAGGGAACTCGAACGACGGGACCTTGAGCTCAAGGGAAAGTCGACCGTGACGACCGTGCATGTGCTACGGGCTGGGCATTGACGAATCGGGGTCAGCGCCTCTTGCGATCGCAGTCTTGGCCATCCTCACATGGGAGGTGTGGGCCGATCCCTGCCAATGCTACGGGGCTGAAAACACGTCGTGAGAACATCTGTCCGGCGTTCCCCCCGAACGGATCGCCCGACAGATCCAACGGGTCGTCGTCCCGGCTGGGCCTCTAAGCTTCTAACCCACGACTTTCTAGGACGCGAGTAAGGGGAGGCGGACATGGTGACCGTGATAACCGAGACGACTATCAAGCCCGGCCGCGAGGCCGAGTGGGATGCCGCCTATCACGAGCGCGCCGCCGCGGCACAAGACCAAGACGGCTGGGTGGAACTGCAACTCTTGGTACCGCTCGAGGATCGACGGCGCCGTGTCGTCGTCGGCACTTGGCGCGACCGCGACGCGTGGCGGCAGTGGCACGAGACCGACACGTTCCAGGCCACGCGCGAGCGCCTTGACGATGCGACGGAGCGCCATGGGGACGAGCGATGGTTCGAGGTCGCCAAGGAAGAACGGACCGAATAGAGCTTCGAGTCTCGGCCCAGTGCTCGACCACCGGTGAAGCCGGGATTCATCGGGCTGCCCCTCGGACTGTCACCCTAGGAGGTGGCCGTCCATCGTCCGCCCGAGGGGGTGCTCATCGGCTGCCCTCCTCGTCGGTGGAGAGCCCTTCGGCGCCTGACGATTCTGCGCCCGCTCGGACGATCAGTACCGATGCGGTGCTTCCTGACAGGACATTGCGGGCGACGCTCCCAAGGAGAACGCGCGTGAGTCCGCTGCGGCCCCGGGAGCCCAGAATAATGAGATCAGCCCCGCGCTCCTCCGCCGCGGCGACGATCTCGCTCGCGGGGTCGCCATGACGCATTTGGGCATCGGCCGCGCCTCCGGCTTCCCGCAGTCGGACCGCCGCCTCCTCCGCGATTCGCTCGTGTTCCACCTCGGCCGCGCGAAGCTCGTCTGCGTCTGCGTCGCGAACCTGTTCGTACATCGTCGGAGCGACCCCAACGGTCCAGGGATGGACGACGCGGGCGACGCTAACGACCTCGATCGGCACGCCACGGAAGATCGGCCACTCGGCCAGGATGGATTCGGCTGCCTGCGCCGAAGGCGATCCGTCGGTGGCGAACACGACTCGGCTCAAGCTCGCGGTTCGGGCGACTAGGACGGGGCAGGCCGCGTGGTCGACGACTTCGCTCGAGACCGAACCGAGCAGCAGCGACGCGATGGTCCCGTGGCCGCGCGAGCCGATCATCACCACGTCGGCACCGAAGTCGCGTGCAGCGTCGACGATCGCGGAAGCAGCCCGGTCGCGCAGGACTTGGCCTTCCACGGACATGCCCGAACTGCCGAGCCGTTCGACGACCTCGTGCATGATTTCGCGGGCAGACGCGGTGATGGCCGCATCGACTTGGGGCGTAAGGCTGGCGCCCGCATCCCACGACCCCGCCGCCGACATCAAAGCTGGGTCGACCACGTTGACGACCCGTAGCGCCGAGTCCGTCGGCCACGCGATCGCTTCGGCGAGCCCCACGGCTTCAGTGGCGCCGGCCGATCCGTCGTATGCGAGTAGGACACGCATCAAGGCTTATCTCCGCACTCGAGTTTACCGGCGCATCGCCAGCCGGGGTTTCGCCAGCTCGACACTATGGGTGAATAGCGTGGGCGACTCTGCGCCTCGGTCATGCGAGCTAGGCCAGGGCGGCTCCCCCGCCCTTCGGGCGACTGAATGCCTGTCGCCTCGCTGCAAGTTCCGATCGGCCGAGGGCGATGACCGCCGGACCGATGCCCCACATAGATTGGCGGCCGGCGACGCCGCCCCCGCCCGACCGGGAGTCTCGCGTCGCTCCGACATGTACTCCGCCTGCGATGAATGCCTGGCGGCACGAGGGAACGGAATGGCAGCCGCGCGAGAATGGGTACGCCGTGGAGGCTGGACAGACGGCCAGCTGTGGCACCTGAGGCCCGTGCCACCGCCATCGCGCCGACCCCGGAGCAGCACCGCAGGGTGCGGTTTGTGGTTCTCATCAGGCGATGTCCTCGCCGTCTGGGGCGGCGAGGACGGTCTGCCCCCTGCGAACCGCTGCGCGGTGTGCGACGTGGCGAGTGAAGCGCTCGAAGGCATCGACGCTTGGCCGGGCCAGGCCTCTTGACGCGTACTTGCAAGTCCGGGTGGGCGCCGTTTTGCTCATCCGAGTCACGTCGCCTCTCGCACCCTCTGTCACATGATTGCTGGCGACGATCCTGTTGTGCGACGGCTAGGCCGGGAAGAGGTCATCCGCGGCGTCGTGGACGGCATCGGCGGCCGCCTCGTTCTAACGGACCGCCGGGTCCTGGTCACCGAGAACGGCGTGATCACCCTTGACGTGCCCATCGACAAAGTCCGCCTCGTCGAGTTCGACCTCGAGAGCCAACGTCCAGTGTCTCGGCGGTCACCGTGACGCCGGGAGGCCGACCACGATCCACGAGCCGACGGCTATGGCGGAACGGGTCGGGTTCGAAGACGAGCGGAACCGAATAGAATCAATCCGCCCCCCTGTCGGTGCTTACACGTCGGCCGGGGCGTTGGAATGGGGGACCGAAAATGGTCGAC
>CAYYRT010000200.1:0-7847 GCA_964474055.1 uncultured Acidimicrobiaceae bacterium | reverse complement strand
CACCCCGACAGCACCTATCAGCCGGGCAAACGGGTCATGGCCAAGCTCAAACACGACCGCACCGCCGACTGTGTCGTCGTCGGCTATCGCACCCACAAGTCGAGCCGCGACTCGGTCGGTTCGCTCCTGCTGGCCGTCTATGCCGACGAGGAGAAGCCCGGCGAAGAATGGGAGGCGATGTTCGGTGGTCTTATCCCGATCGGGGTGGCCGCTTCCTTCCCCGTCGCTCGCCGCAAGGAACTGTTCGCCGAACTTGCTAGCTATGTTATCGAAATGGCCGACCATCCGTGGGCCAGAGCCGGGGAGGAAGCGGCCACCTACCCCGGCAGCCGCTGGAACCCCGAGAAGGATCTCTCATTCACTCCGCTCCGACCCGAGCTAGTGGCGGAGGTCCGTTTCAACCAATTGGACGGGGGACGGCTGCGCCATCCGGCCCAGTTCCTCCGCTGGCGACCCGACCGCGACCCTCACACGTGCCGGTTTGAACAGCTCGAGGCGGTCTCGCCGCTTCGCCTCAACGACATCTTCGGGAGCGCAAACACGTAGAGTCTGCAGGTCGAGAGGGGAATGATGAAGCTGCCGCCGGCAGGTACCCGCGGGTTCGCACCTCCCAAGATCGTCCAGTCGATATTCCGGGCGTTGACCGGTTTCGGCTATCTGGTCCAGCGGGCGATGGGCGACCGTATGAAGATGCAGGGCCAGCGATTGCTGATGCTGACCACGGTGGGAGCGAAGACGGGGAAACGGCGACAGGCCGGTCTGGCCCGCTTCACGGATCCCGACCGTCAGGGGTCGTGGCTGGTCGTCGGGTCGAACGCCGGGGCGACCAGGCATCCAGGCTGGTGTCACAACATCGTGGCCAACCCCGATCAGGTCTCGATCACCATCGCCGGCGTCACGTCACAAGTGCGACCGGAACTACTCACCACGGATGAAAGGGATAAGTCGTGGCGGATGGTGGTTTCGCTCGCCCCGGGCTATGGCCGCTATGAGACCACCACCGACCGACAGATCCCGATCTTCCGGCTGACACCGACCAATTAGCCTCATGACTCTCATCTCGTCTCTTCCAGCACTTCGAGAACCGCGGCGACCACCAGGTCGGGGCGGTCCCAAATGATCCTGTCCAATCCGGTCCCGTCGGCGGTAATTCGCCGCGAGTTGGTCGACAGGCCTGCGTAGAACGCCAGTCCCTGTTCCCAGTAGTCGTTGATCGCTTGCGCCGAGGCTTCGCCCCACCACCCCGCGAACCTCTCTGAGAGAAACACCACATCGGTGTCGTGACCGATGACGAGGAGGGGAGCGCTGCCAAAGTTGTCGAGAGATTCCGAGACGGAAGGGTCGAGATCCGCCCAGGGCGGATGACCAGGGTCGCCAAGTTCGTTGTCGAGGAACGTCTGGAAGCCGATTGCCATCGGATCCACCAGCACGGCGCCAACGATGTCGGTGCGGCCGTCGGCGAACAGACGAGCCGAGTGGATTCCGTCCCCGGTGGCGACGAGCACATACGGTCCCGGGATGCCGGCCTCGTCTAGGGCTTCTGCGAGATCGTCGGCCCGCTGCTCGGGGGACGCTTCTCCTTCGACATATCCGTTGGCGCAGACGACGTACCCTGCATTGGAGATCTGGGCCTGGACCACCGACCACACCCCGTAGTCGATCCAATCGAACGGCTCGAGGATGACGGTCGGGCCCGTTGCCTCCGGGGTGCCGGTGCAGAGCAATCGGTGGGGAAAGCGGTTCCAATCGTCAGCCACGATTGGAGCCGATTCGATGAGACGATCAGGGTCGACCCGAATCAACGCCCCGGGGTGATGAAGGCTCACCCATAGTGACCCATCGGCCACCCAAAGACCCCCAGCCTTCCCGGGCATCGGATACCGACGGATCGAGCCGGTGGTCGGGTCGATCCGAATCAACAGGTGATCGGTATGCGAGGTGAGCCAGAGCTCACTCTCGAATTCGACCAGCGAGTGCAGTCCGAAGGTGACGCCGCCGAAGGACGAGAGCTCTCCAGTTTCGGGATCGAACACGCTGAAGTTGGTGCCAAACGGATACATCCCATCCATCAGCCACAGATCGCCTGCCACCTCGGTCAGCCCCCGCACTCCGAAGCCGTCAAGGGTTTCGAGCCCGCCATGGGTGGGGATGACGACCTCACCTTGAGTCCCGTCGGGAGAGACGCTGGCGATCAGCCCCGTCTCGGGGTCGTTGACCCAGAGATAACCGAGACCGAGACCTTTGATCTCGCCCGTCTCCCGGGAGACGATCTCGCCTACTGCCGAGACCTGAAGGAGCTCGCCCTGCTCGTTGCTGATCCAGAGGCTGTCGGCGAACCAGACGGACGACCCTGGCAGTCCGCCCAAATCCACGGCGAGATCGACTTCACCAATGGCCGGGTTGAATCGAAGCAAGTCTTCGCCCTCGTAGTTGGAAAGCCAGACGTACCCGCCTCCGAGCACTACGCCTTCGACATAACCATCGATGTCATAGGTCGCCTCGATCAGCCCCGACGCGGAGTCGATCCGACTGAGTTTGCGATGCAGGGCCTCCATCACCCACATCGTGTCGCCATCGACGACCATCGACTTCACACCGCCGGTCTCGAGATCCACCACCTGTTCGATCCCGACGAGGTCTCCCAGATTGGTGACCCCGAAGTCGAGCAGTAGAGGCGTCGCTTCCGATCGGGTGGTGGTTAGGACCACAACCAAAACGACCCCCGCGGCTAGGACAGCAAACGAGGCTGCGGCTGCCAACAAAGGACGGCGACTGGGGTTGGCTTCGGGGAGGAAGCTCGGGGCCGAGGTGATCCTCCCTTCGACCTTGGCGCGGAGGCTGGCCTTGTCGATGGCGGCGTGAGCGGCCGGGTCGTTTCGTTCGAGGAGTTCCATCATGCTGAGGCTTCCCTTGGGTTTGTGTGCGGAGTGTTCTGGTTGAGGCGTTCGAAATGTTCTCTGAAACGAGCCCGGGCCCGAAACAAACGTTGATCGACCGCGTTTTCTTTGATGCCGACGACCATGGCGATCTCGGTTCGGGTGAGGCCGTCCCAGGCCGCCATCCGGAGAATCTCCCGATCGCCCTTGCTGAGCGAGTCGAGTGCCTCTTGGACCAGGCGTGCCTCGCCTTCGACCGGGTCGCCGCCGACCGATACCTCGGTTATCAACCGAGCGGAGAGACGGTTCCGTCGACGTCGACTTCGGTACTGATTGCCAACCACCCGGTAGGCGACCGCCAGGAGCCAGGCCCGGATCCCCTCGTCGGCCGGCACCTGGTCGAGTCGTCGCCAGGCGATGGCGAACACCTCGGCGGCGGCATCTTCGCCATCGGCCGGGCCGAGACGGCGGATGCAATATCGGGAAACCGAGAGGTAGTGGGCGTCGAAGAGGGTGTCGAATCGATTCCGGGCTTCAGGATGAAGTTCGATCGAACCCTGTCTTGGCACTTCGCGATGTTATGTGTCCGCGACTAGCCAGCTCCTTACATGGAAGTGATAGACCCCGCCCCCCTCCCCCCGCTTGGTCTTTCTTCCCCCGCGGGAGCGGGGGGAGTGGCCCGGCGACGAAGGAGCCCGGGACGAAGGGGGCGAACTCATAGAGGGCTCGTCTATGCGCCCCCCTCACCACACGCTGCGCTCGTGGTCCCCTCCCCCCGCTACCGCGGGGGGAGAAGTGATCCGTCCCTGCGGTGCTACGCCCAGACCGCAGAGGCGATCGCAACCGTCTGCGCCAATTTTCGCCACTGATCATCTGGTGAGATGGTGTTGCCGTGGACCGTCGATGAGAAGCCGCACTGGTGGCTCAGCCCTAGTTGGTCGAGGGGGATGTAGCGAGCAGCTTCGTCGATCCGGCTCTTGACCTCGTCAGCCTCTTCCACCCGGCTGTGTTTCGAGCTCATCAGACCTAGGACAACTTTCGTCCCTTCGGGTACGAATCGCAAGGGGGCGAAGTCCCCCGACCGTTCGTCGTCGTATTCGAGGAAGAAGGCGTCGACCGCCATCTTGTTGAAGAGGATCTCGGCCACGGGGTCATACCCGCCCTGCGACACCCAGGCGCTCTGAAAGTTCCCGCGGCAGAGGTGGATCGCCGCCACCATCTCCTCCGGTTTGTCGCGTAGAGCGTCGTTGACCAGTCGGCAGTACAGATCGGCGAGCTGGTCGGGATCGTCTCCTCGGGCCGCGGTCCGCTCCCGGACCTCGGGATCGCACAGATAGGCGAGGTTGGTGTCGTCCATCTGCAGATACGTGCAGCCGCGCCCTGCGAGGTCGGCGATCTCTGCCCGATAGGCCGCGGTCAGGTCGTCGAAGAAACGGTCGAGGTCGGGATACACGTCTTCGCTGACCGCCTTGCGTCCCCCTCGGAAATGCAGCATCGAGGGAGCCGGGATCGACACCTTGGGGACCCGGCTCACCTGTGAAGCGAGAAAATCGAAGTCGGGTCCTTGGATGGAATGGGTGTGCTTGATGGGAGCCTCGACCAGCATGGTCGGCGGTTTGAACTCGATCTCGGTGCCGTCGTCGCGGCGGAATTTCGCCAGGAACTGACCTTCGGTGACTGTCACCCCGCTGAGCTGTTCAAGGAAGTCGACATGGAACATCAACCGGCGAAACTCGCCATCGGTTATTCCCCGTAGGCCAACCTCCTCCTCTTGTTTTACGAGACGGGCGATGGCCTGATCTTCAATGCGGCGAAGCTCAGCCGCGTCGATCGATCCTTCCTCCCGCCGGCGGCGGGCGTCGGTGACCTCGGGGGGTCGGAGGAAGCTGCCAACGTGGTCGGCTCGGAACGGGGGGCGGTCGTTCATGTACTGATCCCTTCATCGGTTACCGGTGGAGTGCCATGAGTGTGGAAGGACTCGATCGTCCGGAGTCCCCAGGCCTGACCCTTGGCTCGATCGGCCTCGGTCCAAGTGATGAGCGGCCAGTCGGGCGCCATGATCAGCCGGGCGCCAGGGTTGACCAGCTCGATTCGGTTCCCGCCGGGCTCCCACACGTAGAGGAAGAAGGTTTGCTGGATGGCGTGCTTGTGTGGTCCGGTCTCGATGAAGACCCCATGCTCGAGGAAGGTGTCGGCGGCGCGGAGGATGTCCTCACGCTGATCGACCGCGTAGGCGATGTGGTGCAACCTTCCCCGAGTCTTGGTCCAGTCGCCGGTGTAGACCACGTCGTAGCCCTTGTTGGTGAAGGTGAGCCAGATCCCGGCGATCCTGCCGGTGTTCAGCTGGATCTGCTCGGTCGGCTTGGCGCCGAGCACCGACACGACGAAATCGCGGTTGGTCTCAACCTCGGAGGCCAGGTAGTTGACGTGGTCGAGGCGGCGGACCCCGATCCCATGACTCGGCCGCCGCTGAGCCTGGTTCTTGAGGGCGGGGACCGCCGACCCGGAGGGCGTGAATCGCTCGGTCTCGAAATAGAGGTCCCACTCATGCCCGTCGGGATCGAAAAAACCGTACGTTGGCCCGCGGCCGGGAAAGCCGTCGCGCCAGCCACTACCCATCCCGGATGATGTGATTGCGTCTACCCGACGTTGCAGGGCCTCTTGGTCGACGGCGCGGATGCCCACCCGGCCGACTCCGGCCTCGCTACGGGCAGTGAGTTTCAAGCTGCAGAGCTCGTAGTCGTCCCAGGTGCGGAGGTAGGCCGTTCCGTCAGCGATGTCGACGACGACCATCGAAAGCAAGTCGGTGAAAAAGCCGAGGGTGTCATCGAAGGTGGGAGTGAACAACTCCACGTATCCGAGATGAGCGACGTCAAGGTTTGCGCGGATGAATTTCTCCTCAGCCAACGGGGTTTCGTACTCTAAGCCCGGAAGCCCCGAGTGCGATCCCACCTAGGCTGCAGCCGGCCGGGCCGGGGCACTCGACGGAACAGAGGAGCGACGTGGCGCAGAGCCTAGAAGAACTGCTCAATTCGACCGCAAGCATCGTGGAGATGCTCCGCAACGCCCAGATCGGTCCGAACGTCTACCCGGGAGTTCCCCCCGAGTTCACCAACTGGCGTGACGAGCAAGAGGCATGGCAGAAGACCTGCATTCTCTTCGATCTGTCCTACCACATGGTGGACGTGACCCTGGAGGGACCCGGCGCCATCGACCTCTTGTCTCACGTCGGTTTCAACACCTTCGAGGGTTTTGCGGTGGACAACGCCAAGCATCTCGCTCCTTGCAGCTACGACGGCTACGTGATCGGCGACGTCATCCTCTTCCATCTCGCCAACCAGACCTTTGGTCTGGTTGGACGGGCACCGGCGCTCAACTGGATCCGCTACCACGCCGAGACCGGTGGATACGACCTCAGCTTTCTCTGGGACGAGCGAACTCTGTTGCGGAAAGACAAGTCGACTCGCAAGTCATTCCGATTCCAGCTGCAGGGCCCGACCGCCACGGAGATCATGGAGAGAGTGTTGGGGGCACCTATCCCCGCGGTGAAGTTCTTCCACATGACCGCCCTCGACATCGGGGGAGTTCTCGTGCGTGCCCTCCGCCATGGCATGGTCGGACAATCGGGATTCGAGCTGTTCGGCCCTTGGGAGGAGAAAGAGCGCGTGCAGGAAGCCATTCTGACGGCGGGAGAGGACTTCGGCCTCCGGCGGGCCGGGTCCCGGGCCTACTCGTCGAACACCCTCGAGTCGGGTTGGATCCCCTCGCCGCTGCCGGCGGTCTACACCGGCGAGTCGATGAAGGCCTACCGGGAATGGCTCCCGGCCGACGGCTACGAAGCCTCTGCTTCGCTCGGCGGTAGCTTTTACTCGCCTGCGATTGAGGACTACTACTTCACTCCCTGGGACCTGGGCTATGGGAGATTCGTCCGTTTCGATCACGACTTCATCGGTCGAGACGCTCTCCAGGAGATGTCAGTGCACCCACCGCGAACCAAGGTGACTCTGGCTTTGGTCGAAGAGGATGTGCTGAGGGCGATCGGCTCCGAGTTGGACGAAGGAGAACGGGCCAAGTTCATCGAGTTCCCGTCGGCTGTTTATGCCATGCATCCCTACGACGCGCTGACCGTCGATGGGGAGACAATCGGGATCTCGACCTGGATTGGCTACAGCTCTAACGAGCGCAAGATGCTGACGCTGGCGGTCGTCGACAACGAGTATGCGCAGCCGGGCACCGAAGTGACGCTGCTCTGGGGCGAAGAGAACGGTGGAACCCGAAAGCCGACGGTGGAGCGTCACCAACAATACGAGATCCGGGCAGTAGTTAGCCCGGTCCCATATGCGAAGTTCGCCCGAGAGTCGTACCGCTCCGACTGATCGCTGAGGCTCAGCGCCTCTGCCTTCGATTTTGAACGGCCGCGCCGAGTGTGGGGATGACTCCCCGGGGAATCCAGAGGAAGAGGACCAGGATCAGGGCGCCATGCGCCACCAGCCGCAGCTGGCCGAAGTCGACCAGCATCTCGTCGATGATGGTGAAGACGATCGCACCCAGGATCGGTCCCAAGAGGGTGCCGATACCCCCGAAGGCCAGCATGACCAGGACCACCACGTCCACCGAGGCGAAGGCAAAGGTTGACGGGCTGATCCGGCCTCTGGAGAAGGCATAGGTGGCGCCGGCCATGCCGAGCATGGACGATCCGATCAGCGCGGCGTAGACCCGATAGAGATTGACGTTGACGCCGGTCAACTCGGCCGCCACCTCGTCGTCGCGCAACGCTCTAAAACCCCAGCCGATGTGAGACCGTCGCAGAAGTCCGTGGACCAACAAGAACAGGACCACAAGCGCCAACATCAGGTAGTAGGGAGCAATCCGGTCTCCAAGAAAACTGTCGGATCCAGACTCGATGAGGAATCCCGACTCCCCACCCGTCAACTCCCCGCGGCCGAGCAGGAGGTTCTGGAAGGCCAGTGC
>CAYYRT010000199.1:0-31741 GCA_964474055.1 uncultured Acidimicrobiaceae bacterium | reverse complement strand
GCAGCCCTGGATCGGCGTGAAGGCGCTGGAGCGCAGCGGCAATCCCCTCCGCGTCGCGTGGCGCCACCAGCAGGCCTGTCTCGCCATCCGCCACGAGCTCAGGAATGCCGGAGATATTGCTGGCGATCACCGGGACTCCGGCGCTCATTGCCTCCATCAGGACGACTGGGATCCCCTCGCGCTTGCCCGCCTTCGTCGGGACGCTGGGTGCCACGAGCACGTCGGTTTCGGCGAGCATCTCGGCGATCTCGGGCTGAGTCCTGGCCCCCTCGATACGGACAATCCCCTCGAGGCCCGCCGCGGCGATCTGGCGCTCGAGCATGGCCTGGTCCTCGCCCTGACCGACGAGGCGGCAGGTGATGGCGATTCCCGCCTTGACGAGGATGCTGCATGCGTCGATCAGGTACGTCTGGCCCTTCACCTCGTGAAGCGTCCCGATGGAGAGGATGGAGAGGGGTTGCTCGCCCGGGGACATGGGTTGCTCCTCAGCGGGGCGAAAGCGGTCCGTCTGCACGCCGCAATGGACGACCGTGATCTTCTCCGCCCACCGGCCGGCGCACTCGTCCAGGATGAGCTGTCTGTTGTACTGCGAGATCGCTACCACGAACGAGGCGTCGGCCACCTTGGCAGCCAGCATGTGGCGGTCGACATGGAGGTCCGAACCGTGCGCCGTGAAGCTGTAGGGGATGCCGACGAGGCGGTGGATGATGAACCCTGCGAGGGCCGGATGATTCGCGAAGTGGCAGTGCACGTGCGTCACCCCGGCCCGCGCCATCTCGAGCGCGTTGTGCGCGACCTTCGGGAAGATGGCGAGACCCCCGACGAGGAAATTCCTGCTGCCCCAGTTGCCGCGGATGACGGCGCCGAGGGTGCGGAGATAGCGGCGTGGCCGATGGCGCAGGAGGTGGAGGTTGCTGCGCACGATCGACCACGACACAAACGGCTGGTAGCGCGCGCCGGCGACGAGCGCAATCGTCTCCGGCTGGACGACCTCGGCCCTTTCGCGGAGGAGTGGATAGAGCCGGACGTCGACTCCCTGTTCCTTCAGCGCCAGGATCTCGGAGAGGACGAAGGTCTCGGTCAACCTCGGGAAGCGCGACATGACGTAGGCCACGCGCGGGCCGGCGACCCCAGGTGGATCGGCGACGGTCATGGGGCGCTGGAACCGTCCAGCTGCGACGCGTGCCAGCGCCACGCGGTCCGGATGATGTCGTCCAGCCCGAGCCGTGATTCCCAACCCAGGACCTCCCGCGCCCTGGCGCTATCGGCCCAGACTGCGGGGAGGTCTCCGGGCCGCCGGTCCGCGTACTCGAGTGGAATCTCACGCCCGCTTGCGCGCCTCGCCGCCTCGACGACCTCGAGGACGGATGACCCGCGGCCGGTGCCGACGTTGAGGGTCTGCGAGGGCTCGCCCGCGACGAGATACTCGAGCGCGCGCACGTGGACCTCCGCGAGGTCCACTACGTGGATATAGTCCCGAATCGCAGTTCCGTCGGGTGTCGGATAGTCCGTGCCGTAGACGGTGAGCGTGTCGATGCGGCCCGCTGCCGCCTTCATGACCATGGGAACCAGGTTGATGGCTTCCGACCAGTCCTCCCCGATGCGGCCGTCCGCGGCGGCGCCCGCGGCATTGAAGTATCGAAGACTGACGGAACGGAGCCCGTGAGCCCGGTCGAACCAGTGAAGCATTCGTTCGACCATCAGCTTCGTCTCGCCGTACGGCGTCTGGGGGTCGACCACTGCGCGCTCGGTGATCGGCGGCTGGTTCAGGCTGCCGTAGACCGCGCAGGTGGAGGAGAAGACGAGCGACCGGACATCGGCGCGGATCATCGCCCGGAAGAGCGAGACGCTGGAGCAGACGTTGTTGTCGAAGTAGCCACCCGGGTCCCGGAGCGACGCTTCCACGGACTTGTCACCGGCGAGGTGGATGACGGCATCGAAGCGGTGCCGGGCAAAGAGCGAGTCCAGAAGCGCTTCGTCGGCAACGTCCCCTCGCACGGCTTCCACCTCGACCACGGAGGCAAGCGAACCGATATCGGCACGATCCAGAATGACGACGTCGTCGCCACGTTCGGAGAGGAACTTCGCCGTGTGCGAACCGATGTAACCGGCGCCGCCGGTCAGGAGAACGCGCAATCCAGTCCCCCGGGCGTGAGTGAGGCCACCTCCCTCATTCCGATGCACCTCGGGATCGAACCGGCTCTGGTTCGCGCCCCGCGTCGGAACCCCGGACGGCGGTAGGGCGATCGTCGGGTCGCGACGCCCGTGGCTGCCTTCGGGCTCCGGCGCTCTCCGGTTCGGGAAGGTCGCTCGAGCCCCCACGCCGCGGTGCGCCGTGCAGGACGGTGCCCAACAGCCTGGTGCCGATCAGTCGCAGGCTCTCGACGGTGAAGGCGACGTTTTCGCGCTTCGTCTTGTCCCGGCGCGCGACCAGGATCGCGGCATCGGCTGTGCGTGCCCACAGCAGCGCGTTGGCCGAGCGATGGATCGGCGCCGTACTGAGGATCACGAGGTCGACATCGGACTTGAGTCGGTCGAGCACCCGGCGTGCATGGTCGTGGGCGATCACGCTCGGATCGGCGATCTGTGGGATGACGTCGATACCCGAGCGACGATAGGCCATCTCCTCGAGGTCGGCATCGTCCCGCATGAGCTCAACCAGTCGGCGCGTCGCCTGCAGGCCGAACAGCCGTGTGACTTCCCGCTCTTCGTCATTCACGTCGACGAGGCGTACGCGGCGCCCCGCCCGCGTGAGAACGGCCGCCAGGTTTGCTGCGACCTCGCCGGCGCCTTCGCGGTCCTCGGCGCCGAGAACCGCCAGGCTGCGAATGTTGCTGTCAGGATCGCCGGCGGTGACCTGGCTGCCGAGCAGCCGGTACGCGAGCGCGGCGCGCGAGTTGGGACGAGCTTCCACGACCACCGGCTCCTTTGGTGTCGGTCGGAAGCCGCGCGTCACGGCGATCGCGCCCAGGAATGGAGCCTGGGTGATGTTGCCCAGGTCCTCGCGTCCGCTCACCGTGTTGTTGAAGTAGTCGATGAACAGGACGACGGCCAGGGCGGAGATGAGCCCCGACGCGGCCGCCAGCATCACGATCAGGGAGACCTGCGGCTCAACCGGAACGGGGTTGGGGATGGCGGCGTTCACCACCGAGATCTCGCCCTCCGGTCGAACCTGGCCACGTGCGGCCAGTTCGTCAAGGACCGCGGCGACCGCATTGGCCATGGTCGCGGCGGTGTCCGGGCTCGATGCTCGGACGGTGATGGTGAGGATCCGGGTCGTGCTGTCCGCGCGAGCGGTGATGCTCTCGCGTAGCACCGCGAGGGGGAGATCAAGGCCAAGATCCTGGTTGACAGGGCTGAGAATGGTCTCGGTCGTCACGAGCTCGGCATAGGTCTGCGCAAGGCTCCCGGCGGCGTCGAGCGTGTTCTGATCGGTGTTGATCGGGCCGACGATGACCCGGGCCTCGCCCTCGTATGTCGGGGGGATCCGGCTGGCCGCGAAGAAGGCGACGCCCCCTCCCACCAGGGTCGACGCGAGAAGCGTCAGGGACCACCGTCGCAAGACGGCCAAGTACGCCGAGAGGTCCACGGCCGCTCCTTGTTCCGAACATACGTTTGGGCATGACCGCCCGTCGATCCACTCGTGCGGGCGTAGAGAGGATAGGGCGTTACGGTGCCCGCGCCAAGTCACGGCGGCAGCGGACTTCCCCGGGACCTTCGGTCAGATCCGCCGGCGCCAACTGCCGGACTGCCGATGCGCGAGGCCCCGACTCCTACGGGTGCCCGCTCACCGCGTCCAAGACTGCGTCGATATTGCGCTCGACCCAACCCGGGTCCGCGGCAAATGTCTGGCGCTTGAAGACCTGGCCCGCCCACCAGTCGAGGCCGATCATCTCGAGCAGATCTGGTCCGGGCCGGATCCCGAGCCCTCGCCAGTAGTCGGACGTCGCCGTCAGGAACTCCGGCGATCGCCACACGCCGGACAGCCATAGGGCGCCGATGTCCTGACCGGTTCGCTCGCGCAGCTGCATGCTGAACAGGTGGAGGAGGTCGACCCCGGGCAGTCCCGCCGGATGCCACGTATCCCAGTCGACCACGCCGGAGAGGCGGCCTCCGCTGACGAGCAGGTTGCCACTCCATAGATCGCCGTGCTGGACCACGGCGTGTGCTGTGGGCGTCGCCTGCTCTGCGAGCTGGGTGGCGACGGGGCCCCAGCGCGGATAGCGGTCGCGCAGCCGGATCATGCGATCGCGCAGGGACGTGGCGAGGTCTCCCCTCGGCAGCTGAAGGCAGAGGCTCACGACGTCCGCA
The DNA here is from genome assembly GCA_964474055.1 of uncultured Acidimicrobiaceae bacterium. Taxonomy (GTDB): domain Bacteria; phylum Actinomycetota; class Acidimicrobiia; order Spongiisociales; family ZC4RG35; genus JAICND01. The sequence goes on along the minus strand of CAYYRT010000199.1, from coordinate 27,430 downwards.
ACGATGGCTCGCGTCAGGTGGCGGGTGATCACTCCGTCCAGAACGGACTCGCTCGTCCATGACGCGCCGGCGATCTCCCCACGGCCGTACAGCCGAGGAACGAGCGCCACGGCAGCGCTCTCGAGGGCCGTCAGCGCATCAGCGTTCCGAGCGGGTTCCTTGCGTCCGCCGAGCGCGGCCACGCGCAGCTCGAACGGAACGCCGTCCGCGCCGCCCAGCCGGGCAAGCGCCGAGCCGTCCCGGCTCGGCCGCAACCGGACATCGATCGGACTCACCGCTCCGGCAGCCGCTGCAACCGCATCGATGACGCGGGCGTGCCTGCCCCCGGCTGCGAGCTCGACGATCAACCCGCCGAGCAGCGTCGAGCGCAGGGTGTTGCGGGTCCGTCCGGCACGACGCGGGGGCGGCAGGCGATGGACATTGCGTACGGCGAAGCTGCCCACGCTCGAACGCAGGCGCCGGAGGCTGAGCTCGCGGCGGGCCGCCCAGCGCAGCATGAGCGACATCGAGCGACCGTTCGAAGGCGTGTTGCCCCAGACCGCCACGCCCGGCGTTTCCAGCGCATCCGCATCGAGGGACCACGATTCGCCGGCCTCGAGGACGACGCTCCGAACCAGTTCGTCGGCGGCGACATAGAGGTGCGCCACCGACTCGAAGACCGACAGCGCGACGGGCGCCGGCTGCCAGCGGCCGCTGACCGAGCCGCTGCTCACGTCATGCCTCCGGACCGTCACGACGGGTAGGCTCCCAGCGGTCGATCTGGCGCCCGCGGATGACGTTCCAGGTGGCCAGCGCCGATGCGGCCGTCGCGACGCAGAAGAAGGCCGGCAGCTCGAAGAGCCGCCGCCTCGCCCAGCCCCATGGCGCCAGGCCCAGCAGGGCTGACCCGTAGATCGCCGCCTGCCCGAGCGTCACGAGTTGGTAGAGTGCGCCGTGCCGCCAGAGCGATGGCGCCGCGATGGCCAGGATCAGGAGCGGCGCGGCCATGAGGCGACGCAGCACCTTGTGCGAGAGAAGCTGGACTGCGTAAAAGCCGTACTGTCGCGGGTCGAGCAGCTCCCGCCGCATCGCCACGGCGCGCAGCCCGCGCGTCATGATGCGGACCTTCCGCTGGAATTCGAGCCTGCCCGTCGCCGCCGGGGGCTCGTAGGCAATCGCATCGGGTGCGAAGACGAGCCGACGACCCTGGGCGATGACACCCACCGACGTGTAGAAGTCGTCGGTCACGCCGTCCGGGACGGGACGGAACAGGTGCCGGCGGATCGCATAGATCGCCCCGGTGGCTGAGACGGTGTTGCCGGCTCGGCTCTCCGCCGCCTTCAGCAGGCGATCGTAGCTCCAGTACGCGTGCTCACCCTGCGTCCCGGCTTCCGGTCGAGCGCTCCGCTCGTAGACCTGGTTGCCGGCGACTCCTCCGATGCGTTCGTCGGCGAACGGCGCAACGAGCCGCGCGATGGCGTCCGGGGCATAGCGGCTGTTCGCGTCGGAGAAGACAAGGACCTCGCCGGTGGCCTCTGCCACCGCCGCGTTGAGCGCGGCTGCCTTGCCTCGCCGAGGGAGCCGCAAGAGCGTGATGGGCCGCCCTCGGTGGGCTGAGACGATCGCCTCCGTCTCGTCCTCGGAGCCGTCCGAGGCGATGATCACCTCGAGGTGGTCGGGCGGGTACTCGAGCCCGACGATGTTGTCGAGCTTGGCGCCGATTCCGTTCGCCTCGTTGCGCGCGGCGATGATCAGGCTCACACGCGGATGGATCGGCGCCGACCGATACGGGCGGTGGACGACCATGCCGCGAAGCGCGAGCAACAGGGGAAAGAGGAGGTACGTGTAGAGCAGCAGTCCCAGTGCCCCCCAGAACAGGCCGACCCTCATCGTGACCACAGCAGGGCCCACCGGCCTATCTGTGCTCGGATGGCGTTGAGCGACGAGTTACCACCGACGTTGATGCGCCGGAGGGCGAGCCAGTCAGCGTGGTCGAGGTCGTTCACGCCGCGCCGGGTCGTGAACGCGGCACGGAACCCACACCGCTCGACGGCCGCGCGCACATCGTCGGAATGAGCGCCACCCGGATACGCGAAGACCGGGAGCGTGTCGCCGATCTGGGTCTGGAGGTCACGCCATGATCCACGAAGCTCCTCCTCCATTTGGGCTGCCCCGACCCGGTCGAGGAGCGGGTGCTCGCGCGAGTGGGGCGCGAGCACCACGCCGTCGGCTTCCAGGGCCCGAAGGGCGGGCCAGTCGAGTACCGAGCCTCGCGGCTGACGAATGCCCACCTGGTCGGCAAAGCTGGCCACAAGGTCCATACCCGCTGCGTGCGGGCGTGATTTCACGACGCCTCTCAGCAGACGGTAGGCGTTCGCGCGGTCCTCCTCCGACGAGAGCCGAACCTGTCCCACCGGAGTCTCGAACGATGCATCTCGCGGGCCGCCCTGCACTGCGGCGTACAGCCAGTCCCACCAGAAGCCTCGATCAGGGGCTCCGGGATAGGCGGTTGGCACGAACAGCGTGACGGGTATAAGGAGCCGGCGCAGCGTCGGCCAGGCATGCTCCGCGAAGTCACGGTACGCGTCGTCGAAGGTGACGAGTACCGCTCGGGGGGGAAGGCGGCCTCGTCGGTCGCGGTGGTCAATGAGGTCGGCCATCGAGATGACGCGGTATCGTCGCGCCAGAAAGGCCATCTGCTCGTCGAACTGCGCCGGGCTTGCGCTGATCAATCCGGGGTAGCCTGCGGCGTCGTCAGCGTTGGCCACGCGATGGTACGTGAGGACGGCCACCACCCCGGGGCGACCGCCATCGACGCGTTCGAGGAGTCGGAGGACTCGATCGAATGGCTCAGTCCGCAACGTCTCGGCCATCAGCCGCCTGGTCTGCACGGTTGACCCCTCAGCCGCTTCGACGAAGGATGGATCGAGCTGCGATGCCGACGCTGTGCGCGAGATCGGCAACGAAGGGCTTTGGGTCGCGCCAGGAGATGACCGCCTCCGCCTTGCGACCCATCATCGATCGCCACCAGCCGCCGATGGAGAGCTCCCCGCGACGCCAGTACCAGAATGCGGCCTGTAAGTCGTGGCGAAGGTAGATCCACTTGGCACCCCGGTAGCGCTGCCGCAGGTTCGGTGGCAGGGGCAGGCCGGCCATGTCGCAGTATGCCGCGTAGTGGAGGTCGACTCCGCCCGCCTCCGCGATCGAGGAGCGACCGGTCGGCCTGCCGATGTTCGGCTCAATGATGTAGAGCTCTCCCGTCCGCGCATCGCGTTTCATCTCGACGTAGCCGAGCCCTCGATACCCCACGCCGCCGAATAGATCCAGCGTGTGCTGCAGGACGACGTCGTTGCGGCACTCCTCACCGAGTGAGCTGGTCCCCGTCAGCGGAGGCCACTGCCGCAGCTTCCGAGATACGAACGTTGCGACCGGCGTTGAGGAGCCGTCGTAGTAGCAATTGCACGAGTAGAGGCTGTCTTCGCCGCCCTCGATCCACTCCTGGAGCACAAGCACATCGCTCCAGCCGGCCACCCGATCGTAGACCTCCATGAGTTGTGCGGCCGTTCCGGTCTTGAACGCCTTGGCGCTGGTGTTTCGCTGCCACTGCGAAGTCTTCAACCGCGGCTTGAGAACGACCGGATATCTGAGCTCGCGTGACGCCCGTTCGGCCGCTTCTCTGGTTCGCACCAGCCTGGTACCAGGCACCGGAAGGCCTTTCGCCACGGCGTGCGCGTAGAACCGCTCCTTGTCCATGAGCATTTCGACGACATCGTGGTCGGGAAGCGAGAAGCGGTACCGATCGCCGAGCCGCTCACGAGCGCCCGAGATGGCCAGGACCGCCAGGTCCGTGCAGGGCACTAGGACGGCCGGCGCCCTCAGCCGTCGCCCGAGCGACAGCAGGGTATCCACGAGGCCGTCGCCGCTCATCTCCGAGACGATCACCCGTCGCACAGTGTTCGTGCGACAGCAGAAATGATCTCGACGCGCGGCGATCCCGATGACCTCGACGCCATGCCCTGCGAGGATGCGTGCGGTCTGAAGGCCGGTGATGCAGTCGAGGCCGGCGATGACCGCGATGGGGCGGCGGTCCTGGACCGAATCAGCGGGCGTCGAGCTGATCTTCAAGCTCGATTGCCTCTTTCGTGCCGACCAGGGCAAAAATGTGATCGACGGAGGCGATGCCGCCGTCGACGGACGACGGCTTGCCCGTCTGGGCCATCGTCGCCAGCGTGGATTCCATCGCCTGCACCGCGGCGCGCATCAGCTGGTTGGCGAGGATCACCACGGTGAAGCCCTTCGCGTGCAGCTCGCCGGCTGTGAAGGTCGGGTAGAGCGTCGGAACCGCCACGAGCGGGACCGAGGCGATCTGGGGCCATCGCTCGAGGAAGGTTTCGATCTCGGCGAGGCTCTTATCGCGCGAGTGGATCAGGATCGCATCCGCGCCGGCCGACACGTAGGCTTCTGCACGCTCACACGCGTCCTCCAGCCCGTGACCGGCGATGAACGACTCGATGCGGGCGATGAACGTGAAGTCCGGCGATTCCTGTGCCTGCTTCGCCGCGCGGATGCGCCGCGCCTGCTCCCCGACCGGGATCAGGTCGCGCTTTGACGCCCCGGTATACAGGCTGTTGCGCTTCGGAAACACGTTGTCTTCGATGCAGATCGCGGCGATGCCGGCGCGCTCGTACGCGTTGACCGTACGCACCACGTTCGAGAGGCCGCCAAAGCCGTTGTCGCAATCCGCGATCACCGGCAGGCTCGTCGCGCGGTCGATGCGGACGGCGGCATCGACGGCCTCGGTCATCGTGATCAGGTTCAGATCGGGGATCGCGTGAGCCATCGTCGACACGCCGAGCCCGCTGACCCAGACGGCATCGAACCCATAGCTCTCCACCAGCTTCGCGCTCATGGCGTCGTGCGCGCCGATGGCGACGACGGGTTTCCCGGAACCGAACGCGGCACGCAGATCGCTGCGCTTACGCTCCGCTGTAAGCATCTCCACCTCCAATTGAGCGGTGCCGCCGAACGGTGACACCAGGGGTCTGGCAAGATCCGGGACCGCTCACCCGTCAGGTGGCGAGTCCCCATTCAATTTCGCGACGATTCGCAGGATTTCCACGCCGATCTGCCGTTGTGAGTCCACGGTCGACGCACCGATGTGCGGAGTGAGCACCACGTTCGACAGCGCGTGCAGCTGCGACACCTTGCCCTCACCCTCGTTGAGGTGGACGTCGAGCGCCGCCCCGGCCAGGTGGTCGCCGGCAGCCAGATCGTCGTAGAGGGCTTGCTCGTCGACCACCCCGCCACGAGCGACGTTGATCAGAAACGAACCCCGCTTCATGCGAGCGATGGCGCTGGCACCGATCAGGTTGCGCGTTGCATCGGTCAGGGGGACATGGAGCGTGACGAAGTCGCCGCCGGCCAGGACGGTGTCCCGGTCCGCGAGATCGAATCCGGCCTCGGCAAAGGCCGCCTCGCGGTCCGGCGAAGGCCGCTCGACGCAGCCGATCACCGACATGTCCCAAGCCTTTCCAAGCCGCGCGACGTGCGTCCCGATGTTCCCGAGGCCGATGATGCCCAGCGTCTTCCCCTGGAGGAGGTGCCCCACCATCTCGGACTTGGCCCATCTGCCCTTGCGCAGGAGGCCGTCCGCGACGAGGATGCGGCGCGCCAGCACGAGCATGAGGCCGAATGTCAGCTCTGCCACGGACTGCGCGCCCGGCCCGGCGATACGCTCCAGCACGATGCCGCGTTGCCGCGTGTATCCGAGGTCGAGGTTGTCCAGGCCCGAGCCGGCACGGATCAGGAGCCGGAGCGCAGGCGCGTGCTCCATGACGGATCGCGAGATTGCGACGCCGCTCCGGAAGATGAGGATCTCGCGATCAACGACGAGCCGGCGGAGCTCCTCTTCAGGAGCCCCGTAAGCCGTGATCACGTCGTGCCGCTGCTCGAGCTGCGCGAGGGCGCCGGGGTCGATTGGACTGGCGACGAGCAGCTTCACGATGGTCCCTTGTCGAACCTGGCGGACCGTGTCAACCGGTCGTTGCGTGCCCGAAGTATCAGATCGGTCACCTCACCGATGACGACCTCTGACGGCCGGTCCACATCCACGAGCACGAAGTTCTCCGTGACGGCACCGTGCTGCAGATACTCCTGCCGGCGACGTTCGCGTTCCTCCACGGTCCCGTCCCCTTTTCTCTCGAACAGCACCTCTGCCGCTGCGTCAAGACAGATGACGAGATCCGGCCTGGGATACAGGCGGCGCAGGAGCTGATCGTGCCATCTGCGCATCCTCGAGGTTCCGCCGTCGGCTGCGCTCGAGAATGACGAATAGTAGTCCCAGACGAAGTGGCGATCGAAGATGACCACGGCTCCCCGTCGGACATGGTACCAAGCGATCAGTTGACGGAACCATTCCTCGGCGATCTGGTTCGCGAATCGCAGATCCATGCGCAGGCCGGCAAGCGCTCGACCGCTCGAGCCACCCCGCGTGCTCGGCGATGACGTGGGCGCCCGTGGTGCGCTCATGTCGGGCCGGCCGCCGCTCAGGCGCTTGAGCTCGAGGAGCAGACGAGTCGAAGGAAGCATGACACGGCTCGCCTCGAGATTGACGCCCATATACAGGTAGCGGGCGGGCGGTGGAAGCCTTCGGACCACCTCGAGCGCGATCGTCGTCTTTCCGGCGCCATCTGCCCCAACGAGCGCTACCGTAAGCACGATCGGAGTGCCTCGTACATCGCCGGGATCGGGGCCGGGTACGGGTGGTACAGGACGAGGCCGCGCTTCCCGCGCAGAGCGTCGCTGAGAGACGCCTGCTGACGTGCGAGCGACTCGTCGAGGAACGTGTTGCGACCTTCGGGAAAGGCGAATCGGAAGCGCAGGTAGTGCGCGATCAGATCGAGCCGCTCGTACTCGACCGAGAAGGCCATGCGGGCCGCGATCGCCTCCACGTCCGTCGGCTCGACCGCGACCGCCTCTTCCTCGCGCGTCATGGCCAAAACCACGACATCCAGCGGACCGCGGAGGTCACACCGATCGGCTCCGAAGAGGCGAGCCGGCGGGAGATGGACGAACGCCTGCTGCTCCAGCAGCGGGAGGCTGCGTCGCAGCAATTTGCCGACCGCCGTCCGCTTTGTCGCGCGGGCGGCTCTGCTTGCCAGCCCCGCGCTCACGTCAAGCGAGCCGAGGCGAATGCGATCCGCTCGCGAAGCCGCACGACGGTAGTCGGGCATGGCGGCGAGGTGAGACGCCCAGATCTTCATCGGCTCCGGGATCCCGAAGACCTGCGAGCCATCGGGCGCAAGGTAGATCCACTCGTCGCCGATGTAGCGCGCGCCGTTGGCCATGAAGCCGAGCAAGGCCTCGGTCTTGCCGCCCTTGGCCCAGCCCACCACCATCACGCCGAGCCCATCGAACGTGAAGGCCGAGGCGTGGAGCGGCGCGAATCCCTTGGCCAGCGCCGTCAGGTTGATGATCGCGATCAGCAGCGGGACGGCCGGTACGCCGCGCTCGCAGACGATCTCGGACTTGGAGCCGATGTCCGAGATCGGGATCTGGACCCGAGCGGGCGTCTTGTGCTTGCCCCGCAGGATGAGGTAGGCGTCATCCGTGAACGCCGCATCGTCGAGGCCGATGTAGCGGAGACGCGGAAGGTCGAGGCGGTCGACGAAGCGACAGACGATGTCCGGCTCACGCGTGAGCGGCGCGTCGATCGGTCCCAGCTGCCGCCTGACGGCCATCGCGTCCGATCTGGTGGCGTCGACGAGCCGAATCCCCACGAAGCCGTGGAGGTCGAAGTCGACGAACTGGTCCGTGGTCGAATTGGGCATGGGCAGCTGAGTCTTTCCTTCCACAACGCGCCCCACCGCGGGGCGTTGGATCGGCAACGCGGTGGACACTGCGGTTCGAAGAGGCCGCGACGATGGCCGCGCTAGAATAGTCGAGCGCGACTGCCGCACCAACCGGCAAGGCCGACCTCACGCCGGTTCGGCGTGGACAAGCGATCGGTGAGTGGGGATGATCTGCGGATGAAGTTGCTTCGCTGGCTGCCGGCGGTCCTGATTCCGGCGGCCATCGCCGGACTGCTGCTGCCGGCGCTCTTCCCCAGCCCCGTCCCGATCGGGGGGACGCCGTCGTTCGCGCCGTCCAGCATTGGGCCCGACGCGACGGCGTCTGCGAGTCCCTTGCCGCCGACGCCGGTTCCCACCCCCGCGCCCGAGCACGCCAGCTACGTCGGGCCTTCATACGACACCAATTTCGTGACCGAGCCGACCGCTCACGAAGCGCAGAGCAAGCTGTGGTTCCACGACGGCTCGTGGTGGGGGATGCTCATCTCGGAAGCGACCATCCAGTTCCACATCCACGAGCTCGACTGGGACACCCAGCGATGGGTGGACACGGGTGTGCCGGTGGACGAGCGGGCGTTCGCCCACTCCGATGTGCTATCGGACGGCGACCGGCTGTACGTGGCCAGCGCCGGCACACGGACCTCGGACACGCACTCCGCTCGTGTGATCCGCTTCAGCTACGACGCGACGGCCCGCCGCTACGTGCTCGACGCTGACTTTCCGGTTCGCGTGACCAGTGCAGGCGTCAGCACGATGATGATCGAGAAGGCCCAGGACGGCGAGCTCTGGCTTGCGTACATCTCGGGCCAGCGAGTGCACATCAGCCGCAGCACGAGCGAGGGCCTGACGTGGTCGGTTCCCGCGGTCCCGGCCGTCGACAAGCTGCGGGTCGCCGCCGACACGGCAGCATTGGTGCGCGCTGGTGACGCCATGGTCGTGGTCTGGACCACGTTGGCCGACGACGTCCTCTACGCGGCCACCCACCGCGACGGGGAGCCCGACGACGCCTGGTCGGTAGAGTCGACTCCCGTCCAGGGCCTTTCCTACGGGGACGACCACCTGAGCGTGCGCGCCTTGTCGGAGTCGGCGGGCGGGGCGATCTTCGCCGCCGTCAGGACATCGCTGGATCGGGTCCCGAACCGCAATCAGGAGTCGCCACAGGTCGTCGTGCTCCGGCTGGAATCTGACGGGACGTGGACGGAGTACCTGTTCGGCAGGGTGAGAGATGGGCATCAGAATCCGGTTCTCATGCTCGATGAGCCGAGCGCGCGGATCCTCGTCTTCGCCCAGGCGAGCGGGAGCATCTACTTCAAGGTCGGGTCCCTGGAGGAACCTGGCTTCCCGTCCGGACTTGGCACGCGGCTGATCGAGCCAGGCGACACCGCGCAGGTCGTCCAACCGAGCGCCGCCCCGACTCCCGGCGTGACGCCAGCGCCGAGCGCGACTGCGGAACCGGTCATTCCGACGGTCACCAACGTGACCTCCACCAAGCAGGGTACCGAGCAGCTGACGGAGCTGGTGCTGCTCGGCGCGGACGACGTCACCGGCCGGTACGCTCACGGAGCGATTCGTCTCGAAGGCGGCCGGGCACCGCCGGACTCGCAGGCTCACCTCGTTCCGGCACCGCCCGAGCTCGCCGGCGGGCTGCCACCGGGCGCATTTACCTATCTCTTCCGCGACAGCTTCGCTCCCTACGAGGCGGGCCCGGCGGTGGGCACCGGATGGAGCACCCGCGATATTGACCCGGCCGTCGAGACGTTGAGCGTCGTGGAGGCAACCGCCGGTGATCCCGCCCTCCTGCTCACGCCAACCTCGCTCGGTAACGGCCCGCGAGCGTGCAAGTCCTTCGGGTCGGTCACGAGCGGCGTGATCACCGTCGAGGCCACCGTGCAGGTGCGTGGCATCCCCGATTCCGACGCCACGATCACGACGCTCCGGGCGCCACTTGGGGAGGCCGCATCGGTGCGGTTCGGCGAGCCTGGAACTTTCCGCTACTTTGACGGGGGCGCGCGGATCACCAGCGGCGTTGCGTTTCAGCCCGGCCTCTGGTACCGCTCAATCCTGACCCTGGACTTCGTTAGCCAGAGCTACGACTGGCAGATCGGTGTCCTCGGTTCCGACCAGCCGCTCTTGGCGGTGAGCGATCTACCGCTGCGCGTGGAGGCCGACGTCGTGGACGAGGTCTGCGTGCAGAGCTCCAACCAGCTGCCCGGCGGCGGGGTCCAGATGCTGGTCGACGACGTCAGTGTGCAGCTGGGACCGGGCGGATAGCGTCGCCTCAGCGGTCGCTGGGAGGCGCCACGACGGGCGGCGGCGGCGCGGCATCCCCGTCCGCCAGTGCGTGTGTCAGGTTGCCGAACGAGAGGTCCTGCGCGGCCGAGGCGCCGACCTGGAGGTGGCGAGTCCACTGATCCACGCCGCCGAGGGCGTGGTGGTCACGGTAGTAACGGTACGCAACCGCGAGTGCCGATGGCCGGGTCCACTCGGTCGCTGAGTCTACGATCACTGCGTTGATCGCACGTTCCACCGATCCCCGACCCGGGCGCAGGTGCGTCTCGTGGTTTTCGCCGTCCGGCCCCACGAACGTGTAGTTCGGCAGATCGCTCTTGTCGACGTTGTCGTAGCACGATCGGTCGCCACGCCGCAGCTCGAGCTCGCATTGCTGGATCAGGTTGCCGAGGTGAATCTGCGGGTAGTTCTGATACGTTCCGTCGTACTCCGGGACGTTGCAGAACTCATCGCGCCTGGCGTCCTCGGTGATGATTCCCGTTTCGGTGATCTGCGATTTCACGGGCGGCCAGTCGGGATGCTGCTGATCGCCACGGAGATAGTCGCAGGACTCGTTGCTGTGGAGGTCGACGCCGTATCCGTTCATGCGGTCGAGCGCGAGCTGGTTTGCGAATGCGTAGGCCTCGCCGGGTGACAGCTCGACGTCGTCCCACTCGTCGTCGTCGCGACCCAGCGGCTGGCGATGCACGAGCGTCACGTCGGGGCGATCCCACAGGTAATCGGCGACATATGCCATCGCGGTGGTGCCGGCAGCCCCCCAGTTGCTCATGCCATCGATGCCGGTGTACGAGACGAGGTAATACGGATTCTTCACCAACCAGTTCTGGAACAGCTCCTTGCAGTCTCCCTCGCCTCGTCCCTCATCGTCGTGACGAGCCGAGGTCGGACCGGTGCAGGTCTGCCCCTGCCACCAACCCTCGATGAGGTCAGCGGAGGCGACCAGCTCGGGCGTTCCCCAGCCGAAGACAAGTCGGCAGCGCTGCTCGTCGAGGTCGATCGTCACGACCGTGCTCATGATGCGCTCGAGGATGTCGCGCACCTCGGACGCATAGCGTTCGTCGCCGGTGATGTGGTAGGCCAGGGCGCGGGCGTTAAGCCGTGAAGCACCCTCGCTATCGTCGAGCCACTCCGGTTCGTTCGGGGACGGGCACGTTGCGCGCTCGTCGATCTGATAGTCCCACTCGAGCTCGGCGGTCTCGACGAGACTCTCCACTGCCTCCGCCAGCGCATCGTCTCCGGCGCGGGCGCGTTCAGCGAGATCGACAAGCTCGCCCGGCGTGGTGAGGTACCCTCGCGACTCGCCGCGGGCTCCCTCGGGCAGCGACGCTTCTGCCGATCCGGTGCCGGCCGCGGTCTGCCCGGCCGAAGGATCGATGCTGCGGCTTGGGCTCGGCGAGCCGTTCAGGGCAGAGAAGCCGAGCAGAACGCCGACCCCGGCCGCCAGAATCAGCACGGCCGTGGCGAGCAGGACCATACCGCTCGCGAGCTTAGGTCGGCGGCGGGGCACGATTCAGGCGCTTCTCGACTTCCATGCCAGCATGGTGGTGGGAGCGCCGCGTCTGGTCAAACACCCCGTCCGTCGGACGGGTCTGCGACCGGTATCGGGTACCGGCCAGCGCTACGCCCAATGGACTGGATCGTCGTCCGCGCCGGTTCCACAGGATCGTCGATCGCGGAGCGGATCGCCACCCAGCTCGACGAGCGCCCTAGACCGTCGAGCGGCGCCATCACATCGGCGGCAACCCCTACGACGAGCTGGACGAGCAAAGCCGCTGGTCCGTCTGGACGCACCGTCGACCTCGCGAGCGCGTACCCACGTGCTTCTGAAGTGGCTCGAGGGCTGGATGATAGGATGGCTTCCACGATAAGAATGTCGGCCCGGCGGTGAAGGCGTCCGGGGCGCGAATCGCCTACTGCAAGGAGTTGACCGTGCCGAGCTCCGGGCGGATGGTTCGTGGGGATGGCTGCGCCCCCTCGGGTTCATTCCGAAGCGGATCAGGTACGACGCTGAAATGCTGCCGGTACGCAGCCATGAGCGCCGGCGCTGAGCGACCTGCCAAGCGACCGGACCGATAGCAGGCGCAGCGCGGGGCAACCCACCCACCTTGCGAGGATCGATCGCTGCCGATTGACCGTTCCCAACCGAGCTGGATATGAGACAGCCCGCGGCTTCTGACACGGCCACGCGCGCCTTCCTCGCCCACGTGGAGCAGCACGCGGGCGCGTACTTTCGCGAGTTCCGAGCCGTGCCCGTTACCGTAGCGCTGGTCGATCGGCGAAGACGGCGGCGATCCTACCTCTACGTCCTTCGCCTCCAATCCGCCGACCGGCGGGCCGGGATTCTCATCAAGGTCAGCGATCCGGTGCGCCGCTTCGCAGGAGCTCCCGACGACGGTTCATTCCTTCTCCAGGCCAGGCCCTACCTGTCCACGGCCGTCGATCCGGACCAGCTTCCCGTGCTCGAGCATCGCGGCCTTAGCCTCGTTCACGATCACCTCTCGTCGGTCGGTGACGCTCGCTTTGGCAGCATCCGCCCGCTCGACTACCTGCCGAGTCAGCGTGCGGTGATCATGGAGTACGTCAGCGAGCCAACGCTGCGGGACGTCATGGCCAGGGGTACGCGCCTCAATGTCATGCAGTCAGCGGACCGGCTGGCGCCGGCCTTCGCCAATGCCGGCGCCTGGCTGCGCATGTATAACGAGCTCCCATACGGCGAGACCCGTGCCGTGCGTCACGGGACGAGGGATGAGTTCATTGAGATGATCGCCATCTTCGCGCGGTATCTCGCCAAGGCCTCCGACGAGGAGGCATTCTTCGCGGGTATTACCGAGTCCGTCAAGCGTGCGGCGGCGGCAGCGCTCCCTGATGAGGTGCCCTTGGGCTTGAGCCACGGGGATTACGCGGCCCGCAACATGTTCGTGGGCGATGGTGCCCGGATCACCGCGTTCGACGCACTGCCCCGATGGCGCGCGCCGATCTACGAGGACCTGGCACGCTTCATCGTGGGCATGCGATCGGTGGGCCTCCAGGTCGTCACCATGGGACTAGCCTACGAGCCGGCTCGCCTCGAGCGGTTCGAAGCCAGCTTCGTCAAGGGATACTTCGCGGCCGACGATCCTCCGCGCCAGAGCCTTTGGCTCTACCAAGTCTTGATGCTCCTGGACAAGTGGTCGGCCCTCCTGGCTCGGAGCCGCCCTCGACACCTCAGGTGGCGGGTCGAGATGGCTGCAAGGATGAGGCTCACCCAGCGCCACTTCCGAGCCGAGGCAGAGCGCCTCATTGGAATGCTCGAGACGGAGAAGTGACGATGCGACACGCCTGTCCGCACCGGTGGCATTTGTAGTTGTCCACGGAGGCCCCGGGTTGCGATCCGGAGACTCGTTCGAGTTGGATTCGAGGGCGTGTGCGACTTAGTAGTGCGAGCACCAGAACTTCGGCGACGCGCTGAACGTGTGGCTGGGGCCGCCGGCCTGCGACTGGCTCATGGCGCGTATCGGTACCGCCAGAGGGCCGCGAGCGCTGCGGCGAGCGCCCCGGCGATGAGTATGCCGACCTCCCATTCGTCCGGGATGAGGTCGATCTGTAAGATGAGTGCGATGACCGCGCCGAGCACCCCGATCGACAAGCTGAGGGCCACCTGCATGGATGGCGACCCGACCTCGCTGGAACCATCTGCGGTGGTCACGTAAACGATGGTGGAGAGCGACGCGAGCACCAGGAGCCCGAGCCCAATGACCTGCACTCAGCCATCGTATGCGTGGATGGAGCTTCGGGGGAAGTCATCGGGCCATCAGAGCGCGTACTGCATCGCGGCACCATGAGGAAACCGATGCGGATACTCGTGACCGGCGCGGCGGGATTCATCGGCTCCCACGTGTGCGAACAACTTCTGGCGCTCGAGCATGAGGTGGTCGGGCTCGACGCCTTCGTCGACCACTACCCCCGCGCGACCAAGGAGCAGAACCTGCGGGAGTTGATCGTTCATCCGAGGTTCACGTTCGCGGAAGTCGATCTGCGTACCGACCCACTCGACGCGCACCTCGAGGGCGTCGAAGCAGTCGTCAACGAGGCGGCTATGGCCGGACTGGTCCGCAGCTGGACCGACCTGGATTCCTACGTGAGCTGCAACATCCTTGGACTCAACAGGCTCGTCGAGGCGAGCATGCATGCCGGCGTCGGCCGCTTCGTGCAGGCGTCGACGTCGTCGGTGTACGGGCGAGATGCGGTTGGGGACGAGAGCCAGCCGACGCGGCCGATCTCTCCCTATGGCGTCACGAAGCTTGCCGCGGAGCACCTGCTGGCGGCGCATGTCGTCGCATCGGACTTCCCCGCCGTCATCCTTCGCTACTTTTCGGTCTACGGCCCGCGCCAGCGGCCCGACATGGCGTACCACATCTTCATCGACGCGATGATGCGGGGCAGGCCGATCACGGTGTACGGCGACGGTCAGCAGTCTCGGTCGAACACGTACGTGGCCGACTGCGTGCGTGGAACCATTGACGCGCTCCACGAGGGCGAGATCGGGGAGACCTATAACATCGGCGGCGGCGACGAGATCACCCTGCGCCGGGCCATCGAGCTCATCGCAGAGGCGGCCGATGTCTCGCCCACGATTCGGCACGTAGATGCGAGGGTGGGCGACCAGGTGCGCACGTGGGCCGACACCGCCAAGGCGCGCACCGCGTTCGGCTATCGACCATCCATCGCGCCGGTCACCGGGCTGCGTGAGCAGGTCAAATGGCAGGCGGAGCTGATGCGGCGCGAAACGGGGACGGCCTCGACGGCGTAGGTCGTCCGCCTATTGCCTCCTAACGCTCTCGCCGCAGCTCGGGCAACAGGGGCAGGGCGGTGTGATGCACCAGGCCCACTCGGACCGGGATGCGCGGAATCTGAAGGATCCTGGCCATCGCGAACCGGTGGCGTCCGTTTGCGGATCGAACCGGCGTCCCGTCCACCCCAATGTGCATGCCGATGCCTCCGAGCTCCCTGAAGGTTCCGGGCTCGAGTTCGCCATGCGGCCTGAGCCTTCCTTCCTGCCTGATCATCTCGAAGATGCCGTCGAGCTGAGCGCATCGGTCGAGAATCTCCTGCCTGGTTCGACAGCCCTTGATCGGCCCCTTCCGCCGAATTGCGCGTTCCATGCGCTCGACCTCGCCGGTTTCCTCCCAGGGCAGGCCGTGAACCCAGCGAGCGATCGACGACTGGAGGATGAGATCGTCGTCGATGGGTCTCTGGCCGGCAGTCGGCCAGGTTCCCAGCACCACGCGTCCCGACGCGTCGACGCCGAGCAGGACGTGCTGGACGCGCATCGGATCGATCCAGATCCGCTCGGCAAATCGCGGGGCGTCCGGGCCGAACCGAGCCTGAGTCCAGACGTCCTGGACCAGCGCACGGCCGAGTGGCCGAAGCCGGCCGCGTTGGAAACGGCGGAGGGTTCTGACTCCCGAGAATGGATGTGATGCGCTCGAGAAGCTCCTGCGCAGCGCGCGTCGCGTGGACATGCTTCTCACCCGGCGAGGGCGCGGAACAGCTCGCTGTCGTGGAGCAGCTTCTCGTGACGGCCCTCGGTGACGATCCGTCCACCCTGCACGACGATGATGCGATCGGCGGCCGACACCGTCGAGATGCGGTGCGCAACGCTGATCAGCGTCCGTCCAGTCTTGAGCTCGTCGATGGCGGCCACGAGCGCGGCCTCGGTCGCCGAGTCGAGGGCGGACGTCCCCTCGTCCAGGATGATGACCGATGGCTCACGGTACAGCGCCCGAGCGACGGCGACCCGCTGCCGCTGCCCACCGGACAGCCGCACGCCCCGTTCCCCGACGAATGTCTCGAGGCCATCCTCCAGTCCGATCACGACGTCATTCAATTGAGCGCGCTCGACCGACCGGCGGAGCCGCTCCTCGTCGATCTCCTCATCGGGGACCCCGAAGGCGATGTTATGGCGCAGCGTGTCGTCGATGAGGTAGATGCTCTGGGAGACGACTCCGAGCTCGGCGTACCACCAGGTGGGGTAGTCGTCGATCGGCCGGCCATCGACAAGCACCTGCCCGCTGGTGGGCTGCAGGAGCCCGGCGAGGAGGTCCACGATGGTGCTCTTGCCGCCGCCGGTCGGGCCGCAGATGCCGATGAACTCGCCCCGATGAATCGAGAGGTTGATGGCTCGCAGGACCGGCGGCCCGTCGGGGCCGTAGGCGAAGCTGACATCGCGCATCTCGATCAGCCGTTGCAGCCCTCCGCCCTGCACCACCGGCCGCGCCCGCTGGGCCTCCAGCACGGCGTCGACACGCTGGCGGTCCTCGAGCAGGTCGTCGATGACGGCCGAACCGAAACGGATGTGGTTCAGCCCCTGGACGATGTGCCGCAGTGATGGCTGCAGCCGAAGGCCCGCGTAGGCGAAGACGCCGAGCGTGGGGATGGCTCCGTTGCGGGCGTCCCCGGACACGATTGCGAGCACGGAGATCGCAACGATCGCCAAGACCAGACCGGTCTCCATCAGCGATTGAGGCATGCCGGTAAGCGAGACCTTCAGGTAGTCGGTGCGCGCCATGATCCGGCGCTGCCGCGCGAAGACTCGTGCGAAATGTTCTTCGCGGCCGAGCAGTCGGATGTCGCGAAGGCCGCCCAGCGCCTGCTGCATTGCCTGGAGCGCCTTTCGTCTCGATTCCTGCGCCGTGCGGCCAAGGCGCTTGAGTCGGGGCTGGAGAGCAGCCTGGAGGATCCACACGATCGGCCCCAGGATGGCCACGGCGATGAGGGTCGCCTGCGGTGCGAGGATCAGGAGCACCACGCTGAGGCCGACCGCGAGGACTACCTGCGCCACAACCTCGACGGCGGGGTACATAACCTCGCGAGCGAGCGCCTGCACGGAGTCGAACGCGTTGCGGATGAGCTGGGACGAGTTCGTCTGCGTGTGCGTCAGATACGGCATGGCCAGGTAGCCGCGGACCAGGTGGGTCGACAGGCGGGCAGCGGCGTTGTTCACGAGCCGGGCCTGGAAATAGACCTGCAGAATGACGACGAGCGCGCGCACCAGGAAGAACCCGGCCACCAGGCCGGCCAGCCACAGCTGCAGGGTCAGCAACGGCACTTCGGGGAACGACGCCGTGAGGCTTCCGATCAACGGCAGCTCGACATCGGCGCCCTCTCCTTCGGAGATCAGCGCGATCAACGCGAAGATCAGCAACGCTCCGAGGGCCTCGAACCCGGTCACCGCCAGAGCGAGCAGAACCAGGAAGACCCACCGCCAGCGGCGCTCGGGGCCGAGGAGCCGAAGGGTCTGCCCAACGGCCTCCGCGAAGATCAGCATCCATACTCCAAGACAGTCGTGGCCATAGAGGGGTCAGGGAACTATAGTCGGCCCCGAGTCGCGCACTGATCGGGTGTCAGGCGGGGATCGACCTGCCGGGGAGGGCCAGCTACGCGCCGGAGCGGCGGACGACCGATGCGAGGGTGAGCAGCAGGATCCGCATGTCGAGGCGGAATGACATCTGGTCGAGATAGGCGATGTCAAGCCGCAGGCGCTCGTCGAACGTGGCCTGATTGCGCCCCATCACCTGCCATAGGCCGGTGATCCCGGGCGGCACCTCGAGGCGCTCGCCGTGCCACAGCTGGTACGTCGACGGCTCGAAGGAGGTTGGCCGCGGTCCGACCAGGGTCATGTCTCCACGAAGGACGTTGAAGATCTGCGGCAGCTCGTCGAGGCTCGTTCGTCGCAGAAACGCGCCGACACGCGTGATCCGCGGGTCGTCGATGATCTTGAAGTCGGGTGGGGGAACGATACTGAGGTGGGCGAGGCTTGCCTTCAGCTCCTCGGCGTTCTCCACCATCGTTCGGAACTTGTACATCGGAAATCGTCGACCGTGGCGGCCAGTGCGGAGCTGCGTGAAGAAGATCGGCCCTGGCGATTCGATTCGGATGGCTGCGGCGCAGGCGATCATGGCGAGGCACACGACCGGCAGGAGGATGATCACCAGCACGAGGTCGAGCACTCGCTTGACGTAGAGGTAGCGTCGGCGGTCCTCGAGCATCTGATTCATCCGGCCTTCCGGCCATTCTCGATGGCCGTGGCGCCAGGCCGTCGATCGCGCCGCGGGATGTGGCCCAGCAGCCGATGCTGATCCGCGGTTCCGCCGCGCAGGCTCCCGAGAAGCGCGCCAAGGGTCAGGCCATCTTCGGGGAAGGCGACCATCGCCAGGCCGGTTGACGTGACCCCCTCGCCGACCCTCTCGTGGATTCGCGCCACCAGCAGGTCGCCCGCGATTCGATCCGCCTCGGGTACGAGCAGGTAGACGTGGCGCTCAGCGAGGCAGAGGAGATCTGAGCCGCGCAGCATCGTCCGCAGCTCAGCCACGGTCGCATCACGTCCTGCATCGGGGCTCTCGGGCAGTGGCGCGCGGACGAGGACGAAGGCACGATCGTAGCGGCGGCTCCGTTCGAGCTCGGCTCGAAGGGCCGACCGGAATGCGACCAGCACAGCACGCTGATCGCGACGCGCACCGGCGATGCGCCACGAGACCACGCGTCGGATGAACCCCAGGACGGAGCCCTGTCCGTTACTCATCGTGGAACGACCGTTCGACGCAGCTCGGCGATGTCGAATAGGTTCACGCCACTGAAGCCTGGGAGGCGGGGATACCATCCACAGGCCGATCCCGGCGCTGGAAGTCGATGACCGCAGCTTCCGACTCCTCGACCTCGTGGTCCACCCACGGCTCGTGGAGGCCACGGCCGAAGGCCGCGTACCGATAGCCGGCCGCCGTCAGGGCTGCCGGATCGAGCGCGTTCCGGCCGTCGAACACCACGTGACCGCGCGAGACACGGTGCATGGCCTGCCAGTCGATCGCGCGGATCTGGGGCCACTCCGTCACCACGGCCGCAGCGTCAGATTCTCGCAGGGCCTCTTCAGGGGTTGCCACGGTCACGAGACCGGGAACCAGCGTTTCGGCAAGGCCGCGCGCCGACTCCATAGGGTCATACGCGACCACGGTCGCCCCCCGCTCGATCAAGACCCGCGCGATCGTCAACGCGGGCGCATCCCGCAGGTCGTCGGTATGTGGCTTGAAGGTGAGGCCCAGCAGGGCGATCTTTGCATCCGCGAGCGGTCGATCGATCAGGTTCTCGAGATGGTCGACGAGCTCTCGGCGGCGACGATGGTTGACCTCGTCGACAGCAGCGAGAAGCGGCGCCGGTACGCCGGCGATTGCCGCCGTCTTCACGCTCATCGTCACCTGGTGCGGGAGGCACGAGCCCCCGAACCCGACCCCGGGCCGGAGGAACTGTCCCCCGATTCTCGTGTCGTACGACATCGCGCTGACGACGTTGTCGATCGTCGCACCAAAGCTGTCACAGAGAGAAGCGTATTCGTTCACGAAGCTGATCTTCGTCGCCAGGAACAAGTTGGATCCGAGCTTCGCGAACGCGGCGTCGATGGCCGGCATCACGAGGATCGGCGCGTTCGTCGAAGCGTAGAGCTGGCTGAGCTCTGCGACGCCGCTGCCGTCAGGATCGGCGGCGAAGCCGAGGACCACGCGCTCCGGCTGCATGAAGTCCTGGATGGCCGCGCCTTCACGGGTGAACTCGGGGTTCAGCATCACGGCGATCGGAGCCAGGTCAGCCTGGCAACGGAGCTCATCCACGATGCTGCCGAGCTGCCGGACGAACTCCGGCGGAAGTGTCGAACGAACGACGAGGACCGCGTTCTCGCGGATGTTCGGCACGACTTCGGCGAGACAGCTGAGCATGGTCGCCGTCTGCCATCCGCCGTTACCGTCGTGCGTGCCGACGGCGATGAAGATGAGGTCGCTGTTGCGGACGAGCTCCGGCGAAGCCGGCGCGAACCGCAGCCGACCCGAGGCGACATTGCTTGCCACGAGCTCGTCGAGGCCGGGCTCATGGAACGGAATGTGGCCGGACTGGAGAGCGGCGATACGGTCAGCGTTGGCGTCGACGCCGGTTACGTTATGGCCC
Organism: uncultured Acidimicrobiaceae bacterium; assembly: GCA_964474055.1. GTDB lineage: Bacteria > Actinomycetota > Acidimicrobiia > Spongiisociales > ZC4RG35 > JAICND01. The sequence continues at coordinate 7,349 of CAYYRT010000199.1, read as the reverse complement.
CACTCCGCGAAGCAGGCTGCGGTTACGAGTCCGACATAGCCCTGGCCGAAGATCGTGATATTCCCGGGGTATGAACTACTCACAGAAGCCCCCCTAGCATTGGGACGGGCAGCGCCCAACCGATGATGACCCAGTACCGAATTCCGAATGAAATGAGAATCGGCCTGACTCGAAGGTACTGGAGTCTATCTGTACAAAGGGATCATTACAATCCTCTATTGTGGCCTTAACGCCCCAGAACCCCCCAGAACGGTGCGAGATGTCAACCCCAAACGGTCCTGTGGCGGGCCTTTCAGCACGCAGGACGATCGGCCCACTGGTTGATCGGGGTCGGCATCCTTCGCTCGGATCTCTTGACTGCATACGCTAGTCAGTTGCATTTGCACCTGTGGTCGTGCAGGCTGCTCCCAAGATGGCAACCGAACGACAATCGGAGGTCGCGTTTCGAGGCCGCCCGACACCAGGACGCCTGGCAATCGGCGCGCGTTCGAAGCGCGTCGGGTCGCGGTTGCGGTTCTGTGATTACTGCCGCGGCGAACTGCGCCTCTCGCCGGATGCGGCGTTCGGTGTGCGATGCCGGGAGTGCGGACGGCAGGCAACCGTCATCACGGGACAGACGAAATTCGGGGTTACGAAGCCCCTGCCACAAGACGATTACCTGCCCCCTCCCGTACAAGGGATCGCCCTCTCGATCGAGCCCGCCGCGCCGATCGCCCTCTCGATCGAGCCTTCCAGAGCAGCGCCGGTCCAAGGCAAAGTCAAACCCGCAGCGCACGCCCCCACGGACGAGTCAGCCGCGCCCGCGGCCCGGCCCGACAAGCGGCAGGGCACCGGCGCAGCGCGTGTTCGTTCGTCCGAGCGCGCTCCGCGTGTCGCGGTATCCGGGTCGAGCCGGCACCAGGCAGAGCCCGTCGTGGAGCCGGTCGCGCGCGTCCGCGGCGCCGCGGACGTCGCCCTGGTCGCACTCCCCGACGACCACGCAGCACCCGTCGCGCGACCCGCCCGGCGCAAGTCGCGTGCGCGCCGGGCCGACCGCGTTGCACGCGCGGCCCGGCCCGCCACACCCAAAGGAGCCACCGTGCTGCGTCAGGCCGAGCCGGTGGCGCAGTCCGCCGAACAGCCCGCCGAGCAGCGCGCCGAGCAGCCGGAGCAACTCGCAGCGTTCGGCGAGCCTGATCCGGTACCCCCGTCTTCAGCTCGCTCGCCTTCCCCGCATCCGTCGAGCGCGGCGCTGGTGGCATTGCCTGACCGCGAAGCACGCGAGTCCGCGGCGCCGACTACTCCGATGCGCACCGCGGCTGGCTCAGTTCGAGCGGCTCCGGCACTCGCGCGATACCTGGCGGAGTTCAATCAGCGATGGCCCGCCGTCGTGCCGACGATCATCGTGGCGGCGGCTGCGGGTGTCATCGGGCTGGTGATCGCCAACACGCCCCTGAACTAGCACGGCACTCGAGGCGCCTGAAGCGGGGTGACATCACGGAGCATCCAGAGAGGCCCGCCTCGCGGCGGGCCTCTCAGTGGTTCGGTTGGTCGGACGTTCAGCTCGTCAGTCGCCGACCGCGCGGTGCAGGAAGGCCGCCATCTGACCCCGCGTGACGGGGTTGGTGGGGCAGTACTGGAACGCAGCGCAGCCGGTGGTCACACCGGACTCCGCCAGCGCGTTGATGTCGGCCTCGTGGATGCTGGTCTCGTCGTCGACGAAGTAGTCGTTGGCGGTGGCCGGCAGGAGCAGAGCGCGCACCAGGAACGAGGCCATCTGCTCGCGCGTCACGTTGTTGCCGGGGCAGTACAGCGGCGGATTGGTGGAGCAGCCGGTGGTGATGCCGCGGTCGGCGATCCACACGATGTCGTTGACGAACTGCGAGCCCGCGATGTCGTCGAACGGCAGGCCGGGCGGCGCGACGCCGAGTGACACGAAGCCGTGATAGTAAGTGTCGTTCGTCTCGCTGGCGGCGACGCCGAGCAGGCCGCTCGTCGCCGTCACCGAATGCTTGGACGTCGAGACGTCGTTGATGTCGACCGCCGCCTCGGAGATGAAGGCGGTGCCGTTCCCGGTCCCGAATGCGAGGGTAGTGAGGGGCGCCGCCTTGTAGAAGATGGCCTGGTCGCCGGGGTCGCCGGCAAGCACCGGGATGGTGTAGAGGACGAATGCCTGGTTGTTGCTGCTGTCGACCACGACCTGCGGTCGCGTTGCGTCGATGCCCTCGCCCACCACGACGCGGGGGCTCCAGCCTCCACCGCTGGCCCGGACGAGTAGCTGAATGTGATCAGGCCCCGCGTTGGTCTTCACCGCGGCCAGGATTGTGCCATCGCCCAACGCACGCAGGCTGAGGTGGTCGTCGACGAAGTCGACGTCGGCGTTCGACGCCGCGTTCTCCGCCGCAGCCCAGGCCGTGTCGATACCGCTGTCCGCGTGAACGCTGAAGCCGAAGCTGCTTTCCTCGGGGCCTGTTCCGCTCTGATTGGTCCACATCACTCCGATGGACGTGCCGAACTGCACGATCGCCGAGATGTCGTCATCGGTGATGACCGGAGCCGTGGCAAGCGCGAACGGGGTTCCCCACGCATGCTGTCCTGCCGCCTGCGAGCTGTTGATCATGACGCTGCGCGTGGTAAGTGACGTATCGGCCGTGTACGTGATCCACAGCTGATTCGTCCCGTCCTTGGCGATGGTCACGGACTCCGATGGGCCCTGTCCGGCGATCCTGCCCTCTTCGAGAGTCGGATCTCCGTCGTGATCCTCCACGAAGGCGGGATCGAGGGCGTACGTATCGGTGCCGGCGTCGTAGGTGTATCGGAAGACGAGGATCGGCTCCGCCTGGCTGTCGCCGCTGACCGAGGCGACGTAGAGCGCCGTGCCGTCCCACAGGTAGTCGGCATGGCTGCGGCTGCGGTCGTCGAGGGCGACACCCGTCGTCATCCAGTTCTCGCCGACGAGCTTGTAGATCTGGTGCTCGGCGTCGGTCGGATTCCATAGTCCGCCCCACCAGAATCCGTCGTTGTACCAGACCTTCGACTGCGGCTTGTCCTCGGTCGGATCGTCGAGAGCAGCGCCAAACGCGAAGTCCCTGAACCCGACGCCGCCCGGGATCGGCACGGCCGCGACCGGAAGCGCCACGGCCATGGTGAGCATCATGACGGCGAGCACGATGAGCGCCGCCATGAACCGGGTGGAGACGGCGTGGACCGACAGAGCGGTGGTGGACACGTGAACAGCCCCCTCGAGCGATGGATGGGTGATGCAGGCGAGGCAGCATCCCACGGGATCCCCATCGCCAGTTGAATCGCGCAGCCTACTCCGTTGGTACGGGATGCGCCAGTACGGATGGAAGCGGACGTTGCGACCGCGCACCGGATGCTGCGGAATCCTTACTTGCGCGCCGTGGTCTGGCCTCCGGGCGTGTCGCGCACCTCGACGCCGAGCGCCTCGAGCTCGTTGCGCAGCGCGTCCGACGTGGCCCAGTCTCGCGATGCCCGGGCCTCCCTGCGTCGCTCGAGCAGCTCGGCGGCACCCTCCGGAAGCGGCTCTTCCGCTGCCGGCGTCAGCCCGAGATCGAGGCCCAGTACGCGGTCGAAGTCGAGCAACAGGGTCCGGCGCTCCGCATCGGTGAGATCGGCGGCCGATGCGACCTCGTGCGCGATCGCCAGCGCCTTCGGCGTCGCGAGGTCATCGGCGACGGCATCGGTAAAGCGCGCGCGATAGCGCGTCACGGGCTCAACCGCCAGGTCAGCCGGTTCGTCCGAGGCGGCAACGGCTCGACGAAGGCGCGCCAGCCCGGACGCGGCGGCATGCATGGCGTCGTTCGTGAAGTCGAGCTTAGAGCGATAGTGTGCCGTCATCGCCAGGTAGCGGAAGACGAGCGGCTCGAACCCGAGGTCGGGGAGGTCGGCGATGCGAATGATATTTCCTGCACTCTTCGCCATCTTGGCGTCGCCCAGGGTCAGGAACTCGCCGTGCATCCAGAGGTTGACGACTCGGTGACCGAGCGCGCCCTCGGACTGCGCAATCTCGTCCTCGTGATGCGGGAACTTGAGGTCGATCCCGCCGGTGTGGATGTCGAAGCGCTCGCCGAGGTGCTTGAGGCTCATGGCCGAGCACTCGACATGCCAGCCAGGGAAGCCGTCGCCCCACGGTGACGGCCACTTCATGAGCCGATGCTCGTGCGCGTGCTTCCACAGCGCGAAGTCGGCGGGGTCGCGCTTGTCGGATTCGACCTCCACGCGGTGGCCCCCGCGGGTCTCCTCGACCTTCTGGCCCGACAGCTTGCCGTAGCCGGGGAAGGCGGAGACGTCGTAGTAGATCGTGCCATCGACCTCGTAGGCCAGGCCTTTGTCGACCAGCCGTTCGGTGAGCGAGATCATCTCGCCGATGTGGTCGCTCGCCTTCGGCATGACGTCGGCCGGCAGGATGTTGAGGAGCGCCTCGTCCTCGAGCCAGGCGGCGGTGTAGAAGTCGGCGATCTCGGTCGGGGACTTGCCCTCGGTCTCGGCGGCCAGCTCCATCTTGTCGGCGCCGGTCGCAATCGAGTCGTGGTCGTCGTTGCGCATGTGCCCGACGTCGGTGATGTTCTTCACGTAGCGCACCTCGTAGCCGAGGTACTCGAGCGTGCGGTGCAGCAGGTCGCCGAACAGGTAGGTCCGCAGATTGCCGATGTGCGCGTACTTGTAGACCGTGCTCCCGCAGGTGTAGATGGTGACGTGACCCGGGGTGATCGGCGTCAGGCTCTCAGTCTGGCGGGCGAGGGTGTTGTAGAGGCGCACCGCTGGCAGCGTGGGATCCATGGTCCTCGATTGTACCGATCGGCAGCGGCCGGAGGCCTGCGGACGGTCCGGGGGCAACGCTCATCGCGTGTCCGTACGCGGATGGTCCTCCACTCCGGGCTCCGAGTGCGGCGACGAATGCCCTGAACGCGCGGCGCGTCCCGGGCCGAAGCGTGTTGGCATGCCCGACGAGTCGAATCCAGAAGAGCAGGACGGCAATGGCGGCTCTGGGTCCTCGCCTGACCAGCAGGAGACGTAGCCGCCGGCATGGGGTAGGCTGTTCGCAAGCCGGGTGGGGAACCGTCCGGGCTCCTCCGGGAGAAGAGGACGCAACCCACATTGGACCGTGCCCATGTCCAGTCTTCGTAGCCCAGTGCCCAGGCCCCGAGCTCGCAGCCCATTGCTCGCGAGGCTGCTTGTCGCCCTGACGCTGGCTACGTGCTTCTTTGGCATCCCTGCCCCCAGCGCCGCCGACGTCGGCGACTTCGGCCATATGGGGCCGACCTATGTCGGAACCGACGGAAACCCGACGGGTGAGAAGCCGGAGAGCAAGCTCTGGTGGAACGATGGCTTCTGGTGGGCCAGCATGTGGTCCACGACCGCCGCACAGTTCAAGATCTTCAGGTTGAACGTCGCGTCGCAGACCTGGGTCGAGACGGCCACCGTCCTCGACACGCGCTCGGACTCGCACGCCGACACCCTGTGGGACGCGGCATCGGGCAAGCTCTACGTGTCGTCGCACCGTGCGACGGCGAACACCGGGCCGAACGTGGGCTGGCGCGGGATGCTGTGGCGATACAGCTACGCTCCCGCGACCGACACGTACACGCTCGACGCCGGCTTCCCGGCCGATATCAACCAGGCTGCCTCCGAGGCGCTCGTCATCGACAGGGACTCGACGGGCCAGCTGTGGGCGGCCTGGGTCCAACAGACCACCGCCGGCAGCGGGATCTATCGCGTGTACGTCAACCGGACCGTCTGCGATCCCGGCTGCAACGATGCCGTGTGGGGCACGCCGTTTGAGCACCCGGCCAGCAATACCGACGTGGACCGCGACGACATCGCCTCGCTGATCGCATATCGCGGGCGAGTCGGCGTGATGTGGAGCAACCAGCTTGCCAACACGATGTACTTCTCCATCCATCAGGACACGGCCGCCGACGAGACGTGGGGCTCGAGCATTGCCGCCTTCAGCGGCCCTAACTTCTCCGACGATCACATCAATCTCAAATCCCTCGTGGTCGGCGACGACGGCCGGATCTACGCGGTGATCAAGACCGGCCACACTTCCGACGAAGATCCGTCGATCGTGCTTCTCGTACGCGAACCGGGCAGCGGCTCCTGGACGTCGAACGTGGTGTGGAAGAAGAAGTGGGATCTGACCCGCCCGATTGTCATGCTCGACGAAACCGCCAACCGCATCCACGTCTTTGCGGCGACTGAACAGGGTGGATCGGTTTACGAGAAGAGCACCTTGATGACCGCGATCTCCTTCGCCGATACCGTCGGCACTCCGGTGATCCGTGATGCCGACAAGCTCCACATGAACGACCCGACCTCCACCAAGCAGAACGTCAACAGCACGACCGGTCTCGTGGTCCTGGCGAGCAACGACACCAGCTCCAGCGACCGCCGTTACTGGCATCACCATGACCCGCTGGGTGGCACGCCACCCCCCAACACCGCTCCGCTTGCCGCCAATGACACCTACGCCGCCACCCAGGCCGTCACGCTCAACGTGGCGGCCCCCGGCGTGCTGGGCAACGACACCGACACCGACGGCGATGCGCTCACCGCGGCCGTGGCCAGCGGGCCGAGCAACGGCAGCCTGACCCTCAACCCGAACGGCTCGTTCAGCTATACCCCCAGCCCCGCCTTCAGCGGTGCCGACAGCTTCACCTACACCGCCAGCGACGGCGATCTGACCAGTGCCCCGGCCACGGTCAACCTCAACGTCGCGCCCGCCGGCGGCGGCAGTACCAGCACCACCTTCACCCCCAGCCACGACGGCTATGTCTGGGATGGCAGCGCCAACAAGGTCTTCAACGTCGCCACCCTGCGCACCTTTGGCCTCGATGCTGCGACCCGCAACGACAGCTACCTGAAGTTCACGGTCGCCAACCTGGCCGGCAGCGTCAGCTCCGCCGTCCTGCGCCTGTTCGTGGTCCAGGGCCAGGCCAACAGCGGCGACGTGTATGCCGCGACCCACAGCACCTGGAGCGAGGCCAGCCTGACCTGGAACAACCAGCCCGGCCGCACCGGCTCATCGCTCGGCACCATCGGCCCCACCAGCACCGGCACCTGGGTCGAGATCGACGTCAGCGCCCTGGTCACCGCCAACGGCACCTACAGCCTGGTGCTGTATGGGCTCATCGACGCCAGCACCCACTTCAGCAGCAGCGAGGGCAGCCAGCCTCCGCAGCTGGTGGTCACCACCGGCAGCTAGCTGTGATGTTCGAGGAGGTTGTTGACAGCCGCGTGCGGCACGAGGCCTCCGATCGCGGTGTGCGGACGTCCGTAATTGTAGAAGTCGACATAGCGGCGCAGCGCCCGGAGGCGGTCACCGTTCGAGCGATAGGGCCGCGCGT
>CAYYRT010000198.1:0-4023 GCA_964474055.1 uncultured Acidimicrobiaceae bacterium | reverse complement strand
CGCAACCCCAGGCACCGCGCCACCGACGACGACTGAACCGACGACTCCTGCGCAGGCCACCACAGCGCCGGCCCCTGCTACGACCGTGGCACCATTCGCGATGCCGGTGCCGATTGTCGCCGACGCGGCGTACGCATCGCTCTCACCGGCGCAGCGGCTCGATCTATACGTGCCAGCCGGTCAGCCAGACCCGATCCCCCTCGTCGTCTTCATCCACGGCGGGGCATGGCTGACGGGCGACAAGCAGGCCGAGTACGCGGCCGAGGTGATCGCGTTGCTCCTCGAACAGGGCTATGCGGTTGCCAGCCTGAACTACCGCCTGTCCGATGAGGCGATCTTCCCTGCGCAGCTGCTCGACGTGAAGGCGGCGATCCGGTGGTTGCGTGCGAACGGCCCGACCTACGCGATCGATCCGAACCGGATCGCGGCGGTCGGCGAGTCGGCCGGCGCTCACCTCGCCGCGCTTCTGGGCACGTCCGCGGGTGAGGCGGCGTTCGACGACCCGGCCCTCGGCAGTCCTGGGGTGTCGAGCGCGGTGCAAGCAGTGGTCGACTGGTACGGACCGGTAGATCTCGTCACTGCCGACGCGCAGCTCGCCGAGAACCCCAACTGCGCCGGCAGCCTCCGCGAACCTGGCGAACCCGACCCCGCGTCGTCGCAGCTCCTCGGGGGGCCGCCCGACCAGGTGCCTGCACTGGCGGCGGCGGCGAACCCGATCACCTACCTGACGCCGGGTCGCGAGGTGCCACCCTTCCTGATCGAGCACGGCGACCTCGACTGCGTGGTGCCCTACCAAGGCAGCGTTGCCTTACACGAGGCGATCGAGGCCTTCGCCGGGCCGGGCCTGTCGCAGCTCGTGATCGTTCCAGGGTCGGGTCACTACACGGCGTTCGATGCTTTGAGCCAGATCCCGACGGTGCTCGCCTTCCTCGCCTCGACGATCGGCCCGCCCGCCACGTGACACCCAGGTTCGGCCGGCCAGCCGTAGAGATCGCGCAGTCAGGTCATGGCGTTCATGGATTGTGGCGGTGGTCTGGTTCGGGCGGAGCTACATGAATGATGGTGGAGCTCGATGACGCGGATGTCTACGCGAAGTATGCGGACGAGCTGATTCGATTCTCGACTGCGTTGGCGGGTCCCTCTGATGCGGCCGACGTCCTGGCGTCGAGCGTGGCCAACTGCGACGGGCCGGTAAGGAGCTGACCCATTGCCTCGTGGTCCATGGGCCTCGCGAAGTAGTAGCCCTGCGCGTTCGCGCACCCGACTCTCCGGAGTGTCTCGGCTTGGAGCTCGGTCTCAACCCCTTCGGCGACGACGTCCAGGCCGAGCGTGGCGGCGAGCGACACGATGGCCGGTGCTAGAGACCTGTCGGTGTTCGCCGTCTCGATGGCGGCAACGAAGGTCTGGTCGATCTTGAGGATGTCGACGGGGAGCTGCTGGAGGTAGCTGAGCGATGAGTAACCGGTGCCGAAGTCGTCGATGGCGATCCTCACTCCCATCGAGCGGAGCGCGGAGAGCGTGAGAATGCCTTTGTCGGTGTCGCGCATGAGTGTGGTCTCGGTGATCTCCAGGACAAGGGTCGAGGCAGGTAGGCCCGATTCCTCGAGGGCCATCGCAACCCGCTCGACCAAGTCGCCCTGTAGGAGCTGCCAGGGTGAGATGTTGACGCTGATCGACAACGGGGTCAGGGCGCGATGTTCGAGCTGCCATGCGCGGGTCTGCCTGCAGGCGGCCAGCAGGACGCGATCACCGAGCTCGCCGATCAGTCCCGTGTCCTCGGCGAGCTGGATGAAGGTGAGCGGGCTGATCGGACCTCGGTCGGGGTGGTGCCAGCGAGCGAGTGCCTCTGTGCCGACCACCTCACCGGTGGCGAGCTCGATGATCGGCTGGTAGTGGACGCAGATCTCGTCGCGGTCGAGCGCACGACGCAGTGCGCTTCCCAGCTCGAGCTTGTCGAGCGCGTCGAACTGAGTCCCCGCCTCGAACGTCCGGTAGCGGTTCTTCCCGCCGCGCTTGGCCCCGTACATGGCGAGGTCAGCGTCGCGTAGCAGTTGGTCGCACGCCGCGCCGGAGTGCCCGTGCGCGATGCCGATGCTCGCCCGGACATAGAGCTCTCGTCGGGCGATCGTGAACGGCTCCTTGAGAGCATCGAGCAGTTGCTGCGCTACCACCTCCGCGTCGTGTTCGTTGGTGACGTCCTCGATCAGGACCGCAAACTCGTCGCCGCCCAGCCGGGCAGCGGTGTCGGTAGCGCGGAGGCATCCATGGAAGCGATCGGCGACGGCGACGAGCAGCTGGTCCCCGGCCGTGTGACCGAGACCGTCGTTCACCAACTTGAACTCGTCGAGGTCGATGAACAGCACCGCCACCCCCTGCCCGCCTCGTTCGGCGCGGGCGAGCGCATGGCCGACGCGATCCGTGAAGAGGGCCTTGTTGGCGAGGTTCGTCAGAGAATCGTGGAACGCCTGGTGGGAAAGCGCGTTCTCCAACCGAGTCCGCTCGGTGACGTCTCGAAAGCTCCACACCCGCCCAACGACCTGTCCGTCGACACGCTGGGGCATGTAGCAGCGCTCGAAGGTCCGACCGTCGTGGAGCTCGACGACGTCCTCACTACGGCTGTCGGGATCTTCGTGGACATCGTCGATCATGCGCATGAACTTGAGGGGCTCGGTCACCTTTGAGAGAAGGATTGCGAGAATCGCATCTCGGTCCCACGGCGTGGCCGTCGTCTCGGGCAGCTCGAACAGCCGCCGGAACCTCTCGTTGAGGTTCGTGATGAGACCACCCGTGCTGACGACCAGGATGCCGTCGGCCGTCGCATCGATTGTCGCGCTGAGCTGCGAGAGCGTCATGGCGAGCTCGGTCTCCGCCTGTTTGCGGGCCGTTACGTCCTGGGCCGTCCCGGAGATCACAGTGACACGGCCATCGACGGAGCCCGTGACATGCGCTGTGCCATGAATCCAATGCACTGCGCTGTTCGCGGTATGCACCCGGAAGTCTCCGCTGAACGCCACGCCTGTGCGCAGCACCTGGTAGATGTCATGCTCCAGCGCCGGCCGATCCTCGGCGTCGACATGTGACAACAACAACTCGATGCTGGGTGTCACGGGGGACGCATCGAAGCCGAGTATTCGGTTCAACTCATCGGACCATTCCATTCGTCCGGTGACCAGATTGGCCTCCCAGCTCCCCAGTTTCGCCAAGTGCTGCGCTTCGGCCAGTCTCACCTCGCGCTGGACAACGCGTAGCTGGAACGTCTCGTTCATGTGCCACGAGACGAGACCGACAGCACTCATCGCGACGATGAAGCCACCGTGGATCGCCGCCCAGGTCCACGGTTGCTCGATGGCCGACTGGTGGTTGAACACGATCGACGGGTCGACGATGGCGGCAACGCCGTGCTGGAACACGACGTAGCCGATCGCGACCAGCAGCGGGAGCCAATCCTGATAGAGGGTGACGACACCAACCATCACGAAGTACGAGAAGTGCATCTCGATGCGCCCGTCGAAGAGGTGCACCAGCACGGCCGAGCTCGTCAACAACCCCACTGCTGCCACGAGCGTGCTGAACCTGCGGTGCGCACGGAACAGTCCGGCAGTCAAGGCGAATGCAGCGATGATTCCGCCCTCGATCAGGCTGTGCGCCATGCCGTTGCCCACCGCCAGCGAAGCCACGATCAGCGCGACGGCGTGCGCCCAAAGGAGCTTGAGGATCCAGCGGTGGCGCAGATCCCACGCGTCGGCGGGCAGCAGTCCGCCCGTCGGCAACCAGGCCCGGAGGCGGCTGGTCCACGCGGGCGCGCGAACTGAAATGTTTGCCATGCGTTGTTGTATCGGCGCGAACGAGGCTCGAGCTGAGCACGAAAGCCCAGGTGACTCGGCCGCCTGGGCCGCCGAATCGAGTCCCTCGTGTCGGCGTGGTTGGCCGCCGATAGAAGAAGCAGATCGATGAAGCGGGGCGGAGCGTTGATGTCAGAAACCACGGTGTCCGAAAGAAGACTGGCTGAGCACGGGACTGACT
>CAYYRT010000197.1:0-4920 GCA_964474055.1 uncultured Acidimicrobiaceae bacterium | reverse complement strand
GTCGTTGGTGATGAGAGCCTGGCCGGGCTGAATGTCGCGCATGAGTCCATGCGCCTCAAAGCTGGCCATGAGCGGCGGGAAGGCGTTGAGCAGGATCGGGATCGTTCGTTCCCCTTGGGCGACGAGTGCCCCGGAAGGCGTCATCAGTGCTGTGGATGCGTCCCTGGCCTCTCGGACGATCGTGGAGTAGGCGCTTCGGATGAGATTCCGGCTCATCTCCTCCGCGATCGCTCCCAGCGACTGGCCGATGACGCTCATGGTGACTGGGTCAATCGGCATGACGTGACTCCAGCAGCAGATTGCCGTACTTGTCAGGCCGAGCCCTCCAGGCTGGGGGAAGCCACACGGTGGATGCCTCTTCTTCGATCACTGCCGGCCCCGCGATTACTTGGTCTGCCGCAATCGCGTCGCGCTGAACAAAGCCAACGGGGCCGATGCTGTCTTCCAGTACGAGTTCGATCGTCTCGATCGGAGCCGGATCCTCGGGCGCGTTGTAGGTGGCCATAGGCGACCGATGCGTGATGATCGCTCGTAGGCGCACGGTCACGACCTCTGGCCACTCGGCTTCGGCAGCATGCCCGTATCGCACGCGATGCCAGTCATGGAATTTCGTAGCCAATGCTCGGGCATCTTGGAGCTCTCCCTCATCGACCTCGATCTCAAGCTCGAAGGCCTGACCCGGGTAGCGCATGTCAAGACTGATGCGATAGGAGAGCGCTCCGACATCGAGATCGACCGACGCGAACTCGGTGCGTGCTGCCTTTCGGAGGCTGTCGACACAGGCCCCGAGGCTTTCCGGATCCACGGTTGCCAGTGATGCGGCGAAAGGGGCAGACCAGTCACGTTGCAGGTCAGCGATGAGCAGCCCGAACGCGGAGAATACGCCGGGATTGCGGGGCACTACCACACCGCGCAGACCCAACTCTTGGGCCAAGCTGGCGGCATGCTGCCCGCCGGCTCCGCCGTAACACAACAGCCAGAATCCGGCCGGGTTTACGCCGCGTTCAGTCGAGACCAAGCGGAGGGCGCCGAGCATACCGGCGTTCGCGACCCTCACGATGGCGCGCGCAGCGCCAACGGCATCCGTTCCGAGCCTCTCACCAAGACGCAGACATGCAGCGCGAGCGGCTTCCACGTTCAACGGCATGCGGCCGCCAAGAAACCTGTCGGGCCGGATCAGACCCAGCACGACGTTGGCGTCGGTTACCGTCGGTTGAAGACCGCCACGACCGTAGCAGGCTGGCCCGGGAGCTGCTCCCGCACTCTGAGGCCCTACGCGCAGCATGCCGCCCGCATCGACGGTGGCGATGCTGCCACCGCCGGCGCCGACGGTCACGATGTCGAACATCGGCACGCGTATAGGCAGGCGATCGACGTCGGCCTCGGCGGAGACCTCTGCACGACCATCGCGTATGAGGCAAACATCAGTGCTCGTGCCGCCCATGTCGAAGGTCACGACGTCCTTGATTCCGATCTGCGCCGCGATGGCAGTCGCGGCGGTCACCCCGCCCGCCGGTCCGGACAGCAGCGTGCGGACGGCGTGTCGCCGGATCAACTGAGCGGGCAGGGTCCCGCCATTGGACTGCATGATGTGTAGCGCCCCTGCAAAGCCCTCGGTCGCGAGGCTCTCCTCAAGTCGGGCTAGGTACTCGTCGATCACGGGTCGCACGTAACCGCTCATGACCGTCGTGCTCGCTCGCTCGTACTCTCGATACTCTGGGGCGATTTCATGCGAAAGGGTGACCGGCAGGTCAGGCCACGTACGCTCGAGGACGTTTCGCACCTCCACCTCGTGATCGGGATACCGGTAGGAGTGAAGGAGGCATACGGCGACGCTAGTGATGCCTACGGCGAGGAGGTCTGCGACCGCCGCACGCACATCGTCGGCCGACGGAGCAGCCAAGACCGTACCGTTGGCAAGCACACGCTCGCGGAGCTCTCGTACGTGTGCATTGGGGACCAGGGCCTCGGGTTTGACGTACTTGAGTCGGTAGACCTCAGACCGGTCTTGGCGCTGCAGATCCAGAACGTCGCGGAAGCCGCCTGTGACGAGCAGGCCCACTGAGGCCCCCTTGCGTTCGATCACGGCATTCGTCGCGATCGTCGAACCGTGGACAATCGTATCCACATCAGCGAGATCAGGGGCAGCTTCCCGAACAGCGGCGATTGCGCCAGCGTCCGGCTGGGGAGGCGTGCTCGAGACCTTGACCGTACCGAGCTGCCCTGATGGCCCCAGCACTACTAGGTCGGTGAACGTTCCGCCGATTTCAACGCCGATCCGCGTCAACTTCTCGCTCCGCGCAACAAGGTTGCATCAACAGAGACATTCTATCTCAAGGCGCCGCGACGGCGGGCCTTCAAGAGCGCCAAGCCGCCAAGGCGTCAATCACGGATCGATAGTCACCGCCGCGCGCGGGCACAGGGTGGACGAGGATCTGAGTTGCGCCCTGTTGGCCCAAGTGGTCGAGGTGCTGCGGCAGATCCTTGGGGGTTGCCGCGATGCAGAAGTGATCAATCCAGTCATCCGGGACGTCACGGCCGATCTCGGCAAGCTGCGCGGCATCGTTCGTGTAGCCGATGTCGGCTACCGCAGTTGCGAGCGCTGCCGGCACCTTGAGACCTGCGGTCCGAAACACAGCGAAATCGGGCGCCGAGGCGATCAGGCGGCGAGCCACGCGAGGCTTGAGAGCCGCGCGTGCCGCGGCTAAGCGTGGAGCGACGGAGACATCGACACGGGCGACGATGATGGGCAGTTCCCGGTCAGCTTGCCTTGCGGCCTCGCTAACAGCCTGGCGTGCTGGTCCGAAGAGAGCGGGGGAGACTTTGGCCTGCAGAATCGTCGCGTCGGCTAGCTGACCTGCCACGACAAGCATCCGTGGGCCCTCAGCGGCAATGAAAACCGCGATCGACTTGCGCGCTGGAGCGAAGTCGAGACCGGGCAGCTCCTTCGGCCCTGTTGGATGAGCCAGGTAGTCTCGCACTGCCCGGACTGCATCCGCGACCGCCGTGGACGGGGGCGGGACTCGCCGAATGCCGAGCCGGTTGAAGCCCGAGGCTCCCGCGCCGATGCCGAGGACGGCTCGACCCTCACTGATCTCATCGAGTGTGGCAATGGCGATCGCTATCTGGATCGGCAGGCGGGTGTACGGGTCCACTACGCATGGTCCGACTTTGACCTTGGACGTCGCCCGTGCAATGAGTGCCAGCATCTGGAAGGAATCACGAAAGAAGCGCTCGTCGGCGACCCATACATGGTCGAAGCCGCCGGCCTCTGCTCGTAGGGCCAACGCAACCGCTGCGCCGACACCATGTGACGGCACCAGGAGGAGACCCAGCTCTGGGCGTTGCGCCACGTCAGCCCATCCGCTTGGTGACTTCAGCGGCGACTCGCATCAATTGCGGCGGCAAGATGTCCCAGAGATTCTCATACTCCGGCATCAGCGGAAATCCAACCGACAACGCGGCAGTCGGAGCGCCTCGACTGTCCTTGACCACCGCTCCGACGGCTCCGACTCCACGGCGCGACTCACCCCGATTGATGGCATAGCCGCGCTCGCGCGTCGCCGTCAACTCAGCGATGAGCTCCGTCCGTGTCCGCCCGCGCTTGGCGGTCGGCCCTTCCGGGAGGTCTAGCCCGCTGAGCAGGGGTTCAAGTTCATCGCTTGGAATGGCCGCCAGGATTGCGCGGCCCAGCGCGGTTGTGTAAGCGGAGGTGCGGGCACCGACGTCAACATGAACGCGGATAGGTCCTGCTCCATCGACCGTCGCGAGGTACACGATCTCCGACCCGTCCAGCGAGCCGACGTAAGCCGTCCCGCCAGTCCGGGCGACAAGGTCGGCGAGTAGAGGCACGGCAGCTTCCTCCACCCACGATCGGACGGTGTAGAGGCGTCCGACCTCCCATGCGCGGAGCCCCACCCGGTACTTGCGTGTCTCGGGATTGCGGTCCAGGAAGTGATGTGCTGCGAGTGTCTTGAGAATGCGGTGGACGACGCTCTTGTCGAGCTTGAGCCCTTGGCTCAGGTCAGTCACCCCTAGCTCGCCATCAGCGTCACGAAAGGCCGAGAGGACGCGCAGCACGCGTTCGGCACTGCTATTGGGCACCGTGCCTGGTGGGCGGGGCACGCTCATGACGGCGGCACCGGTGTGCGGAAGAGGCGGGCCAATCCGGCCAGTTCGGCAGCTCCGCCCACCATCGCCCAAGCGGTGGCCAGATTGCTCGACACGACAGGCTTGCCCAGCTCCTCCTCGAGTTGAGCAATCACGTCAAGCGTCGGCAAGTCGGTACATGACAAGAACACCGCGTCAACCTCCGGTCGATCAACGGCCTGCGCCAACTGGCGGATGTCAAATTGCTCCAGGGCCGCCATATCGTGTCCATCGGTGAGTCCCAGGCTTGCCGTCGCGATGGTCTCCAGTCCTGCGGCCCGGAAGAACGCCACCTCGGCGCGCGTAACCCACTCAAGGTACGGTGTTCCGACTCCGATCCTGTTGGCGCCGAGAGCTTGCAGGGCTTGGACGACTGCTGTGGCAGTTGTTGAAGCCGGGATGCCGGTCTGTCGGGTAATGGCGCGCGCGACGGCGCCGTCAAAGCCGGGGCCTCCGACAACGCTGCCTGACGTACAGGCGTACATGATCATCTCGGGGCGGACGTGCCCCAGGAGCGAAGCTGCTGCAGGAGCGTCATCGGCCATGGCCCGCAGGGCCTCCTCGTCGGAGCCGTGTTCGAGACTGGTTCGCGCGAAGTGGAGGCTCACATTCGAGAGCCCAAGACCGTATAGCTCGGGCTCGAGGACGGTATTCACCGACGGTGCGATGATCCCGAACCGACGCCGCCGGGCGTAGTTTCGCGCGGTACTCACGTCGGAGCCCCGGTCCGCATGACGTCGCGCGAAAACCACTCCATTTGCTCCAGCATGT
>CAYYRT010000196.1:0-6981 GCA_964474055.1 uncultured Acidimicrobiaceae bacterium | reverse complement strand
TCCTCGCCCAGATGCTGTTGGACGTCGCCCACTCGGACGGCAGCGTCACTTGGAGGGAAGATTACCTGATTCGCAAGATCTCCAGCCTACTCCGGCTAGATCCGGAAGCAGCGTAGGCGTTGGGTCGAGACACCTTGCTTTCGCGTCACGTCTCGTGGATGTAGGAAGCCAAGTTGGGGGGCTAGCTAACAAGGAATTGCTGCTGCGCGGGTAGCCTGGAAGGAAGGTCTTCGACCTTCTACGGCTCACATACATCGCTCGACTGCGCTCGCTTCAGCACCGGTTGGACGTGTGTGGCGGGTACGCTCGGTGACCCCAGGCTTGTGTACTTGAGGCCCGCGCCAGCAGAATTCCGAGGTCGTTAGAGCGCGAGAATCTCGCTACTGAACGCTACTCACCGAGTCGCCTTGAGACGCCGAGCGTAAAGCTACTTATGACCCCGTGAAACGGGTCGACGGAGCGGACTCGAAGCTCCGGACGCACGCGCCAGTCGCCGTTGAAGGAGAGGGACAGGCCAAGGGCGGCGTACACTGTCGGATCTTGGGGCTGATTGCCACTTATCGTGAGGCTGTGGCCCACGCCAAGCCCGAGACGTAGCGGGAGGTATCTAGGCCCCTGGAAAGCGACGCCACCCTCGGGAAGTAGCATCACGGCACGCTGGTTGAACTGGGGGCGATACCAGAAGAGACTCCCACCATACTCGACTGCGAACCACGTTCTCATCGAGTTCTCAACGTACGCGCCGGCGGTACCGCTCCAGCCCGTTCCGGATAGGTCGTAGTTTGCGGGCCCGCCTGAGATCGTCACGAATCGCTGAGCTTCGGCCAGTTGCGGTGCTCCGACCGCACCCGCCACAGCGAGAACCAGGACGAGACCGTTTGATCGCTTCCACACCATTGAAGAACGCCCCCTCGCAGCAGGCACCCGCCCGACTCGCTGGGTCGACCCAGTTGCGGATGCTGCGATATCAGCGCCGCATCTTACGCTGTGCCCTCGCGCTCTAACAAGGAATTGCTGCTGCGCGGGTTGCCGTGGTGGGTAGGTCTCAGAGCGGCGCAGCTCGGTAGACAGCGCTCGACGGGGCTCGCTTCCGCGCCGCTATACCGGCGGATAGGTTGTGCCTGCGGTCTTGGACTTGCGACCAGTGGGCCCGCGCCAGCAGAATTCCGAGGTCGTTAGGAAGCGACCAAGCTAGCAACCTAGGCAGGAGGAATCGATGTCGACGTTCGTGCTCGTCCACGGCGCGTGGCACGGTGCGTGGTGCTGGTACAAGGTCATCCCGCGGCTGCGTGACCTGGGACACCGTGTCGTTGCTCCCGACTCCGCCGGGCTTGGCACAGATAAGACGCCCTTGGTGGACGTCACCCTGGACCGATGGGTGGACGACCTGAGCTCGACCATCGACGCCCTCGACGAGAACGTCATCGTGGTCGCGCACAGTCGTGGAGGTATCGTAGCGAGTCAGCTCGCCGAACAGCGTCCGGAGAGGATCACCGCGCTGGTTTATGTATCGGCCCTTCTGCTGCGCGACGGCGAGTCTGCTCTCGCCGCGCTGCAAGAGGATGGGACTTCTTTGATGCTACCGAACGTGGTGATGGCTCCGGACGAGCTCAGTGCAACGATCCGGCCTGAATCCGTCGCTGAAATCTTCTACGGACGCAGTCCAGCGGAAGACAAGGCATTGGCCGAGTGCCTATTGACGGCCGAACCGACCAAACCGACCGGCACTCCCGTCCGCTTGACTGGTGAACGATTCGGGAGCGTGCCCCGCTTCTTCATCGAGTGCACGGACGACAACGCCGTGCCGCTCGGCCTGCAACGTCGGATGCAATCGAATTGGCCCTGCCGGGAGGTGGCGTCGATTGATGCCGATCACTCGCCCTTCTTCTCTGACCCTTACAGGCTCAGCAATCATATCATCGAACTCACGGGGTGAAGCCCGCGAGTTGCAGCGCTGGGAGCGACTGATGAACTGGGACATGATTGGCGCGCTGGCCGAGGTCGTGGGAGCCGGGGGAGTAATCTTGTCAGTCCTGTACCTTGCTGTTCAGGTGCGAGCCAGTAACCGAGCAACCCGAAGGAAGAATGCGCATGAGTTCAACAAGGGCTACCGCGACCTCTGGGCGCTGATCGGGAGCGATGAAAGCACGGCTGCCCTCTGGCAGAAGGGCTTAGCGGACTGCGACACGCTCACCTCCATCGAATCGCTCAGGTTCTCCACTCTAATGTTCCAGGTTATCACGGTTTGGGAGGAGCGATTCTACGCGCTGAAGGACACGGATCTGCCCGGATGGGCTGCGACAGCGTCGGAGGTTGGCCAACGAGAGATCGTCTCTCTGCCAGGATTCAGGAGGTGGTACCAGGTCCGAGGGCACTACCTCAGTCCAGCGTACCGAGCGTCTCTCGAGGCCGCCATGGACGCTGAGCCAGAGACCGTGGCGCCGTTCTACCGCTCCCGACGTGAGGGCTCCACGGAGGAGGACGGTCGGAACGTCGCTTCCTAACAAGGAATTGCTGCTGCGCGGGTAGCCGTGGTGATTAGGTCTCAAAGCAGAGCAGCTCGGTAGACAGCGCTCGA
The DNA here is from genome assembly GCA_964474055.1 of uncultured Acidimicrobiaceae bacterium. Classification (GTDB taxonomy): domain Bacteria; phylum Actinomycetota; class Acidimicrobiia; order Spongiisociales; family ZC4RG35; genus JAICND01. The sequence goes on along the minus strand of CAYYRT010000196.1, from coordinate 4,403 downwards.
CGGGGCTCGCTTCAGCACCGCTAGACTGGCGGATAGGTTGTGCTGGAGGTCTTGGACTTGCGACCTGATAGCCCGCGCCAGCAGAATTCCGGGTCCGTTAGAACGCCTTCGCACTTGACGGAGTCATCACGGGGCCGCTCATGAGTCATCATTCAGAGGTTGCAGTCAACTCCCCTCGCGATATGACGACGGATCATGCCACGCTTTCGAGGCGAGAGGCTTTGGCCGCCCTCGGAGCGTTCGCGGCGGTCGCTTCCTTGCCAGGTTGCGAGCCGACCGTCCCAGTGGCAGCACGGCCCGGAATCGACGACCCAATCTACTTCTCCACCGTACGTGCCTTGGCGGATGCGATTCGGGCCGGAGAGGTGTCGTCCGAGATGGTGGTGCAAGCTTGCCTCGATCGCGTCGACGCAGTCAACGACGACCTGAACGCTGTCTTTCAAGTCCAGGGTGAGACTGCAATGGCGAGAGCTCGTGAGGCGGATGCGGCGCTCTCGCGTGGCGAGCTATGGGGAGAGCTCCACGGTGTGCCGATGACCATCAAGGACTCCCTAGACACTGCAGGAGTCATCAGCACGGGCGGCACTCAGGGTCGTGCCCGGTTCGTGCCCGAGCGTGATGCGACCGTGGTGTCCCGAGTGCGCAACCAGGGCGCGATCCTGCTGGGCAAGACCAATACGCCGGAGTTCACCCTCTCGTTCGAAACCGACAACCTGGTTTACGGACTGACAAACAACCCATTCGATCTCGAACGCTCGCCAGGCGGTAGTAGCGGCGGCGCGGCTGCGATCGTGGCAGCGGGCGGGAGCCCGTTCGACATAGGCAGTGACTACGGCGGCAGCATCCGACTACCGTCTCATTTCTGCGGCATTGCCGGTATCAAGCCCTCCACCGGCCGCGTCCCGCGCACCGGCCACATTTATCCGTTTGGAGGTGTCCAGGACTCTTTCCAGCAGATCGGACCCCTCGCACGATCCGTGGATGACTTGACCCTCCTGCTCAGGCTGATCGCAGGCCCGGATCACATTGATCCCGGCGTGACTCCGTTGCCCTGGCACGACCCGGACACAGTCGATCTGAGTCGTCTTCGAGTCTCGTTCCATACGGACAACGGCATAGTGACGCCCACAGCCGAGACGAGGCAGACGATCGAGAACGTCGCCAGCCGATTGGCGTCAGTCGTGGCGTCAGTGGAAGAAGCGCGCCCCACCGGGATAGAACAAACGGCCGACCTGATCGCACTCTATTCCTGGGACGGGGGAGCCGCCGTTCGAAGACTGTGGCGGGATGCAGGGACCACGGAGCCCTCGATACAAAGGCCTGAGGCAGTGCTAGATGCTGTGCAACTGGATGCTCTTGTCACCCAGTGGTACGCCTTCCGTAGCTCCATGCATTCGTTCCTGGCCGACTACGACGCGATTCTATGTCCCGTCAACGCGACGCCCGCTAGGCTGCATGGGCCGGACATGACTGACTTGTCCGGTTTCACTTACACTTTCACCTATAACCTCACCGGGTGGCCAGGCGCCGTCGTGCGGGCGGGCACATCGCCTCAGGGGCTACCGATCGGCGTACAGATCGTCGCACGGCCCGGACGTGAGGATGTGGCTTTGGCCGTCGCGAAACGTGTAGAGAGCGACTTCGGAGGTTACCAGCGACCTCCCTTGTGAGGGAGCCCATGAGCGGAAAGAGAGGCGTTCTAACAAGGAATTGCTGCTGCGCGGGTAGCCTGCATGGTTTTGTCTCAGAACCGGCGAAAGGTTGGTAGACAGCGCTCGTCTGCGCTCGCTTCAGCACCGCTAGGCTTGGCGGGTAGGTTGTACTGATGGTCCTGGGCTTGCGACCTCATGGCCCGCGCCAGCAGAATTCCGAAGTCGTGAGAGCGCACCGCTTCTTGGACGCGGCGACCTCTTGTCTCGACGCATCACACCCGGCTCTGTCCGCACGCACGCTGCAACGGGGCGGCTGGATGTTCACAACGTACTCCCCCAAGCTGGCAGAGTTGAATGCCAAAGATCTCCGAGTTCTTCGGCATCGCGATCTACATGTACTTCGACGATCACGCCCCTCCGCACTTCCATGCGCAGTACGCGGATTTCGAGGCCGTGATCCAGATTGACGATTTCAGTGTACTACGAGGAAGCCTGCCGCCACGGGCTCTAGGCCTCGTGGCGGAATGGGCCCAACTTCGTCACGCGGAGCTCACCGAGGCCTGGCGCCGGGCCCAGACCATGCAGACGTTGTCGAAGATTCCACCGTTGGAGTAGGCGCATGTTGGATCGGATCGTCGCCGCGGAAGCGCGGCCGAAGTATCACGTATGGATCAGGTTCGAGGACGGGCTCGAGGGCGAGCTCTCCCTGGGTCACTTGGTCGGACGGGGTGTCTTTGCCGCCTGGGAGGACGAGGCGGAGTTTCGGAAGGTCTTCATCGACACGGAGTCCGGTACCATCGCGTGGCCCGGAGGTCTCGATCTGGCCCCAGACGCGCTTCACCAGCGTTTAGCTGAGTCTCAATCACCTGCCTCCTCAAGGAGCTGAGGCGACGTTCGCCAGCCCGCACGAAACGGTGCGCTCTAACAAGGAATTGCTGCTGCGCGGGTGGCCTGCGTGGGTTTCTCTCTTGACGGAGCAGCTCGGGTAGACAGCGCTCGACGGGGCTCGCTTCCGCACCGGTGGACTCGCGGATACGTTGTGCTCGGTGTCTTGGACTTGCGACCTGAAGGTCCGCGCCAGCAGAATTCCAGGGTCGTTAGACGGCCTTTCGATGGAGCCGTTCGGCCGTTCCGGGTGTAGATTGGTCTTGGAGGTCCCATGCCGATCAAGCTCGAAGACATCGTCCATTCCGATCCCGACATTCTCGGCGGTACACCCGTCTTCGTAGGAACGAGGGTGCCCGTCCAGAATTTTCTCGACTATCTGCGCGGCGGCGACACGCTCGAGGACTTCCTCGTCGACTTCCCGTCCGTCCGACGGAATCAGGCTGAGGCCGCCCTCGACCTAGCCCAAGAGGCCCTGACTGCCGTTGCGGCTCCTTCTTGACGAGTCCGTTCCGCGACGTCTCGGGCGGCATCTTGCGGTGCACCACGTCGACTCGGTCCATGACCGCGGATGGGACGGGCTGAAGAACGGAGCCCTCCTGAGAGCAGCAGAGGCGGAGTATGACGTGCTGGTCACGGCCGACCAGAACCTGCCGCACCAACAGCGTCTTTCCCAGTTCAAGCTCCGCGTCGTCGTACTCGCTGGAGCCACCAATCGACTGGAGGATCTGCTTCCGCTCGTCCCCAGCCTTCTGCATCGCTGCGACGAGCTCCAAGAAGGCCAGGTAGCGGTAGTAGACTGGCGAGACTGACAACCGCGGCCGTCTAACAGGGAATTGCTGCTGCGCGGGTTGTCTGGAAGGTAGGTCTCCGACCTCCTAAGGCTCACAATCAGCGCTCGACTTCGCTCGCTTCAGCAACGGTAGAGCGCCGTGGCTGGTAAGCTTGGTGGCCGCAGGCTTGTGAACTTGGGGGCCGCGCCAGCAGAATTCCGAAGTCGTTAGAACGCATCCTTCCCACTAGGCCCTCCACCTGGAAACGGAGCCCGAGCCAACCGGACCTTCAACAGCCACCCTGCGGTCCCTCTTCGCGAAGGCGCGCGAGACTGACGAGTTCGAGTTTGTCTGCACTCTGCTACGGTTCCGCGGCATGGAGGACCGTGGGTGGGATACCCTTGAAGAGAGTTGGCGCCTTATCACCCAGGTGATGGCGCAAGTCGACGCGCCGATCCAACCGGATTTCCGCCTGCGGCTCCTCTTCTTCCTGTACTGCCATGCCACGGAGATGGACGACCTTTACCATCTCGTCGGAAACCTTCTGTGCGTTGTCCTGGGCGATCGCTACACGATGTCGCCATTCATGCGGACGTCCGGCGAGAAGGCCGCCACGAAACCGCTCGACAAGATAGAACGCATCGAGAGGTGGTCGGACGAGGCCAAGCTACCTGACGTGGGCGCGCTTCTCCGCTACGTACTGGTGCCTCCGGTCCGAAACGCCTTTTTCCACTCCGACTATGTCCTGTTCAACAACTCCTTCCGCATCAAGCGGGGTCAGGGTGTGGAGATCGACGGAGTCGTCACGAAAGAGATCTCGTTCGACTGGCTCCTTCCGCGCGTGGAGCTGGGCATAAACACTGTGCTAGAGCTCGTCGATCTGCTCCGGGAGCACATCGCATCGTACCAAGAGCCCAAGCGACTTCGCGGACGGTTCGCTGCAGACGGCGGCTGGGCCGACCTCGAGCTCATCGTTCAGCAAGGATACGGGGTTGTGGGTTTCCGCTCTGTGTGATGCGTTCTAACAGGGAATTGCTGCTGCGCGGGTTGCCTCCAAAGGAAGGTCTCCGACCTTCTAAGGCTCACATGCATC
>CAYYRT010000195.1:0-5746 GCA_964474055.1 uncultured Acidimicrobiaceae bacterium | reverse complement strand
GAGCGTGAACTTGTCGATGCCGGCGCGGTGGATGTCCCTTAGGCGACCTCGATTGGCAAGCGGAGGCCTCGCACTTCCTCGTCGATCGCGCCAATCGTTTCGATTGGTGGCTCCGGCGCTTAGGCACTGTGCGAGCGCTGTGGCACAATGCCGACCGAGTTATCCGTTCTCCTTGAGCGTGAATGTGCGCCCGTAGCTCAGTGGATCAGAGCAGCTGACTTCGGATCAGCAGGTCGGGGGTTCGAATCCCTCCGGGCGCGCCACTACAACATGGTGTGGTGTGCTGATCCGGCGCCACAGCATGTTGGGGCGAATGAGTAAGGTGCTCGCCACAACATCTGTCCAGAGTCAGATGCTCCGCGGCCCCGCCGATCTCAACCTGAGCCGCAGACACCTAATCAGGTGCTCATAGCGGAGCGCGCCGCACCGGGTTGGACGGTCTGGATCTGCTGACGCTAGTGCAGGAGACGTCAGGCTGCCTGGCCCGACGCATGACCTGATTAATAGCGTCGGCGAAGGCGCTCATCAGTCCAAACGCGCAGGCGTTGGCCGTGACGACCACAGACCCCCTTTTCGCGGACCGATCAGGGCGGCCTCGAGACGGCACGACCGCGAAGCGTCGATACGCGCGCAAATCGGGGCTCCGGGAATGACCGTTTCCAACACCACACTAAGGAGGGACTCATGAAGATCACCACATCGGCGCTGTCACTCAACGTCGCCGACGAGCAGGCGTCCGCGCAGTTCGCACGCGACCACGTCGGATTCGTCGAGGAGATGGCCAATGACGGTTTCGTCTCGCTGTCCAGACCCGACGCTGGCTTCAACCTCATCTCCTGCGCACCGGGCTGTAGACCTTCGAGCCCGACCACCTGCGCGGACACGCCGCCGACGGCCTGCTCGTGGTCTTCGTCGTTGACGACATCGACGGCGAGTACGCTCGGCTGCAGACTGCGGGCGTTCCGATCACGACGCCGATCGATACCGAACCGTGGGGTGAGCGCTACTTCCAAATGAGCGACCCAAACGGAGTTGTGATCCAGTTGGTGCAATGGATGGCCGGCGAGCAACGATAACCTCGGCGATCTCCAAATCCGGATAGTGCTGGCTCCCTCGTCCGCGCCAGTTCGGCAGTCGCGCCTCCGCGACGCGGCGGATGCCCGGGGTTCCGTCGCTGCTGAATCAAGCGTAATCCGGGGGTGGAGCCCTTGTTGGGGTGGGCATTCCCGCCCGGGTCTGATGCGCAGACGTCACAGGAAAGGGCATACCGCATGCGGATGGACGAGCTCGATCTCAAGTGGGAGTCGATGGCGAAGGGAATCGACGCGCAACCGGCGTATCTGCGCGGGGGAGCCGCCAGGGCGCTCTTCGCCGCAGCCGACGACCTGCCACGGAAACCACCGAGCCGCATCTACCTTGTCGGATGCGGCGACTCGCACTACGCCGGCCTGGCCGTCCGCCACGCCTTCGAACGATGGAGCGGTATCCCGACCGAGGCGGTCGAGAGCCTCGAGTTCTCGCGCTACGCGGTCGAGGCCGCGCCTTCCGATGCCCTCGTGGTCGCGGTCTCGAACTCCGGCCGCGTGACGCGTACTGTCGAGTGCGCCGTCTTCGCGGAACGGCGCGGGATCCCGACGGTGGCCATCACGTACGACCCGGCGAGCCGGCTTGCCGAGGCTGCGCGGGTGTGCCTGCCGTACGCATACGAGGACGTGGGCTTCGGGCCGGGAACCCTGTCCTACCTCGGGTCCCTCGTTGCGCTCTATGCGTTGGCAACCCGACTCGCCCAACGGACGGGCGGCCTGACCGATGACGGAATCAGCGAGACGCTGGACCGCATCGCGGCGTGCGGCGACGTGGCCCAGGCGACGATCCGCGACGCCACGCCGGCCGCCTCGGCACTTGCGCAACGAATGTCTCTTGATTCGCAGTTGGTCGTCATCGGCGGCGGGCCGAACTACGCGACGGCACTCTTCGGAATGGCAAAGTTCATCGAATCGGCTCGCCATCCGACCGTCGGCCAGGAGCTCGAGGAGTGGGCTCACGAGCAGTATTTTTGCACCGGTCCTGGGACGTTCACGGTAGCCATCGCGCCCGAGGGCCGCAGCCTGGACCGCTCGCGCGAGCAGCTGCGCGCGGTGCGCGACGTCGGTGGCTCGGCGGTCGCTCTCTGCGCGCCGGACGATTCTGCGACAGCCGCGTTGGCCGATACGGTCCTGCCGGTTCACGATACGGGAGACGAGCTTCTCAGCCCGCTCGTGACGGCGCTGCCGCTGGAGATCCTGGCACTCGAGTTCGCGCGCGGACTCGGCCTCACGATGCTCGGCTTCGACGACGACAACCGTCGCCTTGTCAACTTCCGCCAGATTTTCGACAGCGCGATGCCCGATGCCTAATCCGGGCGGCCTCTTCTCCCGCGGCGGGCGCACGCTGGTCGGCATGCTCCACCTGCCGCCGACGCGACGCCGGCTCGGGCTAGACCAGGTCGCCATCCTGGCCGACGTGTCTGACAGGACGAGTACGCAGGTCGTGGATGTGGCCTCGCCGGAGCTCGCCAACTGGGCGGTCCACCACGGCAACGCTAACGGGCTGGTCATCACCGGGCGCGACGTGGCCGAGACCCACCGAATGCTGGCAGAGCTGCGTGCCGGCGATCTCGACGTTCCGCTCATCGTCGGGGGCGGGGCGGATGAGACCAACGCGAGCGACTTGCTCGCGGTCGCCGACGGCGTAAGAGTCGCTACGGCGCTCAAGGACAACCCTGCCTTTGATGCGCTGATCTCCGCCACGCGCGCGCGGGGCTTCGTCACCGCCGTGCGCCCACGAGAACAAACGGGAACTCGTGGTTCAGGTTCGTTGACGTCCGTCAAAGCCACGCTGATGCGGCGAAGGCAGCACGGAGAAGGCGAAAAATATGCCTTTGCCCTCAGCCTTCGTTGGTCTTGCGCGCTGCTGCCCGTTGGTAGAAGGACGTGATGTGGTCGCGGACCAACTGTGCGGCGAGTGGGCCATCACCACCTTTGACCGCACGAAGGATTTCCGCATGCTCCGACGCAAGTCGAGCGAGAACCGTGTCACGCTCTGCTAGCAGGCTGATTGCGCCCCGAAGGTAACGGCCGATCTCATCGCGGATGGCGAGCATCATTATGTGGATGGCCCGGTTCCCAGCGGCCTCAACAAGGGCGAGGTGGAATCGGACGTCAGCCGCGTCGAATCGCTCGATGCCAGACTCGGCGAGGGCTTGCATGTCACGGAGGGCGACCTCAGCAGTTGCTATCGCGTCCGATCGTGGATCGCGAGAGGCAATAGTCAATGCTGCACTCTCGAGAGCGCATCGCACCTCGACGAGATCGCCTAGCTCAATCTCGCCGAGCGACACAAGATGTGAAAGAGCGGTGCGCAGTGGGCCATCACCCGTTGGGATCGAAACCCATCGCGCTGACGTGCGGCCAGTGGAAGACAGCAGCCCCTGTGTCTCAAGTGACCTGAGCGCCTCACGAATCGACGTGCGGCTCACGCCGAAGGACTCCGTGAGCTCTCGCTCGGTCGGCAATTGGGTCCCAGCGAGGAGCTCGCCCGTGAGGATAGCGTTCCGTAGGTGGGCGGCAACCTGCTTGTACACAGGGTTGCGCGGCAACTTAGTGAACTGCATTCGCCGGCATCTTGACTGCTTGTCGGACCAAATGCAATCATGTAGGCGTCTGCCGCGAAGGTGCATCATGACGAGCCTCGAATGGTCATCGGCGGTCGCAGCGATCTCACAAGCGAGGGCCCGAACGTGACGGGTTCCCTGGGTGAGCCGGCTGCCACGTGTGCCGTGGGCTAGCCAATGTTGGGATCGGGCGTCGCGCAAGAGGGCGACGTAGTCATCGTTGGCGCTGCTCGGACGCCGATCGGAAAGTTCGGAGGAGCCTTCGCTGGAGTTCCCGCGCATGAGCTTGGGGCGGTCGCGGTTCGAGGATCCCTAGCTCGCGCGGCGGTTGACGCGGTCGAGATCGAGGAGGTCATCCTCGGTCAAGTCGGACAGGTAGGCGCGGACGCGTATAACGCCCGTCGTGTGGCCTTGAGTGCGGGCATACCCGTCACGAGCACGGCGATGAACGTGAACCGACTGTGCGGGTCGGGCCTCCAGGCAATCGTCAGCGCAGCCCACGCTATTCGCAATGGGGATGCAACCACCGTCCTAGCCGGCGGAAACGAGAGCATGAGTGGTCAGCCATTTCTCTTGTATGGCGGGAGGGCTGGCTTCCGCTTGGGCGACCGGACAGCAGTCGACGGCACCATGTCACTGGTTACCGATCCGTTCGGCGGCTATGCGATGGGTGAGACGGCCGAACAGGTGGCGGAGCGCTTCGGTGTCGACCGACCGGCACAGGACGAGTTCGCCTTGAGAAGTCAGCACCGGGCTGGAGCGGCGATCAAGGAAGGCCGCTTCAGGGATCAAATTGAACCGGTGAGCGTGCCGTCGCGCACGGGATCGATCACCGTGGACACCGATGAGCATCCACGGCCTGACGTGACTGGCGAGGAGCTCTCCCAGTTGCGTCCTGCCTTCCGCGAGAACGGGACGGTGACGGCCGGCAACTCTTCGGGCATCAATGATGGAGCTGCGGCAATCGTGTTGATGAGTGCCGACGCCGCGAGTCGACGGCGTGCACGTGCGCGCGCGCGTCTGGTTGCGAGCGCCGTGTGTGGAATCGAGCCGGGCATCATGGGCTACGCGCCGGTAGCGGCTGTCCAGAAGGCGCTAGACCGAGCACGGCTTGGCGTTGCGGATCTCGATGTCATCGAGCTCAACGAGGCGTTTGCTGCGCAGGCCGTCGCCGTCATTCGCGACCTGGAGTTCGACGAGTCCAAGGTGAATCCGAACGGTGGCGCCATTGCATTGGGTCACCCCATCGGAGCGACTGGAGCCATTCTGACCGTGAAGCTCCTCGCCGAGTTGGAGCGAGGAGGCGGCCGCTACGGTCTGGTGACGATGTGCATCGGTGGTGGGCAGGGGATTGCTGCGATCTTCGAACGCCTGCCAGGAACGAGGAGCGACTCAAATTGACGATGTGCAGAGAAGTGCGTGCGGGATCGGCTTTAGATGGGCATGTGGTAATGCGCGACGGCCCACCAGCTCGGTCGTCCGGGCCGGAGGGCGAGTAGCCGACAAATGGGCGAGATGTTGGGCTTTCAAGTGGCGCGCGGATCTCACGGTGAAAAGCCGAAGAGTCGCGCACAGAGGGCGAGGAAGGAGTTCGGCCGTGGGGCTTCCTAGAGCGGCGTTGATTCAGTTCAGCGGGGCTTTCGACAAGGAGAAGAACATCGCGAAGGCGAAGAGGTACGTGGCCGAGGCCGCTGAAAACGGCGCGAACATCGTCTGCCTCCAGGAACTCTTCAACACTACGTACTTCTGCTATACCGAAGACAGTTCCTTCTTCGACCTCGCCGAGACCATTCCCGGACCGACCATCGACGAGATGTCCAAGCTCGCCGCCAGCCATGAGATCGTGCTCGTCGCACCGATCTTCGAAAAGCAGATGAAGGGCGAGCTCTACAACTCGGCGGTGGTGCTTGGCCCGACGGGCGAGATCTTGGGCAAGTACCGCAAGCACAGCATCCCGTATGTCAAGAGTTCCGACCTCGTCGGGTGCGAGAAGTTCTACTTCCGGCCGGGGAATCTAGGATTCCCCGTCTTCCCGACGCCATTCGGCGTAAACATCGGGGTCATGATCTGCTACGACCGCCACTTCCCCGAGCA
>CAYYRT010000194.1:0-2669 GCA_964474055.1 uncultured Acidimicrobiaceae bacterium | reverse complement strand
GAAGGTCTCCGACCTTCTAAGACTCACGATCAACGCTCGACTTCGCTCGCTTCTGCAACGGTAGAGCGCCGTGGCGGGTACGCTCGGTGACCCCAGGCTCGTGTACTCACAGGCCGCGCCAGCAGAATTCCGAGTCCGTTAGAGAGCGAGATAACCTGCTCGGCGAGTCCAGTGCGGTCTAGCCGAACCTCATCTCAGGGTCTTCTTGCGGGCGGGACGTCACACGCCTCTATTCTGCTGCCGTGTGGCTCGCAGCGTGATATCCCCTCCACCTCTGATGGAGCTTCTTATGTGCCCACGTCTCCCTAAGACGCTGCTTCTGGCGCTCGTGTCCTTCTGCGCTGGTACGATGGTTTCTGCCGTCGCGTCGCCTCCTGCACAGACGCAGACTGCCTCGCCGGTGACGCTTGTTAGCTTCATGAGAGTGCCCCCTGGTGGCGCGGCTGAGTACCAACGGCTTGAACGGGAAGTGTGGAGACCGATTCACGAGGAGAGGATCCGATCGGGTGAGATGGTCGGCTGGGATCTGTACAGCGTCCGGTTTCCGGGCGGCGTGGAGCAGCCGTACACGCATGTGACTGTGGACACTTACGGATCTCTCGCCGATCTCGACCGTAGTGGCGCCGCGGCCGTCGCTCGGGTGTATCCGACGCGCCCTCTTGGGGAGCTACTGGCTGAGGCAAACGCCACGCGCGAGCGAGTCCGCACTGAGCTATGGACGCGACTCGAAAGTCTCAGATAGCGCCAGCCACCACGTTCAGCGGGCAGGGCTCGCTCTCTAACATGGAATTGCTGCTGCGCGGGTAGCCATGAAGGAAGGTCTCCGACTTTTTAGGGCTCACTATCAGCGCTCGACTTCGCTCGCTTCAGCACCGGTAGAGCGCCGTGGCGGGTAGGCTCGGTGGCCCCAGGCTTGTGTACTTGAGGCCCGCGCCAGCAGAATTCCGAGGTCGTTAGACTGAACCCGATATCGGATTTGATGGCAGAGCCCGACTTATGAAGGCCAACACCGTCGTCCGGGCCGCAGCAGAGTTCGTCACGATCGTCGTGGGAGTTCTCGTCGCCCTGGCGGTCGGCAGCTGGGCGTCTGAACGCGAGGACCGGATGGACGAGATCCAGTACCTAGAGCAACTCGCTGAGGAACTAACGCGGGACTCGGACATCCTCGCTACCGGCCTCATCCCGGGCGCCGAACGTGGGCAGATCGCGCTTGAGAGCGTGGCCTCTGTAGTGTCCGGGGCTGCGCAGTTCCCGTCCGACACGATGGCGCTACTTCTCGACGTGCTTGCAGGTCGCGGAGCACAGAGCGTTCGCCTAGGAACCCGCGCGACTGTCGACGAACTCCTATCCACAGGCTCGCTCAGGTTGATCGAGTCAGGGAGCCTGAGGTCTGCGATTGTGGGCTACTATGGCAACAAGGATCTGGCGGAACGCCGCGTCGAGGCTATGAGGTCCGGCTACCCCGACATCGTCAACGGTCGCCTCCCCCGTGCACCGGCTGGCGGCCTCGTGGGCACCGGGTCCGACGACGACCAGCAGGACCTTCTTCGCTCTTATGGCCTGACACGAGCTGCGCGCGTGATGGTGGCAACAGACTTCCAGGAAGCCATCACCGGGCAGCAGAACTTTCTGCGCCTTCTGGTCCCGATGCTCAAGACGGTCCTCATACAAAACGAAGAGCTGACCGCCGCGGTGCAGGCCGAGCTAGGCACGCTTAGGTAGGCCGGCGGTTGGGTTCAGTCTAACAGGGAATTGCTGCTGCGCGGGTTGCCTGGAAGGAAGGTCTCCGACCTCCTAAGACTCGCGATCAACGCTCGACTTCGCTCGCTTCAGCAAGGGTGAGACTCCGTGGCGGGTAGACTCGGTGACCGCAGGCTTGTGTACATGAGGCCCGCGCCAGCAGAATTCCAGGGTCGTTAGCTAGCCCTTTGCACCGTTGTGGGGTCTGGCCGCGTACCCCTTGAGAGACGGCACCGCCACGCACGGTGGGGTGGAGTTGCGTTTGACGAGTGGACGCGCGTACACTGCCTGCCGCTGACCAATGCTGTCGCGTACAGGAGGCTAGTCATGACCATCCCATTTACTCCCATTCTGACACTTGCTGCCTTCGTCTTGGCCGGCTGCGCCACAGAATCCGGTCCATCCGCGGCTGAACAGCAAGCCGATCTCCAGGCAATCCAGGAGGTCGTCGATCAGGAGCTGGCATTGGCTAATGCCGGTAATGCCGATGCCTTTATTGCCCAGTTTGCGGTAGATGCGACGGCGATGCCACCGAATGAGCCGGCGGTAACGGGCGCAGCCTTCCGCGACTGGGTCCGCGGTTTCATGGACCAGGTAACCGTCAGTGGAGCCGCTTACCACCAGAACGAGATCTTCATCGAAGGGGACCTAGCCGTGCACGAGTACTCATTCTCCTGGACGATCACGCCCTCGGCAGGGGGCGAAGCTATGAATGAATCCGGCAAGGGTATCCACATTCTTCGCCGCCAATCCGATGGGTCGTGGAGGATCTCCCACGATATCTGGAATTCGGACACGCCGGTGCCTCAGATGTGAGTTGTCTTCCCATGCCTTGCACCGGTAGACGCGGCGGCTAGGTTGTGCGGGAGGACGCTGAGATCATGTCCGTGTCGCCGCTCTCTGCGGACCGGCCCACGAGCGGTGGTCAC
>CAYYRT010000193.1:0-5302 GCA_964474055.1 uncultured Acidimicrobiaceae bacterium | reverse complement strand
AGATTGAACTCCATCTAGCGGTGGAGGAGTTCGTCTATCTGAAGAGCGAGGGTTTGCTCGTCGATGACCCCGTTGTGGGTCTTGACCAGCTCACCATCCCCGGCGAAGAAATATGTGCGTGGCACTCCGAATCCGCCGAGCGCGGCGATGATTTCACCCGGTTGGTCGAAGTAGTGCGAGAACGGAAGGTCGAATTCGTCGAGAAACAGACGTGCTCCGAGCTGGCTGTCGTCATAGTCGATGCCGATGAACTCGATGCGGTCACCGAACTCGGCGTGCGCTTGTTGAAGCAACGGCGCTTCGGCCCTACAGGGCAGGCACCACGATGCCCACACGTTGACCACTGCCGGGCGGTCGAGGTCTGCGAGCAGTTGCTGGAAGCCGGCTAGGTCGATCTCAGGCAACTCGGGTGACTGAGGCTCGGCCCGGGGCGACGAACTGCAGGCTGTGATGAAGATGAAAGCGGCGACCGCCAAGCGACGCATGCGACCTCATTGTGGACGCTGACTCTTAGTAGGCGTAACTTGGCTCAGTGTCCCCCGCCCCCCGCCTGGTCCTGGCCCTCCTTCTGACGGCCTGCGTGTCCGGGGCGTCGCTGGACGACCCTCCAGAGTTGGTGGTCAGGAGCGCGGAGTTTGCGTTGAGACTGGAACCGATCACATATTGCTGGAATACGGGTCGCGCCAATCTATGCGTAGATCGCGACCTTCCGGATCCTCTGCCGAATCTGGGCAATGTCGAGGGTCGGATCGAAGTCGAGTGGCCGTTGGAGAGCTGGGACTTCTATGCGGTCCTGATCGACCCGGTCCATCGCGACGAAGAAACCCTCGTAGAGGAGCCTCTCCGGGGCCTCGGCAACGGGGTCTGGGCGATCGACCCAACCGCCAACGATGGCGTGTTTCAAATCGAAGTGTTTGGCTACGGGCCGGAAGGGGACGTCTATGTGGTCTTCATCGCGGACCTCGTGGGTCAGCCGGACTTGCGGGCGCCTGCGCCCTTCTTCTCCTTCTTGGCTTGACGTTTCTGCTTGAGGTCTTTGGTGGGGGCTTTCTTGTTGTTCTTGCCACCCTTGTCCTTGTTCGCCACGGGATCCTCCAATCCGTCGGGTCGCGACAATTGTGTCACGGAAAATAGGCGTTGTCGTCGAATTCTCTCAAAAGGAGCGAAGCTACGTTGAGTTGGCTGCTGGTATCTCCCCCCAGGAGCGAAGCGACGTTGGGGGGAGTACGGCGAAGCCGGGAGGGGGGTGGTGAACCTGTGGAATTGGTCTCGGACGGCTCCGCGCCCCCTCCGCCACTTCGTGGCACCTCCCCCAACGCTCACTCCGTTCGCTGGGGGAGGAAACCGGATCGTCCCTGTCTGACACGCAAGAATTTCTCAGAACACGCCGTCCTTAATCTGGCCTCGTGCTGCTTGACGACTTCCTCCCACAATGGGACGTCCGCGAACGACATGAGGTCCTCGTTCCGCTACCACCAGACCTTGCCTATCAGGCGGTCAAAGAGCTTGATCTGAGCCGCTCTCTACTCATCCGCCTGCTCTTTTCCCTGAGGGGTTTGCGCAGCGGGAACTCACTGACTCTCAAGACCCTCACCACTGTCGGTTTCGTGGTCCTCGCTGAAGATCCACCGGCCGAGATCGTGCTTGGCCTTACCGGGCGGTTCTGGAAGATGCGTGGAGGGATCCGCAGGCTCAACGCTGCTGACTTCGTTTCCTTCGCCGATCCTGGCTTTGTGAAGACCGCCTGGAACTTTCGGGTGCAGCAACGTGCCGAAGGTTCCACTGTTTCGACCGAGACCCGGGTATTCGCAACAGACGAACGATCCCGTCGTTCATTTCGACGCTATTGGTTCTTCGTTCGACCCTTCAGCGGTCTGATTCGCCGGGAGGCGCTACGTCTGATCAAGAGCGGGTTGGCGGGTTCGCCTTCTGCCAGCGTTCGATCGCCTGGAGGAGATGTTCCCAGCGGACCATGCGAGCCTGTGTGTCGTCACGCAGCGCAGCCAACGCAGCTTCCCGTAGGGTGCCGGCGAGATCGGCCATCGACATCCCTTCGGTCACCTCGGCGATCCGCGACTTGTCGACATCGGGGGCGAAGGGAACGTCGGACAGATCCAACAGAGCTTTGCGCGCAGTCACATCGGGGAGACCGAGTTCGATCTGGATCTCAAACCTTCCAGCCCGCAGCAAGGCGGGGTCGATGAGGTCCCGCCGGTTGGTAGCCCCGATGACGGCGACTTCGCCCCTTTCGGTAACGCCGTCCATCTCGGTGAGGAGGGCGGCCACCACCGAGTCGGTGACATTGGTGGTGGAGCGTCCCCGGATCGGTGCCAGCGCATCGATCTCGTCAAAGAAGATGATCGACGGAGCGGCGGCGCGCGCACGGGCAAAGACCTCGCGGACTCCTCTCTCCGACTCCCCGACGTACTTGTCGAGCAACTCGGCGCCTTTGACCGGGAAGAAGGCGGCCCCGGCTTCGTGGGCCAAGGCCCGAATGACGAAAGTCTTCCCGGTCCCCGGTGGTCCATAGAGGAGGATGCCGCGGGGAGGGTCGATACCCATCGCTTTGAAGCGGCCGGGGTCGGTGACGGGCCACACGACCGCCTCCACCAGTCGTTGTTTGACCTCATCGAGGTTGGCGACCTTCTCGAAGCCGTAATTGGGCATCTCACCCAGCGAGATGGATCCAAGGGAGGGGGTAGTCCCCTCGATGGCTCCGAGGAGGTGTTCGGTAGTCAGTTTGCCTCCCTGGCGGGCGAGCACGGACGAGGCATGGATGACCGCCGCCACCACGTCGGCCCCGCTGAAACCGGCCGAGCGAGCCGCCAGAAGGTCGAAGTCGATCACCTCGGCCGGCACCTTGGTGAGGGACGCCTGGAATAGGAGGCGACGCCGGTCAAGATCGGGGGGAGGAATCGACAAGGAGCGGGGGAGGAGGGGATTGCCAACCAAAACCGGATCCAGGTTGCCCCGCGAGGTGACTCCAAGCACACAGGCCATTCCCGGTTTGCCGGCCACGCCGTCGAGGAACCAGCGCAGGATCGCACCTACCTGGGTCCGGAACGGGGCGAGACCCTCTTCGCCGGCCACTGCCTCCAGCCGATCGACGAAGATCACCTGGGGAGGGCTGCCGGTTTTAACCGCGGCGTCGAGCAGATCGAGCAGTCGCTCGGGTTTGAAGACACGATCGACCAGCACCTCGTGCACCCTGGCGCCCGAGGCCTCGGCTGCTGCCGCCACTAGTTCAGATTTTCCGCAGCCGTGAGGTCCTTCGAGGAGAACTCCGGCCACCCTGGGCAGTCCCCAGGCCGACGGAAGGTTCTTGGGGGAGGTCAGGAGGGCGAACCACCCGGTCAATAGGTCGAGTTCCGCATCGAGACCAGCCAGCAGTGCCTGAGAGGTGGTTGGGCCGGCTGGCCCCGCCACGACGTTGTCCGGTTCTGGCGGCGGATCCGGAGCGACCGCAGCGCCCTTCTCGACGAATCTCGTGGCGGCCCCGACCAGTCCGGCATCGCCGGGCTCCACCCGGGCGACGATGATTTCGACCGGCGCTGCTTGGTCGAGGTAGGACCCATCGATGCTGATGCGATCACCCCTGGAAATCGGTCGTCCCTGCAACGCCCGGACCAGGATCTTGGGTTCGGCCGGCAGTTCTGGCGAATCCACTTCGACCAGGGAAAGGGATCCCAATACGGCTCTGGTCGCGTCCACTTGGGCTCCCTCGGTCAGCCTGCCGTTGGCAATGGTTATCGGACCGAGGAGCAGGGCGGTGCTCTCCTTGGTGTCACCACCCTGAACTAGCACGTGGGTGCTCCCCACCTTGAGGACACCGCCAAACGGAAGCCCGAGCGCCTTGAGAAGGGTGCCGTCGGCGCGTGCAACCGGATCGGAACCTGGACGAACCACGAATCGCATCGGGGCCGGATGGTAGGAGTCAGGCTGCAGTCAGCTGGCGCGGCGGGATGGCAGGTAGAGCGAGCTGGCCGGTGCAGTCCTTGACGATCACGGTTCCCGTACTCATCCACTTCCAGATCAATCGGGCTTCCTCAGCGACCGCAACCGTCGGAGGGATTGGGGGAGGCGACGGAAGCGGTTGGGGGCCGAACATCGGTGTGGAGCTGTTCCGCGGCCACACCGCCGCCAGAACTCCGTTTTCGACGACAACGGTTTCGCCATCGACCCCTTCCAGTTCGAGCCGACCGGCATAGCCGAGGGCCCTCCACGCCAGCCGGTGCTCGAGAGCCCGTGCCAGGGCGCCATGGCGGTCGCGCACGACGGCGGCCTCCTCGAAGCGCCGCTCGTTGGCCAGACGCAGCATGCGCAGTTCGAGCGGTTCGAGAAGCAAAGACGGTCGCTGATTGGCGGCTTCGACAAACTCGGCGACGATCCGGTGATAATCCGTTGGATCGACGGTGCCGTCGCATGGACAGCTGGCGACACCGAGTTGAGCGGGCGCACATTGGGCCGATCGCTTGCCTGCACCCCCACGGCAGCGCCGGAGGAGGGTTGCGTCCCAGATCGCCTCCAGGACCTGGTCGGCGGAGGCCTTGGAGCGGAAAGGGCCGAGCCACAAGAGTCCGTCCTTGCCGAGCTTGTGGGCAACGCTGAGACGCGGGAAACGCTCCGACGTCAGCTTCAGGTAGACCTGCCGACGCGGCGGCCGCGAGCGCTGGTTGAAGCGAGGTCGATGGGCCTGAATCAACCTGAGTTCGGTGATCTCGGCCTCCAACGTGTTGGCGCAAACCCGATGGTCGATCGAGACCAGTTGGCGCATCATGTCGCCCACCCGTCGTCTGTGGTCCCCGTAGAAGTAGCTGCGCACCCTGGTTCTGAGATTGACTGCCTTGCCAACATAGATCACCTCCCCGTCCCGATCCTTGAACAGATAGACGCCGGGTCGGCGAGGAAGGCCATCGGTGAGGGCGATCTTCGAGTAATAGGGAGCGCCCCGGGCGGTTGGCAGAGCGACCAGGTCATCGAGTCCCGTCACTCCGATCGACCCCGCGGCCTCGAGAAGAGAATGAAACACGTGCGCGGTTGCACGGGCGTCGGCCAGGGCTCGATGGTTGGGTGTATGGGGCGAACGAAAGTGGGCGGCCAGGGTGGCCAGGGTCAGATCACGCACGTCGGGGCGTATGAGGCGCCGGGCCAGTCCGACGGTGTCGACAAAGGTCGAGCCCGGGACGGGGTAGCCGAGACGGAGGGCTGCGGCACGGAGAAAGGAGAGGTCGAAGCGCACGTTGTGGCCAACCACGACCGACTCGCCGCAAAACTCGAGGAAGGCGGGCAACACGGCCTCGAT
>CAYYRT010000192.1:0-7035 GCA_964474055.1 uncultured Acidimicrobiaceae bacterium | reverse complement strand
TGTGGGGGAGCACGGGGCTCGCGCACTCCGTCGCGGAATGCCAGGCCTACTTCGAGCGTGCCGGCTTCCGCGACGTCGCCGCGCACGAGTTCGTGCCGGGCGTGCTGACGCGGGTGACGGGCATGCGCCCCGCCTGACTCAGGCTAGGCGTTCTGGGCTGGCGTGCCGAGCCAGAAGGGCGATGCCTTGCCGATCCGCGCGCGCCGGATACCGGCGCGACAGATAGTCGGCATCGATGACATGGGAACGGCGGGTGGCCCGAGGCACGCGGCGTCCGCCCCCCTCCTCAGCGCTTGCCGAACCGTTCGCGTGCCGTGCGCGCCGCCTCGAAGGATCCTGTGAGCTGGCTCTGGTCGCCGTCGGCGAACGATGTCGCGCGGTGCAGCGCCCCGGCGGTGGCGTTGATCGCCTCTTTCACGAGCCGGACCGTCGCCGGCGGCATCTCGGCCGTCTTGCGGGCCATGGCGAGCGCCACCTCCTCCGTCCGGCCGTCCTCCGCCAGCTCGTCCACCAGCCCCCAGGCCAGCGCCGTCGCCGCGTCCATCTTCTCGCCCATCAACGTGATGCGCTTCGCCCGCGCCGGGCCGACCAGCGTGACCAGGCGTGGCAGCGCGCCCCACTGCAAGTTGAGACC
This sequence comes from uncultured Acidimicrobiaceae bacterium, assembly GCA_964474055.1. Lineage (GTDB taxonomy): Bacteria > Actinomycetota > Acidimicrobiia > Spongiisociales > ZC4RG35 > JAICND01. The sequence goes on along the minus strand of CAYYRT010000192.1, from coordinate 6,401 downwards.
GATCTTGACCTCGGGGACGTACAGGAACGCACCGCGCCCGAGCACGCGCCAGTCGCAGGCGAGCGCGATGGCGACGCCCGCGCCCACCGCCATGCGCTCCATGGCGGCGATCGTGATCTGGGGCATCTCCTCCCACGCCTTGCAGAGCCGCACGCCGGCGTAGAAGCGGTGGCGGCGCTGCACGTCGGTCTTCTCCGCGAGCTGCCAGGAGGCGGCGTCCTTCAGATCCGCCCCGGCCGAGAACCCCTCGGCCGCCCCGGCCAGCACGACGTGGTGGGTCTCGAGGTCGTCGTGGAACGTGCGCGCGGCCTCCGTCAGCTCGCGGACGAGCTGCTGGTTGAACGCGTTGAGATTCTCCTTGCGATCGAAGCGGACGACCGCCACCGGCCCGTGCCGGTCGATCGTCACGTAGCGCCACGGCATCGCCGTTCCCTTCCCGCGAGCATCCTGAGCAGACAAGCGACGACGGGGTGTGGAGCGTGTAGCTGGTGCGGGTCACCGCCGCCTTTTCTGTATCAGAAATGTCGTTGTGGGCGGATGGTAGGACTGCGTTCCCGGCGTGTCAAGCGTGGACATCCCGCTGAGAACTGACAAAGTCTTGACAAAGTCGGCGGGTTCCGCGGTGCCAATCGCGCGCGTGAGCGCCGCGGAACTCGGCGCCAGGATTGAAAACAAAATGGTGGGCTGGGACGGGATTGAACCGCCGACACCAGGATTTTCAGACCCAGCCCCGCCGCCTTCTACGGACGCGTAATTCGTTACGACACGTTATCACTCGCACTCTTATAGCCGCCGGCCTAGCTTGATAACCGCGGATCACGACGGATCACGCCGCGTGACTCGGTCCGAGTTCGGTTCGAGTCACCAGGTCGGCGACCCTTCGCCGAGGCCTGGACAGGGACTCGGCCGGTCAAATTGATGGTTACGTGGTGGAGGATAAGGGAATCGAGCTACCCTCTGAGGCCATCGCTGTCACCGCGTGAGTTCTCAACCCTTCTGCACTCGACGCGATGGGGGCGAGAGTAGCAGGACGGGGTAGCACAGGTAAGCCCAGCGTCTACGCCTTCTGGTCCGGTGCCTGAGGAGGGGCCGCGCCAGGGATGATGAAGTTCTCTGATAGCCTTCCTTGAGGATTCTTGACCAGAAAGCTCTTCCGGCCGAGAGCCCGCACCACTTGCCCACTCTCAAGCTGTACGGGAACGGGAATTAGGGTGGTCATCAGAATCACCGCTCCGATTTGTGGGTTTCCTGGCGGGGTTGTGAGGGCGGCCTGAACCGCGTTTCGGGCCATCTGCATGTAGAGGTCCACGTCTCCCTCAGCCACGTGCGACACATCAAGATTCACGTACACAACTCCACTACTACCTTTCGGTATCTGTCCCTGCTTGTCTCGGAACGAATCTGCAACGCTCGTCATCCTGTGTGAGTCGATTACATACACTGCTACTCGTTTCTCGCCCGCTATGTACGGCCGGCCTTGTTCGTCCATTGCATAGGTCCCCTCCGAGAGAGCGAGCCTCTTTGGCGACAATAGCGTGGCTGGTATCGTCACAGCTACCCCGTCTGGCGGTGATGGCATGGGGGTGAGTTCTCGGACGATGAAGCCGATACCCTCTGTCGCCCGGTACCACATTCCGCGTGCGCCCTTCTCTATCACTTGGCGAATCGGCGTGAGTAGGTCCGCCGAAGAGCGTGGGGCTAACGCGCCAAGCACTACCGCGACGATTTCAAGCGACGCTGACAGTTCCCGTTGAAGAGCAAGAATGTCGTCTGCGAGGGACTTACGAGCCGCACTGTCGTCATAACGGTCAGGCTTGTAAGGATCCTTGCGCGTGCACTCGATGAATACTTCCGGCTGGCCGAGAATCACCTTGAGATCGGCCAGCCGACCCTTACCGGATGGCAGCACGAACTCGACCTGTTGCCCGCTACGTTGATAGAGGGCACCGACGTGCATCTCGAATTGGGCCTTCTCGAACTCGTCGGTCTTGAATCTTGGACGGATCGCCCTGGCGAAGTTCGGAATCTTTTGGGCGCTTTCAAGGTCGGTGACCACCTCGTCTAAGAAGGCAATGTTCGGCCGGAACTCGACCGTAACGGGAGCGCCAGCCTCTATCTCTGATAGAAACTCTTTCGCTTCCGCCCAAGCGACTGCAACAGGGTGCGCCTGGTGGCTCCTCTGTCCACCGCGCTTCGAGCTCCCGCTCTTCCACAAGAGCCAGTCCCTTCCGAACTCGCCTTCAACGGCCACAACTATCTGCCTCAAGCTCGTGGCTGCGTCAGTCATGGCGGCGATATGGTAACCCCGTGGGGCGGCCCTTGGGTTACGGTGCCGCCCTCATGGTCTGCTCCCCAGTTCGCTAGACAGATGGGGGCGTGAGTTCTAGGCTCGCCCGGTACTCGGCGGGCGGCCGCATGCCGAGCGCCGAATGGGGCGCCTGGCGGTTGTAATCCTCGATCCAGTCGCCGAGCTGAGCCAGGACGGTCTCGGCATCTCGCAGCTCGGCCCCGAGGACGTAGTCGCGCTTGAAGGTGTGCGAACGCCTCGGCGAGCCCGTTGCTCTCCGGCGAGTACGCTGGGGTCGTGATCGGGACGAGCCCGAGGGCATGCGCGTAGAGGACGGACGCCGTCGCGGTGTATTGCGGGCCATTGTCGGACAGCAACTGCACCGCGTGCGGCGCCGTGACCGTCGCCTCGCCGAATCGCGCCCAGAGCGTGCGGTCCATGAGGGTCCGGACATCGGCGCCGGTCAGGGGCCGCGGCGAGGCCACCCAGGCCGGCACCTCGCGATCGTGGCAATCGATCGCGAAGAGGACCGAGACGACCTCCCCACTCCAGCATGGGATGAGGAACATGTCCGAGCACCAGCCCTGGTTCGAGGTGGGCACCGCGATCTGGCCCAGGTGCGGCCGGCCGTGGCGACGATGCCCCCGCGGCGCCAGCATCAGGCCGTGCATCCGCATCACCCGGCGGATGCGCTTGCGGTTGTAGCCCGCGCGGAACTGACGGTTGACGATGGCCCACACCCGGCGATAGCCGTAGGTCGCACGGCTGTTCGTCACGGCGTGGATCTGCTGCAGGACCGTGCCGTCCACGATCCGCCGATAGTGGCCCCGGGCCCGCGCGGTCGGCGTGTAGTACGCGGTCGGTCGCGCGAGGCCGAGTGCCCGGCAGATCGCGGCCACGGGGTGGCCCGTCACTTCGTGGACCCTTTGCGCAACCACGGACTTTTTTTACGATGTCCTGTGCCGCCTGCAGGATCTCGACCTCCATCTGCTTCCGTCCTAGCAGCCGCTCGAGCTCGCGAATCCGCTGCTGGGCCTCTCGCAGAACACTCGCGGGGACCACGTCCTCGTTGGCGGCCACGGCTGTGGTCGCCCCGGCCTCGACCCGGCGCTTCCACTCCCGGATCACGCTGGGCTGGATGTCCAGCTCCCGGCTCACCTCGGCCAGGGTCTTCTCCCCCTTCACGAGCTGCTGGACGATCCCCCGCTTGAACTCGACCGTGAAGATCCGCCGTCCGTCTGACTTCCGTGCAAAATCGCCCAGGGGGCTCCTCCCTCCTGCCGCAGCAGGATAGCCCCATCTGTGTCTCGTTCAACTGGGGAGCAGACCACGGGGCTGGACGCTAGCCGAGACATCATAGTCACCGCGCTTGCTCGACTGGTGTATCTTCGATGCGCCGGCCGTCTATCCGGCTGTCTGTCCCTGAGGCGACCACACGGGGGTACCTTTCACATGGACCGACTTCCGCCTGTCGGCTCTTTGGCGTGTGGTCTCGTCGTCGCGCCGTCGCACCTCCCGGTTTCAGGCCAAGGAAGGCTCCGCAGGTCCCCCCTCGCGGAGGGAGCTGACAGAGCCGCGATTGTTCCTATGCGTGGTCCGACACCCCGCGTGTCCATGCAATCATGGGCTCGGCGGTTTGCAGTCCTCGTCTTTCTCCTGTTCCTCGCGCTGGGTCCCGTCACCTTTGCTCAGGACACTAGTGCGCCGCTCAACGTCCGGGAGAGAGTGCAACGCGGCGTGGCCCTGTATGAGGCGGGGCAGTTCGAGGCTGCTATTGAGATGCTAAAACCGGTTGCGAAGGGCAGCTACTCAGCAATCTACCGTCTTTCTCAAGCCCACCAGCGGTTGAACAAGACAAGGCAGTTTATCGAATTCGCCCTGCCCCTTGCGGTGCAAGGAGACGTGGATGCGCAGTATTTCTTGGCTGAGGCATATGAGAGTGAGCGTAAGCCAAACGCGCCAGAGGTTCTTCGCTGGTATCGCTCGTCCGCGCAAGGGGGCTCATATCTTGCGGCGGATGCGCTCGGCCGAATCTACTACTCAGGTCAGATAGGGTTCGGCATTGACGACGACGACTCACTAAAGTCCTTATGGCGCAACCAAGTCGAGAGTGAGCGGTCCTTTGAGCTTTGCGTCCGACTGTCACAGCCACGTCCTCTCAGCAGTTGCTTGAGAGGGCTCGCCCTGTTGGAGGCAGATAGGCCGCAACGCTCCGTCGAGAAAGTGCTCAGCCTCTTTGAGGAGGCCCAGGACTATCAGAGCTTATGGCTGATCTATGAGTTCGGATTCATCGCGACGAGGGCGGAGGATCGTTCCGCAGACTACTTAGGCAGGCTGAGACAACGCGAGACCGAGTTTTTGGTTAAACATTTTCTCGCAGCTGTAGCTGCCTATCAGCGAGGCGAGCCGCTTGGAGTTCGTCTGATCGCACTCAAGTTGTTGCCAACTGGCCATCTGAACAACGCGACAGATGCGAAGACCGCCGTCTCGCTGATGAAGCGCGCTGCTGACAGTGACGATCCACAGGCGAACTGGTGGATGGCGCATTTCTTTCAGAAGGGTCGGCACGTACCGATCGATGATGTCCTTGCTTATTTCTATGCCAACAGAGCGCATGCGCTCGGAGAGCAGCATGCCAAGAAGTTACTAGACGAGCTAGAGCGCAGGATGTCGCGACAGGAGATTGCTGAAGCACAGAAGATGGCGCGGGAGTGGGCTGCGTCACGCAAATGAGGCCCCTTCTTCGGGTCTGGGAGATTGTTCCGTGTCTTTTGTCGGCACGATTCAGAGTCCCCAAAACTGCCGGGAAAATCTCTCAGGAGATGCGCGAGTGTCGCCGGGCCGAGGTCCCCCCCCGCCCCCAAGGCCCAGACTGCACATGCCCGCCGCTCACGAGATGGCCCCTCGCCTAGGCCACGTTCAGATCGGAGCGGCTCGACACGAGCTACACGCCCTCCGGTTCGACGCGAGACCGTCCCCGGCCCGTCGAGGGTCGAGTTCCATCGGAGCGGCTCGGCGGGGCAGCGGCGCGGTCCTCGTGGCTGAGAAGCGGCGGTCCTGAGGTCGTGGTGTCGAACACGGTAGTCGGCACCGAGCGCACCGCAAGTGGCCGTGATGCATCGTCAGTTGGGCGCGGACGCGGCCGGCGCATCCCGCCAGCTGCTACAAACTGCTACACAACCGATCCGAGAGGCTTCGGCTTCGTCAAACGCCACCACACTTCGAAAGGCTGTCGGATTCGGATCGGGATCCCGCGTGTGCTAGAAGGATGGACACAGGACTTCCAATCCCGGGTTGCAGTTCTGAGCAGGTTGTCTCGAACCTGGCGCTTCAGTACACGAAACCCGCATAACACCATAGCTGTGGTCCCGGTCATCAGTGTCGAGCGCAATGCCGGCTGTTGCGGCGGCCTACAACTACCGAGATCGCCCGCCTCACCTTCGAGGCGGACATCGTCTTATCGCCGAAGCGTGGGTCTTGGTCCCGGTTGGCCGCGAACCTAGAGCCGAAGGTTGGAGGAGCTCCGCGATCAGCGCGCCCATCAAGTACTCCGCGCCTCGCTGCAAGACCGCGACCGACGTCGAGGCCGTGGGCTCGGCCTCGACCCGACCGAAGCCGGCCGCCGACCACGGTGAGAAAGGTCGCGCAGCTCCGCGGACGCCGAAGAGGCCAGGTCAACGCTCGCCGACGACGAAATGCAGGCCGGCCAGCTTGAGGCGAATGGCGTCGCGCTGCGGCGGGCTGACGGCGTCGGGGTGCGCAATCGTCAGATCGAGCGCGCCCTGCAGGTGGCTGATGGCTTCCGGGTTGGCGCCCATGGCCACCGCTCCGTCGGCCGCGGTCAGGAGATAGGGCAGCGCCGCCACCGCCCGGTCGCTCCGGACCCAGTGGTAGGCGAGCTGATCGCAAACCTCTTCGGTGCGGCCCCGGTAGAGCGACTCGATCGTCTCGGCGGCGCGCCGGTGGCGGGCCTTGCGGTCGGCCTGGAGCAGGCCGCCGTAGGCGACCTCCTGAGTGAGGACGTGGTGGAAGCGGAGCTCAGTGATTCCGCCGCCGGCCTCTCGGTCGAGGAGCCCGCGGCCCTCGAGCTGGGCCAGGTCCTCGTCGAACCGCT